>MEDL01000007.1 GCA_001724785.1 Acidovorax sp. SCN 68-22 | reverse complement strand
CCTTGATCCTTGATCCTTGTTCATCCCACCGTCAGAAAGGTTTTCCATGTCCGTCGTTCCTGCCATCTTGCTTGCGGTTGATGCCGACGGCATTGCGACCCTGACCCTCAACCGGCCCGATCAGCTCAATGCCTTCGATCTTGAGATGGTGGATGCTTGGCGCGCAGCACTTGAGCAGGCCGAAGCTGATGAGCGAGTCAAGGTGATCGTGGTCACCGGTGCCGGACGCGCCTTCTGTGCGGGTGGCGACTTCGAGGAAATGGCTAAGTTCAGTGAAATGGACAGCATGGGACGCAAGGATTTTCTGTACCGCCACGTGCATCGCATTGCGCTCACGCTGGAGCGGATGGAAAAACCGGTCATTGCCGCTGTCAACGGCGCTGCGCGAGGCGCTGGCTGCGACATGGCCTTGATGTGCGATATCCGCTTGATGGCCAGCTCGGCCACGCTGGCCGAGAGTTATATCAACATCGGACTGATGGCCGGTGATGCCGGTGCCTGGTACTTGCCGCGACTGATAGGCACGGCGCGCGCGCTCGAGTTGTTCTGGACCGGTCGCGTGGTGGGGGCGGAAGAGGCCGACCGCATTGGCATGGTCAATCGCGTGGTGCCCGATGCCGAACTGATGACCGCCACCTACGATATGGCGCGCACCATTGCCGCCAAGCCGCAGCAGGCGGTGCGCTTCTTTCGCCGCGCCGTCTACCAAAGCCAGACCATGGCGCTCGCCACACACCTGGACATGGTGTCCTCGCACATGGCGGTGCTCGAAGACACGCCCGAGCATCGCGCCGGCATTGCGGCCTTCCGCACCCGCTCACGCGCCAGCAAGTAGAAAAGGGCGTTGCCGTGCAAGGTATTCTGAGTGGCATCACCGTCGTCGATCTGTCTCGCTTGATAGCCGGGCCTTACGCGGCCATGGTGCTGGCCGACCTGGGCGCCCGCGTCATCAAGGTCGAAGCCATGACAGGCGAGGAGGGGCGGCATTTCGGCCCGCCGTTTTATGGCGACTCCAGCGTCGCTTTCATGACCTGCAACCGGGGCAAAGAGTCGATCGCGCTGGACATACGCACCCCTGCCGGGCGCTCGGTGCTGGAGCGGCTGATTTCAAAAGCCCAGGTTCTGGTGCACAACTTTCGCCCCGACTTTGCCGAGACACATGCGCTGACCTACGACGCGGTGCGGCGCATCAACCCGACGCTGGTGTACTACATGGTCAGCGCCTTCGGTGAGCAGGGCGACTACCGGCTCAGGCCCTCGGTCGACAGCGTGGTGCAGGGCATGACGGGGGCCTTCTACGCCAGCGGGGAAGAGGGCAATCCACCGGTTCGTATCGGCTTGCCGATCATCGATGTGGCGTCCGGCATGTGCGGCGCGTTGGGCGTGCTGGCCGCGGTGATGCATTGGCAGCAGACCGGCCAGGGGCAGCGCGTGGAGTTGTCCCTGGTGGACACCATGTTCAATTTTCTTGCCAGCAAGGTAGGTGAATATGCGGTTGAGCAGCGCGAGCCGGTTCGTGCGGTGAACCTGCCGATTGCTGTGCCGAGCCGTCACTTTCGAGGCTCCGACGGTGCCTGGTTCAGCGTGTCGGTGGTGAATGAAGGTGCGTTCAAGCGGTTTTGCGCCGTCATCGAGCGGCTGGAGTGGCTCACCGATCCGCGTTACCAGCGCAATGCGGTGCGCATTGCCAACCGGCCGGCGCTGCTGGCTGAACTGGAGGCGATTTTCATCACCCGTTCGGCGGCTACCTGGGTGGCAGCCTTCGAGGCCGCCGATATTCCCTGTGGTCCGGTGAACACGGTGTCCGAGGCCATGGCCGACCCGGTGCTGGCCGCCCGTTTCGTGGAGCACCCCGAGATGCCGGGGCTGCCGCTGATCCCTTTTCCGGCGCAGCTGGCTGCAGGCATGCGCAAGATCGGTGAGATGCCGGCGCCTCCTGCGCTGGGGCAGCATACCGGGCAGGTGCTGGGCGAATTGGGCTACGGTGCGCCGGAGATTGCCCAACTGGTGCGCGACGGGGTCGTGCGCCTGCAAGAAACCGCCATGGCAAGCACAGCAGGAGGGAAGCCATGAGCCCGTCTTCCACCGACATCTTGTGGACCCCCCGCGCGGATCGCATCGCGGGTGCCGAGGTGACCCGTTTCCAACAATGGCTGGAACGCGAAAAAGGCCTGCGCTTTGCCGACTACGAGGCCTTGTGGCAATGGTCCGTGGATGACCTGGAGGTCTTCTGGCGCGCCATCGTCGAGTATTTCGAGTTGCCGCTCGACGACTGGAATGGCCCGGTTCTGAGCGATCGCCGGATGCCAGGCGCGCAATGGTTTGTGGGCGCGCGCACCAACTATGCGCGGCAGGTGTTCCGGCACGCCACGGACGCCAGACCGGCCATCGTCTTCCGCAATGAAGCGGGCGAGCGGGCGGACATGTCCTGGCGCACGCTGCAAGACCAGGTGGCGGCGCTGGCCCAGTGGCTGCGCGCGGCGGGCGTGGGGCCGGGCGACCGCGTGGTGGCCTACCTGCCCAATATTCCGCAGACCATCGTGGCTTTTCTGGCCACGGTTTCGGTGGGGGCGGTCTGGTCGGTGTGCTCGCCCGACATGGGGGCGCCCACGGTGCTGGACCGTTTCCGGCAGATCGATCCGAAGGTGTTGATCGCGGTCGATGGCTACCACTGGGGTGGCAAGCGCTTCGACCGGCGCGAAGCCGTGGCCACGCTGCTCGACGGGCTGCCCAGCGTCGAGCGCTGCGTGCTCTTGCCCTGCCTGGAGCGCAGCGCCAGCGCGGACGCGCTGCGCGGTGGCGTGCTCTGGAGCGAGGTGGTCAGCGCCCCGGCTGAACTGCGCATCGAGTCACTGCCTTTCGACCACCCGCTGTGGGTGGTGTATTCGTCGGGCACCACCGGCTTGCCCAAACCCATCGTGCACGGCCATGGCGGCATTGTGCTGGAGCAGGTCAAGCTGATGCGCCTGCACAACGACCTCGGTCCCGAAGACCGCTTCCACTGGTTTTCCACCACCGGCTGGATCATGTGGAACTGCCAGGTGGGCGGTTTGCTGGTGGGGGCGACGGCCTGCCTGTACGACGGCAACCCGGCCTGGCCCGACTACACCACGCTGTGGCGTTTCGCTGGGGAAGTCGGCGTGACGTTTCTGGGTGCCGGTGCGGCGTTTTATGCGGCCTGCCAGAAAGCCGATGTCGAGCCGCGCGAGGTGGGCGCGCTGGGGCCGCTGCGCACCGTGGGTTCGACCGGCTCGCCACTGTCCCCGGAAAGCTACCAGTGGATTGCCAAGCATGTCGGGCGCGATGTCTGGATCAACCCGATCTCCGGCGGCACCGACTTCGCCGGGGCCTTCGTCGGCGGCGTGCCGACCCTGCCCGTTGTCGTGGGAGAAATGCAGGGGCGCTGCCTTGGGGCGCGCGTCGAGGCCTTCAGCGAGCAGGGCCAGCTGGTCGTGGACGAGGTGGGTGAGTTGGTCTGCACCGCGCCCATGCCGTCCATGCCCCTCTACTTCTGGAACGACCCCGGCAACCGGCGCTATCTGGACAGTTATTTCGACATGTACCCCGGCGTCTGGCGGCATGGCGACTGGCTTCGCATCACACCGCGCGGCGGCGCAATCATCTACGGTCGCAGCGACACCACCATCAACCGCCACGGCGTGCGCATGGGCACGAGCGACATCTACAGCGTGGTCGAGGCGCTGCCCGAAGTGCTCGACAGCCTGGTGGTCGACCTTGAATATCTGGGGCGCGAAAGCTACATGCCGATGTTCGTCGTGCTGCGTCCGGGCGTGGTGCTGGACGCGCCGCTGATCGGGCGCATCCAGAGCGCCATCCGCGCGGCCGCGTCGCCGCGCCATGTGCCGGACGCGGTGTTTGCCGTGGCCGAGGTGCCGCGCACGCTCACCGGCAAGAAGCTCGAACTGCCGATCAAGAAGCTGCTGCTCGGCCAGCCCATCGACAAAGTGGTCAACCGCGATGCACTGACCAACCCCGCCAGCCTGGACTGGTTTCTTGAATTTGCACGCGGGCATGCCACGCAGAGCCGCTGATTTCCCCCAACTTTTTTTCACGAGGAAACACCATGAGCGATCAGGAAGTCATTTACGAAGTCAAGAACTTTGTCGCCACCATCACCATCAACCGACCCAAGACGCTCAACGCGTTCACCGGCGATACGATCAAAGAGATGGAGCGGCTGCTGGCCCAGGCCGGCAATGATCCGAAGGTCGGCGTGATCGTGCTGACCGGTACGGGCGAGCGCGCCTTTTGCGTCGGCGGTGATGTCAACTGGGAAAAGGGCGACAGCAGCGGCAAGAGCGGCCTGCAGGACCTGGAATTCAACTTCAACCGCCAGATCGCCGAATGCCCAAAGCCCGTGATCGCGCGCGTCAACGGCTACGCGATTGGCGCCGGTCACCACATTGCCTATTTCTGTGACTTCACGATTGCCGCCGAGCACGCGATCTTTGGCCAGAACGGCCCGCGCGTCGGTTCACCGGCGGGTGGTTACATCGTCTCGCATTCGGCCAATGTGCTTGGCCACAAGCGTGCGCGCGAGCTGTGGATGCTGTGCCGCCGCTACAGCGCGAAGCAGGCGTTCGACTGGGGCCTGGCCAATTCGGTGGTGCCCATGGCCCAGCTCGACGAAGAAGTGCAGAAGTACTGCGACGAATTGCTGTCGCTGTCGCCGACCTGCCTGAAGATCGTCAAGTGTTCGTTCTACCACCACATGGCCCCGATCATGGGCAAGGACATGAACGACCTGATCCAGGAAGTGGCACCCAACTATTTCAGTACCGGCGAGCAGCAGGAAGGGGCCAGCGCCTTTCTTGAAAAACGCAAGCCCGACTTCAGCAAATTCCGCTAACCGGTAATCTTTGTCCTGCGCGGCTCAGCGGGGAACTTTTAGAGACTGAAAAATGATGAACCAAGAACGTTACCCCGAGTTGCGCGCCGCCCTGCGCGATCTTTTCAAACGCTTCCCCGACGAGTACTTTCGCAAGATTGACGATGCCCGTGCTTACCCCGAGGCGTGTGTGGACGCGCTGACCAGGGCCGGCTGGCTGGCGGTGATGATTCCGCAGGAGTACGGCGGAGCTGGCTTGGGTCTGGCCGAAGCCTCGGTGGTGATGGAAGAGGTCAACCGCTGCGGCGGCAATGCCGGCGCCTGTCACGGCCAGATGTACAACATGGGCACCTTGCTGCGCCATGGCTCGGATGAGCAGAAGCGCCTCTACCTGCCCAAAATTGCCAGCGGCGATCTGCGCCTGCAGTCCATGGGCGTGACCGAGCCAACCACAGGCACCGACACCACCAAAATCAAGACCACCGCGGTCAAGCAGGGCGACCGCTATGTGGTCAATGGCCAGAAGGTCTGGATCTCGCGGATTCAGCACTCCGACCTCATGATTTTGCTGGCACGCACCACCCCGCTCAAAGATGTGAAGCGCAAGTCAGAGGGCATGTCGATCTTCATCGTTGACCTGCACCAGGCCATTGGCCAGGGCATGACGGTGAACCCGATCCGCAACATGGTTAACCACGAGACCAATGAGCTGTTTTTTGACAACCTCGAAATCCCGGCCGAGAACCTGATCGGCGAGGAGGGCAAAGGTTTCAAGTACATCCTGGACGGACTGAACGCTGAGCGCACGCTGATTGCCGCCGAGTGCATTGGCGACGCCCGCTGGTTCGTCGAGCGCAGCGCCCGCTATGCCAGTGAGCGCCGCGTGTTTGACCGCCCGATCGGGCAGAACCAGGGCGTGCAGTTTCCCCTGGCCGAGGCACACATCGAGACCGAGGCCGCTGACCTGATGCGCTGGCGTGCCTGCGAGCTGTTTGACGCCCACCAACCGTGTGGCGCAGAGGCCAATATGGCCAAGTACCTGGCCGCCAAAGCCTCCTGGGAGGCGGCCAACACCGCCATTCAGACCCATGGCGGCTTTGGTTTCGCCTGCGAATACGACATCGAGCGCAAGTTCCGCGAAACCCGGCTGTACCAGGTGGCGCCGATCTCCACCAACCTGATCCTGAGCTACGTGGCCGAACACGTGCTGGATCTGCCCCGTTCATTCTGAAAGAAATTGCCATGCGTCCATTGGAAGGAATGCTGATCGTTACGCTGGAGCACGCGATTGCCGCGCCGTTCTGCACCCGCCAACTGGCCGACCTCGGCGCGCGCGTCATCAAGGTCGAGCGCCCGGGTGAGGGCGACTTCGCCCGCGCCTACGACAGCCGGGCCCACGGCTCGGCTTCCCACTTCGTCTGGTGCAACCGCTCCAAGGAAAGCCTGACGCTCGACCTCAAGCACCCAGATGCCCGCGCCGTGCTGCAAAAGCTGGTGGAGCGCGCCGACGTGCTGGTGCAGAATCTGGCGCCCGGTGCTGCCGCGCGCATGGGACTGGACCACGCCAGCCTGGCGCCGGTCAATCCGCGCATCGTGGTGTGCGACATCTCGGGCTACGGCGACGGCGGCCCCTACACCGAGAAAAAAGCCTATGACCTGCTGATCCAGAGCGAGGCCGGTTTTGTCTCCGTCACGGGCACGCCCGAACAGCCCTCCAAGGCCGGCCTGTCGATTGCCGACATCGCCGCCGGCATGTACGCTTACAGCAGCGTGCTGGCCGCCTTGCTGGAGCGTGGGCGCACCGGGCGCGGCCAGCGGCTCGAAATCTCGATGCTCGAAGCCATGTCCGAATGGATGGGCTTCCCGCTCTATTACACGCTGGACGGCCAGCCGCCGCCGCCGCGTGCCGGCGCCTCGCACGCCGCCATTTACCCCTACGGCCCCTTTGCCTGCGGCGACGGCAAGCAAGTGGTGCTGGCGGTGCAGCACGACCGCGAATGGGCCACCTTCTGCAACCAGGTGTTGCAATTGCCCGAGCTGACCGCACAGTACCTGGGCAACGCCAACCGGCTGGCCCAGCGCGAGAAACTGCGCGGCATCATCGAAGGCGTCTGCGCCACCCTGACCGCGGCGCAACTGGTGGCGCGGCTGGATGCGGCGCAAATCGCCAATGGCCAGCTCAACGAGATGGCCGACCTGTGGAAGCACCCGCAACTCGCGGCGCGCGGGCGCTGGACCGAGATCGGCTCGCCCGGCGGCACGTTGCCGGCGCTGTACCCGCCGCACCACGTCAATGGCAGCGAGCCGCCGCCGCCCATGGGGCCGGTGCCTGCGCTGGGCCAGCACACCGAAGCCATCCTGACCGAGCTCGGCTACGGCGAGACTGACATTGCCCGGCTGCGTGCGGACAAAGCCATCTGACTGCGAGATCGATGCCATGACCCTGGATACAAACCCGAGCGCGACGCTGGCTGCCTTTGCCGCCGATCTGTCATTCGACACCATTCCGGCGCCGGTGCTGCGCCGCACCGAAGACCTGTTCCTCGACTGGTACGCCTCCGCGCTGGCGGGCAAGGGCGCCCGGCCGGTCGAGGCCATCGAAGCCTATGCCCGCACCATGGGGCCGGACTCGGGCCGCGCCGAGGTGCTGATCTCGCGCCGCACCACCTCGCCCCATTTCGCCGCGATGGTCAACGCGGCCGCCTCGCACTTCGCCGAGCAGGATGACGTCCACAACGGCTCGGTGTTTCATCCCGCGGCCGTCGTGTTCCCGGTGGCGCTGGCCATCGCGCAGGACATCGGTGCCAGCGGCCGCGAGTTCCTGGCCGCCGTGGTGGCGGGCTATGAAGTCGGCATTCGTGTGGGCGAGTTCCTGGGCCGCTCGCACTACCGCATCTTTCACACCACGGCCACCGCCGGCACGCTGGCCGCCGCCGCAGCGGCCGGACGGCTGCTCAAGCTCGATGCCGCCACCATGCTGCATGCCTTCGGCAGCGCCGGCACACAAGCCGCCGGACTGTGGGAGTTTTTGCGCGACGCCGCCGACTCCAAGCAGCTGCACACCGCGCACGCGGCATCCTGCGGTCTGACCTCGGCCTACCTGGCGCGAAGCGGTTTTACCGGCGCGCGCCAGATTCTGGAAGGCGCGCAGGGCATGGCCGCGGGCATGTCGAGCGACGCCGATCCGGCGCGCCTGACCGACCGCCTGGGCCAGCGCTGGGCCACGGCGGAAACCTCGTTCAAATACCACGCCTCGTGCCGCCACACCCACCCCAGCGCCGATGCGCTGCTGACGCTGATGCAGACGCACGGCGTGAAAGCCGACGACATCGAAAGCGTCACCACCCAGGTGCACCAGGGCGCCATCGACGTGCTGGGCCGCGTCACCGTGCCGGCCACCGTGCACCAGGCCAAGTTCTCGATGGGCACGGTGCTGGCGCTGGCGGCCGAATACGGCTTTGCCGGGCTGAATGAATTTGAAGCGCATTACCTCGCGCCGCGCGTGGCCGCCTTGCGCGACCGCGTGACCATGCAGCTCGACGCCGAGGTCGATCAGGCCTACCCGCAGCGCTGGATCGGCAAGGTGACGGTGACGACGCGCGATGGCCGCAGCTTGAGCGCGCGGGTCGATGAGCCCAAAGGCGACCCCGGCAACACACTGACGCGCGCCGAGATCGAAGACAAGGCGCAGCGCCTGGCAGCCTACGGCAAGGGGGCTACGCCTGCCGAGGTTCAGGCGCTGATCGCGCGCGTCTGGGCGGTGGCCGAGGCGCCGCGCATGGACCGCTGGTTGGAGGCACGCGCATGACAGCCCATACCTCTGGCCCAAAGGCTTTGCTGCATGCCTATCTTTTTGTGCCCGCCGACCGGCCCGAGCGCATTGCCAAGGCGCGCGCCAGCGGTGCCGACGCGGTGATTGTTGACCTGGAAGACGCAGTGGCCCCCGAGGCCAAAGTGCGCGCGCGCGAGGCGCTGGCGGCGCTGCTGGACGAGGCCGCGCCGCTGGTGGTGCGCATCAACGCCGCCGGCACGCCCTGGTTTGACGATGACCTGGAACTGTGCCGCCACCCCGGCGTGGCCGCCATCATGCTGCCCAAGGCCGAAGGCATCGACGCCGTTTGCACCGTGGTCGAGACCACCTACCAGGACGTGCTGCCCATCATCGAGTCGGCGCGCGGCCTGCATGAGATGGACAGCATCGCACGCGTGCCGGGCGTGATCCGGCTGGCCTTTGGCAGCGTCGATCTGGCGCTGGATCTGGGCATTGAGTGTGCGCCCGATGGCACGGAAATCGAGCTGCTGGCCTTCCGCTCCCAACTGGTGCTGGCTTCGCGGCTGGCCGGGCTGGCGGCGCCGGTGGATGGTGTCAGCACCGCCATCGACGACCTGCAACGCTTGCAGGCCGACACCGAACGCTCACGTCGACTCGGCTTTGGTGCCAAGCTGTGTATCCACCCGAAGCAGCTGGCCACCGTCCAGGCGGTGTTCACGCCGAGCCCTGAACGGCTTGACTGGGCGCGCCGCGTCTGCAAAGCATTTGAAACGGCGGGTGGTTCCGCCGTGGCCGTGGACGGCCAGATGGTCGACCTGCCGGTGGTGCAGCGCGCGCGCGCCGTGCTGCGCGACGCGGGTCTGAGCGCCTGATTTTTTAACCCACTCCAATCGACTGGAATTCCTTATGACTCGCAAAGCCAAACCCATCCGCTCCGACATTGCCTGGAGTACCCCCGACCGCATCGAGGTGCACGGCAAGAGTCTGCCTGACGAAATCCTCGGCCATCTCAACCTGGGTGATATGGCCTTCTTGCAGATCGTCGGGCGCATGCCAACGCAGCAGGAGTCCAACGTCTTCAACGCCATCGCGGTGACGCTGGTCGAGCACGGCATCACGCCCAGTGCGCTGGTCGCGCGACTGACCTACGCCGGTGCGCCCGAGTCGTTGCAGGCCGCAGTGGCGGCCGGATTGTGCGGCCTGGGCAGCGTGTTCGTCGGCAGCACCGAAGGCACCGCCAAAATGCTCTACGAGGCCCTGCCACCCGGAACGAAAGGGGCTGACCTGGAGCGCATCGCCATCGACACCGTGGCAGCCTTTCGTGCCCGCGGCCAGATCATCCCCGGCCTGGGACATCCGCTGCACAAGCCGGTCGATCCGCGCGCCCCGCGCCTGTTCCAGATCGCCAAGGACAATGGCTTTTCCGGCGACTACATCCGGCTCGAACAACTGATCTGCGCCGAGGCCGAGCGCGTCGCTGGCAAGTCGCTTCCCGTCAACGCGACCGGCGCCATCGGCGCCATCAGCTGCGAGCTCGGGCTACCATGGAAAATTGTGCGCGGCATCGGCGTCCTGGCGCGTGCCATAGGGCTGGTGGGACACATCCTGGAAGAGAGCAAGAACCCGATGGCGGTCGAGATCTGGCAGCGGGTCGAAGACGAGGCCACCCAGCACATCAGACCACAAGGCGCCTGAAGCGCTGTGGCTGGCCTTGCAGGCACGATGCGCCCGCGTCGACCTATCGATTGAATTTTGCTGGACACCACTGGAGTATTGCGCAATGAATGACACGATCCTGAGAGAAGAACCCATCCACTGGGTGCAATCACCCCCGCAGCCTGCCGAGGCATCGAGCGTGGGAACCTTGTCGGTCGAGGCCCGCCAGCAGGCCTGGCCGGTGGCCGAGGTGCAGGCCCTGCTGGACCTGTCATTCCCTGAGCTGATGCACCGCGCGCAGACCGTGCACCGCGAGCACCACGACCCCACCGAGATGGAGCTGGCCACGCTGCTGTCCATCAAGACCGGCGGCTGCCCGGAGGACTGCGGCTACTGCCCGCAGTCGGTGCACTACGAGACCGGCGTGCCCGCCACCAAGATGATGACGCCCGAGGAAGTGCGCGAGGCCGTGCTCGGCGCCAAGGCGGCCGGCGCCTCGCGCTTCTGCATGGGTGCCGCCTGGCGAGCGCCCAACGACCGCGACCTGGAAAAGGTCGAGGAGTTGGTGCGCGTGATCAAGGACGAGGGCCTGGAGGCCTGCTGCACCCTGGGCATGCTCACGGGCGACCAGGCGCAACGCCTCAAGGGTGCTGGTCTGGACTACTACAACCACAACCTGGACACCGCGCCCGAGCTGTACGGCGACATCATCACCACCCGCGACTACCAGGACCGGCTGGACACGCTGGGCCACGTGCGCGGGGCCGGCATCCACGTCTGCAGCGGCGGCATCGTGGGCATGGGCGAGTCCCGCGCCGGGCGCGCCGGCCTGATCGCGCAACTGGCCAACCTGGCACCGTACCCCGAGTCGGTGCCGATCAACCACCTGGTCAAGGTGCCCGGCACGCCGCTGGCCGACGAGCCCGACCTCGACCCGCTGGAGTTCGTGCGCACCGTGGCGGTGGCCCGCATCACCATGCCCAGGGCCAAGGTGCGCCTGTCGGCCGGGCGCCGGCAGATGGACGAATCGACCCAGGTGCTGTGCTTCCTGGCCGGCGCCAACTCCATCTTCTACGGTGACAAGCTGCTGGTGACCGGCAATCCCGACGTGGAAGCCGACCAGGACCTGCTGGCCCGCACGGGCATGCACACCACGCGGGCGCACGCCTGACCTTGGCCCTGTCGATGGCCGAGGCTCCCTCCGTTCAAGCAAATCCCCTATGTTCCGCACCCTGCTGAAATCCAAAATCCACCGCGCCATCGTCACCCACTGCGAGCTGCACTACGAAGGCTCTTGCGGCATCGACGAAGACCTGCTGGAGGCGAGCAACATCCGCCCCAACGAACAGGTTCACATCTGGAACGTCAACAACGGCGAACGGTTCATCACCTACGCCATCAGGTCGCCGCGCGGCAGCGGCATCATTTCGCTCAACGGCTCGGCCGCCCGGCGCGCCAGCGTGGGCGACCTGGTGATCATCGCGGCCTTCGGCATGGTGCACGAAGACAAGCTCGACGAGGCCGTGCCCCAGCTGGTGTTCCCCGACGCTGCCAACCGCATCGTCGAGATCCGCAGCGAGCCCGCAGGTCCGCAGGCCGGCGACCCGGTCATCCTGCCCCTGGGCGCCGAGCTTTGACGCAGCCCGTGTCGGCCAACGCCGTGGCGCCAGCGCAGCCCTGGTGGGTCAACCTGTTCGGCCACAACCACCCCGCGATCCGCGCCGCGCTGATCGACCAGCTGCACACACTGGGCCACGTGATGCTTGCAGGCTTCACCCACGGGCCAGTGGTTGAACTCTCCGAACGCCTGGCCGCGCGCACCGGCCTTGGCCACGCCTTCTACGGCAGCGACGGTGCTAGTGCCACGGAGTTCGCGCTGAAGATGAGCGCCCACCACTGGCGCAATGCGGGCCGGGCAGGCAAGTGCCGGTTTGTCAGTGTCGCCGGGGGCTACCACGGAGAGACGGTGGGCGCGCTGGCCGTGACCGACATCGCGCTGTTCCGTGAAGCCTACGCGCCGCTGGTGCGCATGGCCGCCACCGTGCCCAGCCCCGACGCCAGGCAGGCCGCGCCCGGCGACACCCCGGCCGACGTGGCCGAGGGGGCCGCCGCCTCACTGGGCGACTGGCTGGCCGAACACGCGCACGAGACCGCTGCGGTGATCATCGAGCCGCTGATCCAGTGCGCCGCCGGCAAGGCCATGCACGACCCGCTGTACCTGAAATGTGAAACGCGCGCGTGAGCTTTGCGACCGGCACCAGGTGCACCTGGTGCTCGACGAAATCGCGGTCGGCTTCGGCCGCACCGGCACACTGTTCGCGCACGAGCAGGCGGGCATCCGCCCCGACTTTCTCTGCCTCTCCAAGGGCCTGACCGGCGGCACGCTGCCACTGTCGGTGGTGCTCACCACCGACGCGGTCTATGCCGCCTTCTACGACGACGAGGTGGCGCGCGGCTTCCTGCATTCGCACAGCTACACCTGCAACCCGCTGGCCTGCCGCGCCGCGCTGGCCACACTGGACCTCTTCGCGCAGACCGACGCGCTGCGCCAGAACCTGGGCACCAGCGAGCGGCTGGCCGCGCAGTTCGCGCCGATCTCCAAGCACCCGCGTGTGCGCTTCGATCGACGCAAGGGCATGGTCTTCGCGTGGCACGTGCTCAGCACGCCTGCCCGACTTCGGCCGCCGCTATGCCTGCCGCGCGCTGGCGCAGGGGCTGCTGCTGCACCCCATCGGCCACACGATCTACGCCATCTTATCGACGATGCCCTGGTGCGACAGTAGTGGTCACGCCACCTCCAAATCCACCATCGCCTCGATGCACAGGTTGCGTTCGTACAGCAGCAACGCGCGGATCGCGCGCAGCCTGACCGCCAGGCACGAGGCGTCGGGAGCAAAAGCCAGCTCTTCGGTCAGCGCCGAGGTGCTGTCTGCCAGGGCCTCACGATGCCGCCCCGCCTTGAACAGCAAGGCGGAAAAGATCACCCGCACCCACATGTGGCCGAAAGGCGAAGGAGCCTCCCCGAACTTCACTTGCACCTCGCGCAAGGACTGGGGGGCCACGGTGAAACGTCAATTGCATTTGTGCGCATAGGCCAGAACCGTTTGTGCGGCGCCATAGTGGAATGGGTCCTGATCTTGTGGTCCTGCCGGCCACTGGCGCACAAAGACCTGGCATAGCGGCGCAAAAAAGCATCATGGGACGACGACGTTGTCCAAGGGCCTGCAACAACGCCAGCAAGCCGCTCTCGACCACCGCCGCCGCGTCAATGGCCCCCATCGCGACCGGCTCCGACGGGCCTCCGATCGCATTCAACAAGGAGCGAACAAAGAACACCTGGTCGCGCCAGGAAGCATCGAGTCCCACCCACACGGGGTCTGCGTCTTTGCAAGCGCGAAACCATCCGCCCATCAATGTCGTCTTGCCATAGCCGACCGGCGCAACGATGGCCACGATCCGTTCATGCATGGACAAGGGCGCAATCGCCCGCCGCGCCACTGTGGCCGTCGTCAGGTCAGGAGGAGCCCCCTCGACTGCCGCCTGGGAGGACGGCGCAGCAACAAGCTGCGGCCACCGAAATCCCGCGTTGGGTTGGGTCATGTCCTCAGACACTCAGAAGGCGCACGACGACGCTGCCTCACGCTGGAGGTCCGGCCGCCCGGAATCGCGGCAGCGACACACCACCACCGACGGGTTCGCAAACCAACTCGACAGCCATGTCGAAAGTGACTGCTGAAGGGTCTGCGCCGATGAAGGAGCTGATCATCCGCGGACCTTCTTCGAGTTCGACCAGCAGCACCGCATAGGGCGTGTCCTGTTTGAAAGCCGGGCCGGGCGCCCGGTGAACCACGCTGAACGAATGCACCTTGGCGCGACCGCTGGCGGCCCGGTGCTCTAGGCGCTCGCTACCGCACTCACGGCAGATCGCCTGTTGGTAGAGCTGCACGTGGCCGCACGCTGGGCAGTGCTGCAGCAGCAGCTTGCCCTCCTGAATGCCGCGCCAATAGATGTCCGAATCTGCATCTGGCATCGGCTGTGGCTTGAGGTGGGCGTCTTTGAGGTTGATCACAGCGTGGCCTCCGTTCCCAGGATGGTGGTGGCGTTGGTCGCAAAACCGGCGCCCAGGCTGTGCACCAGGCCAAGTTCAGCGCCCGCGACCTGGCGTTCACCGCAGCTTCCGCGCAGCTGGTTGACGACCTCGTAGAAATGAAACAGCGAACCCGGCATGCCCGAGTGCGCAAACGACAGCAGGCCTCCATGGGTGTTGCAGGGGATGGCGCCGCCGTAGGTGATCTGCCCGTCTTCGACGAAGCGCCCACCTTCGCCCTTGGGGCAGAAGCCGAGGTCCTCCAGCATCATGATCACCGTGCCGGTGAAGCAGTCATAGATCCCGGCCACGTCGATGTCCTTGGGCCCGCAGCCGGCCATGGCGTAGGCCTTGGCGCTCGACTGCACCGCGCCCGTGGTGGTCAGCGAGGGCATCAAGAAGATGTGCTCGTGCGTGTAGCATTCGCCGCCGCCGAGGATGTAGATGGGCTTGGCAATTCCCAGCGCCCTGGCGCGCTCGGTCGAGGTGACGATGAAAGCTGCTGCGCCGTCGGAGATGAGCGAGCAGTCGAGCTTGTGGTAGGGCGTTGTCACCCAGCCGGAATTCAGCACGTCATCGACGCTCAGCGGATCGGTCATCTGCGCCCCCGGCGTGCGGCGTGCGTGTTCGCGGTGGATCACCGCCACCTTGGCAAATTGCTCGGAGGTGGTGCCGAACTCCTTCATGTGGCGATGCGCTGTCATGGCGAAGGTGTTGGCCACGGGAATGCCGAATGGCATTTCGTATTGCTGGTCCCGGCTTTCGGTCATCGAGCGCAGGGCCAGGTCGGGCGACAGACCAGTCAGCAAGCTGTCGCCGCCCACCACCAGAACGGTCTCGGCCAGGCCGCCAGCAATGGCGGCGGCGGCGATGTTGAACAGGGTGGCCGCCGTGGCGCCGGAGACCTGCATCGTGTTGGAGAACGTCGGCTGGATGCCGAGGTACTCACTGAAGGCTACGCTGAATCGGTGAAACGGCGAGGCGAAGGCGGAGCTGGAAAGCACGCCATCGACCTCGTGCTTGCCGATGCCGGCATCGGCAAGCGCCTTGCCTGCTGCGTCGGCGGCCAGCGCGAGCGCGCTCTTGCCCGGCACGCGGCCGACGGCCGAAATGCCGGCGCCGATGATCGCGGTTTCACCGCGGAGACTGCGCGGCGATGAGTTCGTTTGAGGGGTCATGATTGAGTGTCCAGAGTTGGAGGTCACGCCCCCGAAGCATGCACGCGTTGTCGCAATTGCGCCTTCAAAATTTTCCCCACCGGGTTGCGCGGGATGATGTCAAGGTACTCAATATGCTCGGGCAGCTTGTAGACCGCCACGCCAATTTGTTTCAAGTGGTCAACGATATCTTCCAGCGTCGGCAGCCGGGCCTTGTCCTTGGGCACGACGTAGATACTGGTCTTCTCGCCCATGATTTCGTCGGGCACCGCCACCGCTGCTACCTCTTGCACACCGGGGTGGGTGAGTACCAGGTTCTCGACCTCGGCGGCGCTTATATTGAAACCACCACGAATGATGATGTCCTTCTTGCGGTCAAAAAAGCCGATGTGGCGTTCATCGCGCACGATGAAAAAATCACCGGTGCGAAAGAAACCGTCGGCCGTGAACGAATTCTGCGCGAGGTCTGGCCGCCGGTAGTAGCCGGCAAACACGTTGGGTCCGCGATAGACCAACTCGCCCACCTCGCCTGGCCGCGTGCATTCTTGGTCTTGCTCGTCAAGCAGCTTGGCTTGTACGCCTTCCATTGTCGACGGCCATTCAAGTCCCGGCTTGCCCCACCAGGGAAAATGTTCCGATCGCATAGCGAAGTCCGGCACGTCAACCGGGCCGCCAACCAAGCCTGTGCCCTCGGTCTGCCCCCACAGGTTGCAGATCTCGATGTTCCAGCGGCGCTTGAACTCCTCCATGCTCCAGCGCGAGGGCGGCGCTGAGCCTGTGGCGATTGAGCGGATGGATGACAAATCGAGGCTGTCGACATTGGGCAGCTTGAGGATCATGTTCAGGATTGCAGGCACCAGAATCGTGAACTGAACCTTTTCCGTGAGTATTTGCTTGAGGAACAGTTCGACATTGAGCGGATGGTGCAGCAGCAGCGTGCCACGCGCTGCCAGCCAGCTCAGCCAAGCCACGGCACCCGTCATGTTGACCATCGGTGCTGGTGCCAGTACACGGTCACCCTCTTGAATGCCCGCCGTATTGGGCACCAGCCGCATCTGGTAAAGCCAGTTGTTGTGCGACATCGGACAGCCCTTGGCATGTGATTCAGTACCCGAGGACCAGCACAGGCTGAAAATATCGTTGGCACTGACGCTGACAGCGTCCAGCAGGGCCTGGTCTGGTGCCTGTGCGGCCAAAGCGGTGACGTCTTCAATCGCCACGGTGGCGTAGCCTAGCTTGGCAGCCATCGAAATGTGGTCGAAGCCCTTGAAATTTTTTACGCCGATGTAGAGCTGCGCCTGACTGGCCTCTGCGACGTTGCGCAACTCGGTTTCGCGCCACTGCATGGCCACCGGAGACAGCACGCCTCCGGCGCGGGACACAGCAAAGTACAACGCAATCAACTCCCAGACATTGGGTAACTGCGCAACCACAACATCGTCTTTTTTAAGTCCACGGCGAATCAGCCCGGTGGCAATCGCGTCGACGGCTTTGCCGAACTCGCTCCAAGTTACCGAGGTGGCGGGCGTGCCGATGAGCGCCTCACGGTCTGGTGTATCGACGATGGCCACTCGTTGCGGAACATCGACAACATGTGCCGCAACCACATCAAGCAGGGTGCGGCCCCCCCAAAGTTTGGCGGCAGTGTAGTGTTCAATCGTAGAAGGCGAATGCAGGATCATGAGTAGTTTCTTCAGAAAATTTTGATTAAATCAACGAAAAGCTTTGGTCAGCTCTGGGGATCGAAACCATGGAAGCTGGCAAACGCCTCCACATCGGTTCGTTCGGTAATGAAGGCATTCTCCGGGGCCGACAGATCCTCGTGCCCGAGGGCGATGCCGCAGGCGAGGATTTCGTGGTCACTGATCGGCAACTGGGCGCGCGCCACCTTGTGGAACCAGGCAAACGCGGCCTGCGCACAGGTGTGCAGTCCCTGCGCGCGCGCGGCCACCAGAATGTTCTGGATGAACATGCCCAGGTCCATGAAGCTGCCAGTGTTCAAACGGCGGTCGAGCGTGACGAGCAGCCCCACCGGCGCGTCGAAGAACGTGTAGTTGCGCAGCATCTGGCGCTCGCGTGCCGCCGCGTCGTCGCGGGCGATGCCCAGGCTGGCATACAAACCGAAACCGCAGCGACGCCGGCGCTCCAGATAAGGCTCGACCCAGGTCGTGGGGTAATACGCGTACTCGGGCTGATGCCGGTCAGGCTCGTGCGTGGCCGCCTCAATGAAGGCATCACACAGGCGCTGCCGGGCCTCACCCGCCACCGCATACACCTTCCACGGCTGCACGTTGTTGCCACTCGGGGCACGCGCCGCCACGCTCAGAATGTGCTGCACCACCGAGGAAGGAACGGAGGCAGGTAGAAACCGCCTGACCGATTTTCGGCTGCGAATCGCTTCGTCGACATGCACGGATAGACCGCCTTTCTGACTACGTAGAGCTGCGGAGAAGAAACGACGCGGTGAGACTGCACCGCTGGACTCCAATACGACGTTCGGATAGGATTGCCACATGAATTCTACCAAACAACCGTTTGATTGGGCGCCTTCCCCTGAACTGATGGCGCAGTCCAACCTGACCGCTTTTTTGCACAAAGTGGGCGAGTCCGACTTCGAAAACTTGAGTGCCCGTGCCGACGCCGATCCGGCCTGGCTGATGCAAGAGGTGTTCGAGTTCTGCGACTTCCGCTTCTACCAGCCCTACACGCAGATGCTTGACACCTCGCGCGGCATCGAATGGGCACGCTGGTGCATCGGCGGCACCACCAACATCGTGCTGAACTGCCTGGAACGGCACCGCGGAACGCCGGTGTGGGACCAGCCTTTCCTGGTGTGGGAGGGCGAAGACCCGAAAAACCGCAAGTCCTTGAGCTACCGCGAATTTGACGCCGAAGTCTGCCGCCTGGCCGGAGCGCTGCAGTCGCTGGGCATCGGCCAGGGCGACCGGGTCGGCCTGTACCTGCCCAATCTGCCGGAGACCTTTGTCGCATTCTTTGCCGTACTGAAAATTGGCGCCGTGTTGATGCCGCTGTTCTCCGGCTTCGGGCCGCAGCCCATTGTCGCCCGCCTGAACGACGGCGAGGCCAAGGCGGTGCTGACGGTGGACGGCACCTGGCGGCGCGGCACGCCCGGCGTAATGAAGTCGGTGCTGGACGAAGCACTTGCCGAGGTGCCCAGCGTGCAGCACGTGGTGGTGCTGCGCCACCTGGGCGACGCCGCCCCCTGCCCGATGACGCCGGGACGCGACCACGACTGGGCCAGCCTGGTCGCCGGCCAGCCTCACGACATGCCGACCGCCGAGATGGCCGCCGACGCGCCTGCCGTGCTGCTCTACACCTCTGGCACCACCGGCAAGCCCAAGGGCTGCGTCTGGACGCACGTCGGCTTCCTGGGCTCGATGGTCACGCGCGACATGCACATCTGTGCCGATTTCAAGTCGAGCGACCGTTTCTTCTTCATGAGCGACATGGGCTGGATGGTGGGCGCCATGTGCGCCTGCATTCCGAGCTATTTCGGCGGCAGCCTGCTGGTGGCCGAAGGCACGCCCGACTTCCCCGACACGGGCCGCTTCTGGCGCCTGGTGCAAGATCACAAAGTCACCTACCTGGGTGTCGCGCCCACGCTGATCCGCAGCCTGATGCGCTACGGCGACGAAGAAGTCCAGCGCTACGACTTGTCTTCGCTGCGCATCACCTGCTCCGGCGGCGAGGCCTGGACCGAGGCGCCCTGGCGCTGGTTCTTCAAGCACATCTGCAAAGAGAAATTGCCGTTCCTCAACATCGTCGGCGGCACCGAGGTGGGCGGCTGCAACTTCACCGGCACCCTGCACCATCCCTTGCGGCCAGGCTCGTTCGGCGCGCGCGGGCTCGGCGCCGGGGTTGACATCGTCGATGAAAGCGGCGAGCCGGTCGGCGCGGGCCAGGTCGGCGAGCTGGTGCTGCGCAACCCCAACATCGGCTTCACCAAGAGCCTGTGGCGCGACGACGAACGCTACCTCGACAGCTACTGGCGCACCATTGCGGGCGTCTGGGTGCATGGCGACTTTGCGATGCGCGATGCGGACGGCCTGTTCTACATCCTCGGACGCAGCGACGACACGATTAAGGTCTCAGGCAAGCGCACCGGCCCGTCGGAGATCGAAACCCTGCTCACCGGCACCGGCAAGGTGTCAGAGGCGGCGGTGATCGGCGTGCCCGACGAGATCAAGGGCTCGGCCATCGTCTGCGTCTGCGTGCCGATGCCCGGCGTGGCGGCGGACGCGGCGCTGAAGGCCGAACTGTCGCAGGCGGTCGTCCATGGCATGGGCGCCTCCTACCGCCCCCGGCAGGTGCTGCTGGTCAGCGACCTGCCCAAGACGCGCAACATGAAGATCATGCGCCGCGTGGTGCGGGCGTTGTACAAGGGCGACAGTCCGGGCGACTTGTCGTCGCTGGTCAACCCGGAAACGGTGGCCGAGCTGCAGGGCAAACTTGCAAAAGCTTGAGCCTGGTTGTGCGCCATATCCTGCCCTGACGGGCAGGATGTGGCCCCGGATTTTTCACGCCTCTGACGATGTCGCCGCAGTATGCGACGCCGTCAGCAAATCGCAAACCACCTGCAGTTCCTCGTCGTCACGCGGCCCATAGACCATCACGATGTTCCCGGGCAGGCCATATTGACCCGCCAGCGGATGCAACTCCGCCCAGCCGTTTTCGATGACCTGGGGAACGATCTCGGGCGGCAAGGTCATGTGCAGACTGCCGTCACTGGGCGGGTGGATGTGGGCGAACTCCTTGCCGAACATGAAGGCGCCGAAGGACTGGCATCCGCATCGCGGTAAATAAAAGGCACGCGCTCCGGGAACAGACACCTGGCTCGGACCAACTTCCACGCTGCCCAGGGACTGCCCCCTCTCGAAAACCAGCTCTTGCAGTTCTACCGGCGCATTCTGTTCAAGCTGCGTGTGCGGGTCGCTTGGCGTCGTTTGTGGGCGAGCGCCACGGCGCTGATGGCTGAGATAACTTGTCATGCGGTTCTCCGTCTTCGCACTTCATCGTTTGTTGCTGTACACCTGCCGCGAGGGTAACCGGCAACACCCCTCCGGCGACAAGCGCCTACCGGCCCAGCAAGCCACCGCCACTCAGACCCCGCCTTCCTGGCCGAACCTGAAGCTGGAGACGGTGACGCCGCCAAAGAAGCCTTCCTCGTGGTACACGCACACGGTTTCATCATGCCCGGCGGCACCCACCGCCACCATCAGGGGCAGCAGATGGTCTTCTTGCGGATGGGCCACGCGGGCGGCCGGCGCGTCTTGCCAGTCGATCAGCCGCTGCTCACGCTGGTGCGGCTCGGTGGTGATCAAGGTCTGCTGCAGCCAGTCGTCGAATTGCATTGACGGCCCTGCGGCGGACGGCCCCATGCGGCGCGTGTTGTCGTAGCTCAGCCCGCTGCCGACGATCAGCACGCCCTGCTCGCGCAGCGGCGCCAGGGCACGGCCGACGGCCAAATGCTCTGCCGGGTCATAGCCCGCGCGCAGTGACAGTTGCACGACCGGCACATCGGCCAGCGGGTACATCACCACCAGCGGCGCGAAGCTGCCGTGATCGAACCCGCGCTGGGCATCGAGCCGCGCCGAGAACCCTGCGCTCTGGATCAACTGCCGCGCCTGCTCGGCCAGCGCTGGCAGGCCCGGAGCCAGGTACTGGACATGGTAGGTATGCTCGGGGAAGCCAGCGTAGTCGTAAACCATGGGAGGCCGTTCGGCGGCCATCACGGTGAACTCGCGCTCCTCCCAATGGGCGGAGATCACGAGCACCGCCTTCGGTCGCTCGCCGAGCTGGCGCGGCATGTCCCGCAGGGACTGCGCCAGACGGTCGTACATGCCGTTGGACTGCGCCATCATGTATCGCCAGGGCCCACCGCCGTGTGAGATGAAGTAGGTCGGCAATCGCTCCGTTGTCACGGGCATGGTCCGCTCTTACAGAGCTTTATGCGTGCCGTCGCAAAGCGCGCCGTTCTTGCTTTGCTTGCAGCCGCAAAAATAGACAGTCTTGCTTTCGTCGGCGCTGTAGTTGGTCGGCACGAACTCGCCGCCCTTGTGGCTGCCGTCGCAGAACGGCTGCGATTTGCTGAGACCGCAGGCACACCAGTAGTAGTCCTTGCCTTTTTCCACGTCGATTGCGAACGGCGTGGTGGCGGCGATATGCGGCTTACTCATGTTGAGCTCCTGAGGATGATTAAGAAGTGATACGGCATTGGTTGAAGGCATCAACGAAAGCGCGGCTGATGGGCAGCCTCTTTGAGACTGGATGTCTACCCGACTGACCATGAGGAATAGCTTAATGTTTAATTTTGGTTAATCAATAGCTGGATTATTAACACATCATTTCCTCACAAGAAACCATAAATGGATCGTCTGACCAGCCTTCGCGTTTTCAGGGAAGTGGTCGAGGCTGGCAGCTTTTCCCGCGCCGCGGCGCGCCTCACCATGTCCGCTCCGATGGCCAGCAAGCATGTCGCCCAGCTCGAACGAGACCTCGGTGCGAGGTTGCTGCACAGGACCAGCCGCAAGCTCAGCCTGACGGAGGCCGGCGCGATGTACTACGCACAATGCCGCGAGGCGCTCGACACGCTGCAGGCTGCCGAAGCGGCGCTTCGGCAAAGCGCGCAGGCACCACGCGGACAATTGAAAATCAGCGCGCCCGTCTGGTGTGCAAACCGGCATTTCGCCAGCGTACTGGCGGCCTACCGCAACACCTATCCGGAGGTGCTGGTCGACATGCGACTGGAGAACCGCAAGATCGACCTGGTCGCCGACGGCTACGACCTCGCGCTGCGCGCCACGCGCGAACTGTCCCCGGCGCTGATTGCACGGCCGATTTGTCCCGTGCAGTTCCACCTGGTCGCAACCCCGGCTTACCTGAAGCGCGAAGGCTCTCCGCGCAGGCCCTCCGATCTGGTCAGGTGCAGCGCCGTGGTACCCAACTACGTGAACCTCGATGGCCTCGAAATGCAGGGACCTGCCGGCAAGGCGCGGATCAAGCTGAATGCGGTGATGCGCTCGGACGACAGCACGCTCACCTATCACGCGATGCACGCCGGCATGGGCATGGCGTTCCTCCCCGAATGGACGGTCGACGACGATCTGGCCGCGGGCTGCCTCGCGCGCGTGCTGCCGACCTACACGGTGCCCCCTTTCACGCTGTATGCGGTTTACACGAATCGGCAGTACGTGACACCCAAGCTGAGAACCTTCATCGACTTCTTCAGTGAAGCGCTTGGCGGGGGCAAGTCGTTAGCGCAACAGCCGGATCGATGAACCGAAACTGTTGCAAGCCCCGGGTGTCGATCACTTCGCCGCTGATCGTGGGCACAAAAGCGGCGGCTAAACAGACCGCACAAAATCAACGATGGACACATCGGCAGAAAGCACGCGCTGGCCGATCAACACATTCCAGTGCGCCTCCGAGCCATGCGCCATGCGCCACTCGTGCAGGCGCCGGGTCAGCAATTGCAGGTCGTATTCTTCCGCAATACCGATAGCGCCGTGCAGTGCATGCGCGATGGAGGCGACCAGAACCGCCGCCTCACTGGTGCGGGACTTGGCCATCGCTGCGGCGAGCAGGGACGGTGCCGCAGCGTCGGTGTGGAAGGCCGCTTCGGCTGCCATCGAGGCAGCAGCCACATGTTCGGCCATGACGCTCAACTGGTGCTGCACCGCCTGGAACTTGCCCAGGGTTTTGCCGAACTGGATGCGGTCATTGCAGTGTTTCAGTGTCATTTCGAACACACGGGTCATGGCCCCGCTGAGCACGGCGGCGTGCAAGGCCGCCGCGAACGTCGGCAGCAGCGGGCCAGCGCCGGGCACGTGCGTCGCGACGCGCGCATCGGACCAGCGCAGGGTGGCCGTCAGGCTCCCGTGCACGCCGCTTGCTTCACGCTGCGCCGCTGCGCAGTGCAGCAGCAACAAGGCATCACCATCTTGGGCCAGCACGAAATCCGCCAGCATGCCGTAAGGTGTGAAAGAGCACACGATAGCGCCACCGGCCTCGCGCCGCAACGCAGCGCCCAGCGTAATCATGCCGCTGGGCATCGCAAACTGCGACCCCAGCAGCGCTCGCGCCACAATCGTCTGCGCCACCGGCACCGGCACCGTGTAGCGGCCGAAGCTGCACAGTATCGGGAACAGATCGGCCCGCGGGAGGCCGGCACCGCCAGCGTCCTCGGACGCCAGCAGTTCGAGGAAGCCGGCACCTTGCAGCGCCTGCCACAGCTTAAGCGGCGAGCCGCCCGCTTCAATCGCGCGCACCACGGCGGGCGTGCACTGGTCCTGGAGGATATCTTCAATCGCTTGTGCAAACATGGAATGCTTTCTTTTTCAGCGCAGACCCAGACCGCGCGCGATCATGCCGCGCAGGATCTCGCGCGTGCCGCCGCGCAGGGAATAGGTGGGCGCCATCTGGCTCACATAAGCCACGGCGCGGTACAACTCGGCATCGACCAGGGCGTCCGGGTCCATGGCGAGGGCGGCTTCGATCACAGAGGGAATGCTCTGCTCGAATTCGGTGCCAATGTCCTTGACCAGGGCCGCTTCGACCAACGGGCTGTCCCCGTTGACGAGCTTGGCCGTGACGGCGATCGACATGTTGCGCAGCGTGGCCAGGTGCGTGGCGAAACGCCCGATGGTGGCGGCATGGACCGAGACCGCCGGTGTCTTGCGCAGGCAGGTGATCCAGTGCTCCAGCAGCACGATGCTGGAGTACACCCGCTCCGGGCCGCTGCGCTCGAAGGCCAGTTCGGCATTGACTTGCGCCCAGCCGCTGCCTTCATGGCCGATCAACGCGTCGTCGGTCAGCAGCACGTTGTCGAAGAACACTTCGGAAAAATGTGCATCACCCGCCAGGTCACGGATCGGGCGCACCGTCACGCCGGGCAATGCCAGATCGACAATGAACTGCGACAAGCCTTTTTGCCGGTCCTGCGGCTCGCCCGACGAGCGCACCAGCGCGATCATGTAGTGGCAGTGCTGCGCGTTGGTGGTCCATATCTTGCGGCCGTTCAGCCGCCAGCCGCTTGAACCGTCAATTTGGCAGCGCGTGGCCCGCGTGCCGACGCTGGCGAGGTCGGAGCCGGCATTGGGCTCACTCATGCCGATGCAGAAAAACGCCTCGGCGGCGCAGATTTTCGGCAGGTAGAACTGGCGTTGCGCCTCCGTGCCGAACTTGAGGATCAAGGGCCCGCTCTGGCGGTCGGCGATCCAGTGCGCGGAAACCGGGGCGCCGGCGGCCAGCAGTTCTTCCACCAGCACGAAGCGCGAGAAGGCGTCCAGGCTGGCGCCACCGTATTGCGCCGGCAAGGTCACGCCGACCCAGCCCCGTGCGGCCAGCTTCTTGCTGAAAGCGGCATTGAAACCCATCCATGAACGGGCCCGGATGTCGGCGGGCATTGGCTCAAAACTGGATTGGAGAAAGGCCTTCACCTCGGCGCGAAATGAATTCGTCCTGGCGGGCAGGGCGGCGAACCGGAAAGCGGACAGCAGGTTGTTCAAGAAATTTTCCTCCGAGGGGTTCATTCACCGCCGAGTTGAGGCGCCGCCCCAGGCGATACATCAGATCGGGCTGCGCTCCACCAGCTGGGCGGAAATGATCAGGCGCTGCAATTCGTTGGTGCCCTCGCCGATGCACAGCAGCGGCGCATCGCGGTAGTAGCGCTCGACATTCATTTCCTTCGAGTAGCCATAAGCCCCGTGGATGCGCAAGGCCTCCATCGAGTTCTCGACCGCCGCCTCGCTGGCGAACAGCTTGGCCATGCCGGCTTCCATGTCGCAACGCTGGCCGGCGTCATAAGCCCGCGCGGCCTGTTCAACCAGCAGACGCGCCGCCTCCGCCCGGGTGGCCATGTCGGCCAGCTTGAGTTGGATCGCCTGGTGGTCGCAGATCGGCTTGCCGAAGGTGCGACGCAGTTGGGCATAGGCTACCGACTCCTCCAGGCAGGCGCGCGCCACACCCACGCCGCGCGCAGCCACATTGATGCGCCCAAGTTCCAGTCCGCCCATCACGTGCTTGAAACCCTGTCCCTCCACGCCACCGACCAAGTTGGCGGCCGGCACGCGAAAGTTGTCGAACACCAGCTCGGCGCTGTCGATGCCCTTGTAGCCGAGCTTTTCCAGCTTCTTGGTGGACGTGAAGCCCGGGCCCTTCTCGCAGATGAACAGGCTCATGCCGCGATGGCGCGGTTGCGCTTCGGGGTCGGTCTTGACCAGCACGGCAAAGACCTGGCCATGGATGCCGTTGGATATCCAGGTCTTGGTGCCGTTGATAACGTAATGGTCGCCGTCGCGGCGCGCCACCGTGCGCACCGCCTGCAAGTCGGTGCCGCAATCGGGCTCGGTCAGCGCCAACCCGCCGCTCAGTTCGCCGCTGGCAAAGCGCGGCAAAAAATGCTGGCGCTGCGCCACGGTGCCGTTGCGCTGCACGCAGGCGGCCATTATGAGGTGCGAGTTGATGATGCCCGACACCGACATCCAGACCCGCGCGATGCGCTCCACCACCTTGGCATAGGTGCTGGCCGACAGGCCCAGGCCGCCGTACTCCTCGCGGATGATGCAGCCGAACAGGCCCATCTCGCGCATGCCGGCCACAATGTCGGCCGGCCATTCGTCGGCATGCTCGAGCCGCTGCGCCACCGGCTTGATCTCGCGGTCCACAAAGCGTTCGACGGCGTCGAGCACCATATTTTCTTTTTCGGCATCAAAGGCCACGGACTGGCTGGTCGTCATCAGAGGGTTCCGGAAGTGTTGGAATGGGTCAGGGTCTGCGCCAGGACGGCGGCATCTGGGGCGCGGTCGGCTGTCAGCAGCGCGTCGAGCAGGCGTAGCGCCTGCTCGCGCGGCAAGGTCAGTAGCGCATTGCCCATGAATTTGGCTTCGATGTCAGCGGCCGTGATGGGGCGCCCCGGCGCGCCGCGGTGCGCGGCCTCGCGGTGGCGCAGCTCGCGCCCATCGTGCGTGCGCACGCGCAGCTCGCCGGAAAAGAAGGTGGGGTAATCGGCATCGGGGTCGGCCGCGTGTTCGATGCGGTCAGCCAGCGCCTGCACCTGCGGGTCGCTCAGGTTGGCGGCATCCAGTTCGGCCAGCCCCAGCTCGCCGCGCAGCAGGGCCAGCGCGACCAGATGGTGAATGCTGAACTGCGATTCATAGACGTTGGCCGGTCGCCGCTTGGCCGCCACCGGCTCGCACACCACCGGGTGCACCCCTTGCGGCAGCAGCACCTGTACCGAAGCGATCTCGTCAGTGCGCAGACCGGCCGCGCGCAGCGCCAGCGCGGCATCGATGCTGGCGTGCGTGAAGTGGCAGGTTGGATACAACTTGACCGCCACATCCATCAGTTCCCAGCGCTCGCCCAGGCCGCGCGCGCACAAGGACAAATCGGCGTTTAGGCCGCGCGCGGCCAGGTGACTGGCGTACAGACCAAAGCGGCCTTCATAGGGCTGCGACGGGCCGCGGAATCCGGCACCGGCCAACGCCGTGGCGGTCAGCCCGCTGACACCGGCCCAGCCCGAGTGCATGCGCTTGGTCCAGGCGCCGTCGCTCAGAAATTCCATGCTGCCTGATGCCATCGACAGCACCACGCCTTGCGCGTGCTCAAGGCCCGCCTGATCCAGTCCCATCAGCTTGCCGGCCGCCAGTGCGCACCCAAAAGCCCCCACCAGGCCAGTCGGGTGAAAGCCCACGTCGTGGAAGCGTCCCTGGGCCGCTGCACCCAGACGTGCCGCCACCTCGATCGCCAGCACATAGGTCATGATCATCTCGGCCCCGCTGGCATGCCGCTGCGCCGCCAGACCCAGCGCCAGCGGAAAGGCGCTGGCGCTGGGGTGGGTGATCGCGCCGGGGTGGGTGTCGTCGAAATCCAGCCCGTGGACCAGGATGCCATTCATCAGCACCGCATCGCGCAGCGGCAGGGGGGCAAAGGCACCCATGACGGCGCTGTCACCCGCACCGCCCAGGGCGTGCAAGCCGCGGTAAGCGCAGTGCGCGAAGTCGTGCTGGGACGAAGCCAAGGCGATGCCCAGTGCGTCGAGCATCAGCAGCTTGGCCTGTTCGACCACGGCTGCGGGCAGCATGTCTGGCGTCAGGCCGTGCGCGAAGGCGGCCAGTTGGGCGGCGATGCTGGGGGCAGGGAGGGTTGTCGTGTCGGCTGGCATGTGGAATAACCTTACTTGTATTCTTCGTATCACTCAGAGTGTGCCAAGCGCAGCAAGAGACTGGGCGTATTGCTTCTGCTGGTCCTGACCGCGGTTGACGCTGCCCCCGACCGGCCGCAGCAAGCCGTCGCGCAGGCCGTAGACCAACCCGTGCACCTCGACTTGCTGCCCGCACTCCCAGGCGCGGCGCAGGATGGTGGTGCGGCACACGTTGCTGACCTGCTCGATCACGTTCATCTCGCAAAGCCGCGCTGCGCGCTCGTCAACGCTGGTAATGCCGTCGAACCGATCAGCGTGTTTGCGCGCCACGTCCTCCAGATGGCGCAGCCAGTTCTCGGCCAGACCGGTGCGGCGCTGTTCTATCACCGCCTGCACGCCGCCGCAGCCGTAGTGGCCCACCACGAGAACATGCTCGACCTTCAACACCTCGACCGCATACTGCAGAACCGTCAGGCAGTTCAGATCGGAGTGCACCACCAGGTTGCCGACGTTGCGGTGCACGAACACCTCGCCAGGCCGCAGGCCCAGAATTTCGTTGGCCGGCACCCGGCTGTCGGAACAGCCGATCCACAGGTAGCGCGGCATCTGCTGGTGCGCCAGCCGCTCGAAGTACTGCGGATCTTCCGCAGCGCAGCGCGCCGACCAGGCACGGTTGTTCTCCAGCAGAGGGGCCAGGCTGGACATGGCATCTCCACGGAGCGACATCAACGCCCCTTCCACACCGGCTTGCGCTTCTCGGCGAAGGCACGCGGACCTTCCTGCGCGTCCTCGCTGGCGTAAGCGGCACGGTAGATGTTGTGGGCCAGCGCCATACCGGCCTCGCAGCCGGCGCTCATCGCCGTCATGATCGATTCCTTGCCCGCCATCACCGACAGCGGCGCGTTGTCGCGGATGCGTTCGGCCAATGCGGTGGCGCGAGCGCGCACGGCATCCGGCGTGTCTTCCAGGTAGTTGATGAAACCGAGCCCATGAAAGGTTTCGATCGGATACAGGTCGCCGGTCAGCACCATCTCCATCAGCAGCGGCTGCGGCAGCATCCACAGCAGGGGAATGGCCCACGGGCTACCGCGCCCGGCGATGCGGGTTTCGGTGATGCCGACCTGCGTGCCCTTGAGGCCGACGCGCAAATCCGAGTTCAGGCTCAGCATCATGCCGCCGGCAATCAGGTGCCCGGTCATGGCCGCGATGATGGGCTTGGCCACACGGCGCTGGCGGCCATGGAACGGGTCCTTCATCTTGGTCAGGATGTCCACGCCTTCTTCCTTCTTGACACGCGAAGCCTCACGCAGGTCGAGCCCGGCGCAGAAGGTGCCGCAGTCGGCAGAAGTCAGGATTGCCACGCGTACGTTTTTGTCGGCATCGACTTCACCCCACAGATCGTGCAGCCGGTTGGCGGCGGCCGGTGACAGCGCGTTACGCATCTCGGGGCGGTTGATCTCCACGGTGGCAATGCCATCGCGCACTTCGTACAAAACCGTTTCTGCTTCACTCATATCCTGATCTCCTATTAAAAAAATTGCTTGCTCTGCACATACGAACGCTGATTCGTCAGCGCCTTCGTCGCATGATTCACTCCGTGACCGATTTCACGCGTTGTAGACCATGTCACCTTCTCTTCGTGCGGCTGCTGAACGCACAAGCTCTTGCGTCAACTGCTCCATCCAGCGGTCGATGGGAACAGAAGGAACAAACCTCTGGTGAATGAGCTGGAAGTAGCGGGTGTTGGCGGCCCAGTCGACAAAATCGGCAAAAGGCAGTTGCTGCTGATCCAGCAATTTGAACTTCAGCAACACCTTGACTGCGTGGTGCGCATGTCGGTCAGGGCTCTTGACAAAGGCGTTGAGGCGCGCGCGCGCGTAGGCCAGCACCTCGGCGCGGTAGCGGAATACCGGGCCGTGGCCAGGAATGACCCAGCACGGGTCAAGCCGCTCGATCAGGTCGAAGGTGGCGGCCACTTCGTCGAATGCGGCGTCGCCCTCAAGCTCCGGAAACACCACGCCGAAGCCTTTTTCCCACAAGGCATCTGCCGAGATCAGGGTTTGGGACTGCGGCTCAAACAGAATGACTGAATGGGGATCGTGGCCCGGCGCCGCATGAATTTGCCACGCCGTGTCGGCCAGCTGAATTTCCGTGCCAGGTAAAAGAAGACCATCGAACTTGAACCGGGGGCAGTGTTGCCCGGATGGCACATAGTTCAGGGCGACGGGGTCCCATGACGAGACAAGTGATGCATGGCCTGGCGGAATGAGGGTTTGAAGTTCTGGGTAATTGCCCTGGAGGACGGCATTGCCGCCGCAGTGGTCGCTGTGTAGATGCGTGTTGAGCAGCAAGTCCAGCGGACCCTGCTGCAAAGCGGCGCTGACCAGCCCGGTCGTTAGTTCCGCGTGCGTGCTGTAGCCACTGTCAACGAGTGCGCTGGACTGTGCTCCGATGAACAAAATATTGTTCGAGGACAGCCAGCCGCGCTCAAAAACCTGAATACCGTTCGGAAGTTGGATGCCGGTCATGGGCCGTCTCGGGCACGTCATTTTGAGCAGTGGATAACACCAGGTTTGCAAAGAGGGGCGCGCATGCTGGATTTGCTGCCGCTCATTCCGCGGCGCCCTCGGACTCAACCACGGCCACCACCAGGCCGCGCTCGACCATCTGCCCGGGCTGCACCGACAGCGAGCGCACCACGCCATCGTGATCGGCGTTGATGCGCATCTCCATCTTCATCGACTCCATCGTCGCCACCACGTCGCCGGCACGTACCCGCACGCCAACCTCCACATGGGTCTTCAGGATCATTCCCATCATCGGCGTGCGCAACTGTCCGCTGGCCTGGCGGCCAGTGGCGACCTGGCTGAGGTAGGAGGTCACGCCGATGGCGTGGGCGGTGCCGCCGCTCTGCACAAACACGGTATCGTCGCTGCGCACGATGGTCAGTACCTCATGACAATCCCCTATGCGCAAACGCCAATCGCTCCCGGCGCTGGCGGTCAGCGCCAGGCGAACCCGTTCGGTGCCGATTTGCACCGTTACTTCGGACTCGGGCGAGACGGCGCCGAACCGGGCTTCGTGTGTTGTTCCTCCTGAGCGCAGCAACAGCGCCGGAACCGGCGTGAGCCGATCGTCGCCAGCGTGCATCTGCCAACCCGTCACGTCCAAGGCCGACCAGGCTCCGAATGGCTTGCTGCTGCGCCGCGCATCGAGCAACCACCAAGCCGCCGCTGCAGCCAGCCGCTCCAGCGGCGCGCTACCCGTGCCCTGACCCCCCTCTGCCAGCACCTCGTCAATCAGACGGGTGTGGAAGCTGGCGTCCCGCGTTGCAGGCAGGGCCAGCAGACGCTGCAGAAAAGCGCAATTGGTTTCGACGCCGTGCACCTGGGTTTCGCCCAGCGCCCCACTCAGACGGTCCAGCGCAGCCTCGCGCGTGGGCGCATGAACGATCAGCTTGGCCAGCATCGAGTCGTAGTAGGGCGTGACCACCATGCCGGCCCGCACCCCCGATTCAACCCGCACACCCGAAGTCGGGAACCGCACCGCGATCAGTTCGCCGGTGGATGGCAGGAAATTTTGCGCTGCGTCTTCAGCGCAGACTCGCGCCTCAATCGCGTGGCCGCGCACCTGCACTTCGCTCTGACGCAAGGGCAAGCCCTCGCCGGCGGCAATGCGCAACATGATCTCGACCACATCCAGCCCGGTCACCTCCTCGGTCACCGGATGCTCAACTTGCAGCCGCGGGTTGACTTCGAGAAAATGGTGACGGTCGCCCTGCACGATGAATTCCACCGTGCCGACACCGCGATAGCGCAGTCGCTGCCCCAGGCGCACCGCGTCACCGAGCATCGCCTCGCGCAGCGCCGGGGCGAGATTCACCGCTGGCGCCTCTTCGATGACTTTCTGATGACGCCGCTGCAGCGTGCATTCGCGCTCGAACAGGTGAATCACTTCGCCATGGCCATCGCCAACGATCTGCACCTCGATGTGGCGCCCGCGCTCGACAAAGGCTTCGACGATCAACGCCGCGTCGCCAAAGGAACTTTTGGCTTCGCGCATGGCCGACTCGATGGCCTCCATCAGCCCGTCCAATTGCTGCACCACCCGCATGCCCTTGCCGCCGCCACCGGCGGCCGCTTTCAGAATCACCGGCAGTGGCAGGCCGCGTACGGTGGCCGCCACTTCAGCCGCGTCGCGGCTGGGCAGCTCGCTGCCGCCGAGCACGGCCACGCCAGCGGCGCGGGCCTCGCGCTTGGCCGACGCCTTGTCGCCCAGGCGCTCAATGACCTCGGGCGTCGGGCCGACGAAGACGAGGCCGGCTGCCTCGACCGTGCGCGCGAAGACCGCGTTTTCGGCCAGAAAGCCAAAACCAGGATGAATGGCCTGCGACCCGGTCCGCCGGGCCGCATCGATCACCGCATCGATGCGCAGGTAGCTCTCGGCTGGCGTTGCCCCACCGATTTCGATCGACTCGCCGATCAGGTCAACGTGCAGCGCATCGCGATCAGCACTCGAATGCACACCGGCCACTGCAATACCGAGGCGTCGGCAGGTGTGTGCAATGCGGCAGGCGATTTCGCCGCGGTTGGCGATCAGGATTTTTTTGAACATGTCAGAGTCCGCTCCAGCGCGGTGGGCGCTTTTCATTGAAGGCCTTCACGCCCTCCAGCCTGTCGGCCGAGGACACCAGCACGTTGTAGGCGGCGATGTCGAGCATGTAGCCGCTGTGGAAGTCAATCTCGCCGCCGCGCGAGGCGGCGAGTTTGGCGTAGTGGGTGGCCATCGGTGCGGCCAGCACGATGTCGCGCGCGTCGGCGACTGCGGCGGCCAGCGCCGTACCCGGCTCGGCCAGGTCGGTGACCATGCCCCATTCGGCGGCTTCTTCGGCCGAGAAGCGGCGCGCGGTGAACAGCAACTTCTTGGCGCGCCGCGCACCGATGGCGCGCACGAGGTTCTGGATACCCCCGCCGCCGGGCATGATGCCGCGCCGCAGCTCGGGCAGCGAAAATACCGCAGCGCGCGAAGCGACGATGTAGTCACACATCAACGCCAGTTCGCAGCCTCCGCCATGTGCGTGGCCTTCGACGGCGGCGATCACCGGTTGCGGGAAATCCTTGACCGCCAGCAACACCTCTTCGGCGAGCTGGTGTTGGCGCCGCCATTGACCGTCGGTCATGCCGTCGCGCTGCTTGAGGTCGCCGCCGGCCGAGAAAGCTCGTTCACCGGCGCCGGTGATGATCAGCACACGCAAGCCGTCGTCGAAGGCCAGTTCGTGCAGGGCGTTGCGCAGGTCGACGAACATCTGCGTGTTCATCGCGTTCATCACCTCGGGGCGGTTGAGCACCAGGCAGCGGATGCCGTCCTCCGTTGCGGTGCCCGGCGCGGGGTGGATCAGCAGGGTTTCGTGGTGCATCTGGGCCATCAGTAAGAGCGGGGCATACCCAGCAGATGCTCGGCCACCTGCGCCAGCACCAGGTTGTTGGAGATCGGCGCGGTGCGGAACAGCCGGCTCTCTTTCCATTTGCGCTCGATGTCGTACTCGCAGGCCACGCCATAGCCGCCGAAGGTGGTCATGGCCGCCTCGGCTGCCTCCCAGGCGGCTTCGCTGGCCAGGTACTTGACCATGGTCGCCTCGCGCCCGCAGGGCAGGCCGGCGTCGAACAGCGTCGCGGCTTTGTTGCGCATCAGTTCGGCGGCCTCGATGTTCATGTGGGCGCGCGCGATCGGAAACTGCACGCCCTGGTTGGCGCCGATCGGGCGGTCGAAGACGACACGCTCGCTGCCGTAGCGCGCGGCCTTGCCGACGAACCAGTGGCCGTCGCCGATGGCCTCGCTGCCCACCAGCAGCCGCTCGGAATGCAGCGAATCCAGCAGGTAGTAAAAGCCCTTGCCTTCCTCGCCGATGCGGTCGTCGTCGCTCAGTTCGAGGTTGTCGATGAAGACCTGGAAGGTGTGGTGATTGATCATCGTGCGGATCGGCGTGGCCTTGAGCGACGCGCCCGCCTTCTTGATGTCGATCAGGAACAGGCTCAGGCCATCGGTCTTCTTCTTCACCGCGTCGATCGGCGTGGTGCGCGCGATCAGCAGATACATGTGCGAGTGGCTGTAGCGCGAGGTCCAGATCTTCTGGCCGTTGACGACGTAGCCGCCCGGCACCTTGCGCGCGAAGGTCTTGATCGCCAGCGTGTTGGAGCCAGCGTCGGGCTCGGTCACGCCGAAGGCCTGCAGCCGCAGGCTGCCGTCAGCGATGCGCGGCAGCGTGCGGCGCTTCTGTGCCTCGGAGCCGTGGCGCATGATTGACGCCATCGTGTACATCTGCGCATGGCAGTGCACCGCGCTGCCGCCGTTCTGGTTGATCTCCTGCAGGATCAGGCAGGCGTCGAGCAGCGGCAACCCGGCACCGCCGTATTCCTCGGGAATCAGCGCAGCCAGCCAGCCGGCCTTGGCCATCGCGTCGACGAAGGCTTCCGGATAGGCGCCGTCCTGCGCGCACTGGCGCCAGTATTCGGGGCCGAAGCCCTTGCACAACTCCTTGACGGCGGCGCGGATCTGGCCCTGGGTCTCGGTGTAGTCGAAGTTCATGGGGATGTCGGCCTTGTCATTCAATCGACGACGCGTTGCTGTCGCAGCGCCGCCAGTTCATCGGCATGCAGGCCCAGTGCCGTCAACACCTCGTCGGTGTTCCCGCCCAGCACTGGCGGCGGCGGGCCGCTGCGCCCGCGACGGCCCTGCGAACTGATGGGCAGGCCCATCGTCTGGTGTTGCGGTGCGCCCGGCAGCGGCAGCGCGCCCAGCATGCCAATCGCTTGCACCTGTTCGTGCGCCAGCATCTGGGCCACGTCGTGCATCTCGCTGCAGGGCGCACCGGCCGCGCGCAGCGCCGCCACGCAG
>MEDL01000006.1 GCA_001724785.1 Acidovorax sp. SCN 68-22 | reverse complement strand
TACAACGCGCGGCGCGCATCGCTTGCCATCATCGAGCTCTTCATGCAGCGCATGGCGGTGTACGACCTCAAGGTGGTCGATTTCTCCGTGCTCTCGCTGGTGGCGCACAACCCCGGCATCACTTCGCGCCAGCTGTGCGCCGCACTCAACGTGCAGCCGCCCAACCTGGTCGGGTTGGTGGCGACGCTCGAGCGGCGCGGGCTGATCGAGCGCCACCCGCATCCCAGCGACGGGCGCGCGATGGGCGTGCACCTGACACCGGCGGGCGCCCAGCTCGCCGCCGAGGCGGAGCAGACCGCAGCGCAGCTCGAACTCGACGCCACGGCCCGCCTGACGCCCGCCGAGCGCAAGACGCTGATCCGCCTCTTGCAGAAGGTGTACGACTGATCAGGCGGCGTCCGCAGCAGGCTGCTTCGCATCCAGCCCCAGCAGACGCACCGCGTTGCCCTTCAGGATGCCGGGCATCACTTCGGGCTTGAAGCCCGCTTCCTGGAAGTCTTTCATCCAGCGCTCGGGCGTGATCAACGGGTAGTCGCTGCCGAACAGGATGCGGTCCTTGAGCAGCGTGTTGGCGTACTGCACGAGCTGCTTGGGAAAGTACTTGGGGCTCCAGCCGGACAGATCGATCCAGACGTTGGGCTTGTGCGTGGCCACGCTCAGGGCTTCGTCCTGCCACGGGAAGCTCGGGTGCGCCATGACGATCTGCATGTCGGGGAAGTCGATGGCCACGTCGTCCAGGTGCATGGGGTTGCTGTACTCCAGCCGCAGGCCGCCGCCGCAGCGCATGCCACTGCCGATGCCGCTGTGGCCGGTGTGGAAGATGGCGGGCAGGCGGTGCTCGGCAATCACCTCGTAGATCGGCCAGGCCATCTTGTCGTAGGGGTGGTAGGCCTGCACCGTGGGGTGGAACTTGAAGCCCTTGATGCCGTGCTCCTCGATCAAGCGGCGCGCCTCGCGCGCGCCCATCCTGCCCTTGTGCGGGTCGATGCTGGCGAAGGCCACCATCATGTCGCTGTTCGCCTTGGCCGCCTCGGCGATTTCTTCGTTGGGAATGCGGCGGCGGCCCATCTTGGACTCGGCGTCCACGGTGAACATGACCAGGCCGATCTTCTGCGCGCGGTAGTAGGCCACCGTCTCGGCGATGGTCGGGCGGCGGCCGTTCTTGAAGTACTTGTCGGCGGCGCGGTCGTATTCCTCGCCGTAGTTGTCGAACGGGTTCCAGCAGCTCACTTCGGCGTGGGTGTGGATGTCGATGGCGATCAGGTTCTCGTGGTCCATGCGTGGCTCCTGGTGGTGGGGTTCATGGCCTGCATGCGCACCGCGCCATGCACGCTGGAAGTCGCGCACAGCAAGGGTAAACACGCAAGAAAAACCGCCTCCGCTTGCTTGAATTGGTTATTAACTATAACCACAATGCGCCCATTCAGAAAGCTTTCATGACCCATCCGGACATCCATTTCGAGCTGCGCGGCGACCATCAGGAAGTCGCTGTGATCCGGCTCACCCGCGCCGCCAAGCGCAACGCATTGAGCGACAGCCTGGTCCTGGCCTTGCGCGGGCTGTTCGAAACCCTGCCCGGTTCCGTGCGCGCCGCCGTCCTGGACGGCGAAGGCCCGCATTTCTGCGCCGGGCTGGACTTGTCCGAGCTCCAGGAGCGCGACGCCGCCCAGGGCCTGCACCACTCGCGCATGTGGCATGCCGCGCTGGAGCGGGTGCAATTCGGCCCGGTGCCCGTGGTCGCGGCGCTGCATGGCGCCGTCGTGGGCGGCGGGCTGGAGCTGGCCAGCGCCTGCCACCTGCGCGTGGCCGATGCGTCCACGTTTTACGCACTGCCCGAGGGCTCACGCGGCATCTTCGTCGGCGGGGGCGGCTCGGTGCGCATTCCCAAGCTGATTGGCGTGGCGCGCATGACCGACATGATGCTCACCGGCCGCGTCTACAACGCACAGGACGGCGAGCGGGCGGGCTTTGCCCAGTACCTCGTGCCCGAAGGCCAGGCCTTCGACAAGGCGCTGGAGCTCGCCGTGCGCGTGGCGCAGAACGCCCCGCTCACCAACTACGCACTGATGCATGCCCTGCCCCGCATCACCGAGCAGCCGGCCGACCAGGGCTTCTTCACCGAAGCCATGATGGCCGCGATCGCCCAGAGCGCACCCGAGGCCAAGTCCCGCCTCGCGGATTTTCTGGAAGGCCGCGCGGCGAAAGTAAAACCCACCCCCTGAGCGGCTGCGCCGCTTCCCCCTCCTCTCGCTGCGCAGGGAGGGGGACACCGCCAGCGCGGCGGGGCGGCCCTTGCGCGGCGGTCCTGACCCTGAGCCATGCCTGAGCTACCGCAGCGCAAACACCAAAGATGATTTGGAGACAAGAAAACATGACCCCCGCTGCATCCACTGCGCGCTACCGCCCGATGAACTTCGGCGTCACCCGGGTCAACCTGCGCGAAGGCGCACCGGGCGTGCGCTACCTGCAGGCCGAACTGCCGCTCGGCGCCTTCGCCCGGCGCGTGACGGACTACCTCGTGCACTGGGCGGAGAACACCCCCGACCACAGCTTTCTGGCCCGACGCGCGCAACTCCCCGGCGGCCAGACCGGCGACTGGCAGCACGTGAGCTACGCACAAGCCCTGGACGCTGCCCGGAGCATCGGCCAGGCCTTGCTCGACCGGGGCCTGACGCCCGAGCGGCCCGTGGTGGTATTGAGCGAGAACACCCTCGAGCACGCGCTGGTGACGCTGGGCTGCATCTACGCAGGCGTGCCCTACTGCCCCGTGTCGCCCGCCTACGCCACCGTGAGCCAGGATTTCGACAAGCTGCGCCACGTCATGGACACGCTGACCCCCGGCCTGGTGTTTGCCGCCGATGGCGCGCGCTACGGCAAGGCCATCGCGGCCACCGTGGCGGCCGATGTCGAAGTGGTGCTGGCGCAGGGCGCCATGGCGGGCCGCGCCACAGGCAGCTTCGAGCGCCTGCGCCAGACCGCCGCCACGCCCGCCGTGGACGCCGCCATGCACGCGACCGGCCCCGGCACCATCGTGAAATTCCTGTTCACCAGTGGCTCCACCAAGATGCCCAAGCCGGTCATCAACACGCAGCGCATGTGGTGCGCCAACCTGCAGCAGATCACGCTCTCGCTGCCCGTGCTGGCCGAAGCCCCTCCGGTGCTGGTGGACTGGCTGCCCTGGAGCCACACCTTTGGCAGCAACCACAACTTCGGCCTGACGCTGCAGCACGGCGGAACGCTCTACATCGACGACGGCAAGCCCACGCCGGCGCTGATCGGCGAAACGCTGCGCAACCTGCGCGAGATCGCACCCACGGTGTACTTCAATGTGCCCGCCGGCTTCGAGATGATTGCCCAGGCCATGAAGACCGACGCTGCACTGCGCGACCGGTTGCTGTCGCGCGTGCGCATGTTCTTCTACGCCGGGGCGGGCCTGGCCCAGCCGGTCTGGGACAGCCTGCACGCCACGCAGGAAGCCGCCCTGGGCGAGCGCATCGTGATGGCCACCGGCCTGGGAATGACCGAATCGGCCCCGTCCGCCCTGTTCGTCAACAGCCCCGACGTGCGCTCGGGCCACATCGGCGTGCCGGTGCCTGGCATGGTGCTCAAGCTGGTGGACCTGGACGGCAAGACCGAGGTGCGCTACCGCGGCCCGAACGTGACGCCGGGCTACTGGCGCTCGGACGCCGCCACGCGCGACGCCTTCGACGACGAGGGCTACCTGTGCACCGGCGACGCGGTGCAATGGATCGACCGCAACGACATCCACCGGGGCCTGGCATTCGACGGCCGCATTGCGGAAGATTTCAAACTCTCCACCGGCACCTTCGTCAGCGTCGGCCCGATGCGCGCCAGGATCCTCGCAGCCGGCGCGCCCTACCTCCAGGACGCGGTGATCACCGGCCTGAATTGCGCGGAGGTGGGTGCCCTGCTGTACCCGTCACCCGCCTGCCGCGAAGTCAGCGGCCTCGGCCCCGACGCGCCGATGGCCGATGTGCTCGCCCACCCGGCCGTGCGCCAGCGCATCGAGGCGGTGCTGGACCACCTGGCGAGCGAAGCCACCGGCAGCGCCAGCCGCGTCGCCCGCGCCCTGCTGATGACCGAGCCCCCCTCACTCGACAAGGGCGAGATCACCGACAAGGGCTCCCTCAACCAGCGCGCCGTGCTCAAGCACCGCGCGGCGCTGGTGGCGGCGCTGCACGACGGCAGCGCGCCGAACATCCTCCAACCCAGCCGCTGACACGCTCCCGAAAGGCAGGACCCCCATGCAGATTGAAGGACAAGCCGCGCTCGTCACCGGCGGCGCCTCGGGCCTCGGCGAGGCCACCGCGCGCGAACTGGTGCGCCGGGGCGCCCTGGTGGCGCTGCTCGACCGCAATGCCGGGCAGGCCGAAAAGGTGGCCCAGGCGCTCAATGCCGAATTCGGCGCCGGCCATGCCATCGCCTGCGCCTGCGACATCACCGACACCGCCAGCGTCACCGCCGCCCTCGACCGGGCCGCAGCCGCGCATGGTCCGGCGCGCATCCTGATGAACGTCGCCGGCATCGGCAGCGCCAAGCGGGTGGTGCAGCGCGATGGCAGCGCCGCGCCGCTGGAGGACTTCGTGCGCGTGGTGCAGATCAACCTGATCGGCACGTACAACGTCAGTCGTTTGTTCGCCGCTGCCTGCAGTCGGCTGCCCGTACTGGAGAACGGCGAGCGCGGCGTGATCGTGTTCACCGCCTCGGTGGCCGCGTTCGACGGGCAGGTGGGCCAGCAGGCTTACAGCGCCTCCAAGGCCGGCCTGGCGGGCATGACGCTGCCCATGGCGCGCGACCTGGCACAGCACGCCATTCGCGTCTGCACCGTGGCGCCGGGCCTGTTCGCCACGCCGCTGCTGAAGGAGCTGCCCGAGGCGGTGCAGCAGTCGCTGGCGGCCAGCATTCCGTTTCCGCCCCGCCTGGGCAAGCCCGAAGAGTTCGCCGAGCTGGCCTGCCACATCGTCACCAACGGGCACCTGAACGGCGAAGTGATCCGCCTCGACGGGGCCCTGCGCATGGCGCCGCGCTGACAGGCCCGGCCGATGAGCACCGGCCACGAAAATACAAGCCAAATAGGCCTCCAGCGCTTACCAATATTGCGCTAGCAGCTCATAAAAATATAGCGATCACGGCCCTTCCTGCTGCGCCCCCATGATTTCGCGGATCAGCGCACGGGTGGTGGCCTGGGTGAGCGTGACCGGCCGCAGTGCGCTCACCGCGGTGAACAGCGCGATGTGCAGCGCCGGCTCGGCAATCGGCCGCATCACGAACGCGGACGGGTTGTTCGAGCGCAGCACGGCATTGCGCGGCAGGATGGCGTAGCCGGCGCCGTCGGCCACCAGGTCGAGGATGGCGGTCACGCCGTCCATTTCCAGCTCGACGCGCGGCGCCACGCCGATCGCCGCCATGTTGGATTCCACATGCATGCGGATCGCATTCGGCCGGCTGGGGATGACCAGGGGCAGCCGGGCGACCTCGCCCAGGGCAACGCTCCCGGGCGGCGGGTCTTCCGCCAGCCCCGCCGGGCGGCGCCCCACCAGGAACAGGGACTCCTCGCACAGCGGCTGGATGTCCAGCCCTGCCACCGGGCGCGCGTTGTACAGCACGGCGATGTCGAGCCCGCCCTGCGTCAGGCGCTCCTGCATGCTGGCCGACAGCCCTTCGCTGATGGAAATGCTGGCCTCGGGCAAGCGCTCGCGAAAAGCGCGTGTGAGCGGCACCGCCAGCGCCCGCGCCATGCTCGGCGGCAGGCCCACCGCCACCCGGCCGGCAAGTTCGCCGCGCACCCGGCCCAATTCCTCCTGCGCCCGTGCCACCTGGTGAAGAATGCCCCGCCCATGCTCCAGCAGCAGCTGGCCGGCCTCGGTCAGGGTCACGCCCCGGCCGTTGCGCAGCAACAGGTGGTGCCGCAGCTCCACTTCCAGCAAGCGCACCTGCCGCGACAGCGCGGGCTGGGCCACCTCCAGCGCCTGCGAGGCGCGCGTGAAGCTGCCCAGTTCGGCCACCCGCACGAAGTACTCGAGTTGCTTGAGATCCATTGCCCGCAGCTCCCATTTACCTGCCTGGTTGGGCATACCTTACCGTAAGTCATGCCATTTCGGTCTAACTGGTAGTGGCGCCAGGCCCTGGAAGGGCGCGGCGCCGCTGCGCACAATGCGGGCCAACCATGGAAGGACGGAGCGAATGGACACTCCTTTGCGCGGCATTTCGTCGATGGCCACACGGCGCTTGCTGACCGAGCTTGCCCTGGCGTGGCAGCGGGAGGGCGGCACGCCGCTCGCCCTCGAATCGGTCGGCGGCGTGGACGCCGCACGGCGCGTGCAGGCGGGCGAAGCGTTCGACGCCGTGTTTCTTGCGTCCGACGCCCTCGTTGCCCTGGAGGCCGCTGGCTGGTTGGCACCCGGCAGCCGGGTGGACCTTGCGCGCTCAAACGTGGCCGTGGCGGTGCGCGCGGGCGCGCCGCACCCCGACATCGCCACCGAAGCCGCCGTGCGCCGCGCCATAGAACAAGCCGCTTCGATCGCCTATTCCACCGGCCCCAGCGGCACGGCGCTGCTGCGGCTGTTCGCCCGCTGGGGAATTGCCGAGGCGGTGCAGGACCGCACGGTGCAGGCGCCTCCCGGCGTGCCCGTGGGCGAACTCGTGGCGCGCGGTGAAGCCGAACTCGGCTTCCAGCAATGGAGCGAACTGATGCACCTCGGTGGCATCGAGGTGCTCGGCCCGCTGCCGCGTGCGATCCAGATCGAAACCGTGTTCTCGGGGGCCGTGGCCGCCTCCTCGCAGCGTGCGGACGCAGTGCACGCCCTGCTGCGCTTCATGGCCTCACCGGCCTGCACCGACGCCAAAAAGCGCCAGGGCATGGCCCCGGCCTGACAACCCCTGCAAGGAAGACCTATGCCCGAATTCAACCCCTCCCGCATCGGCATCGTCGGCTACGGCGAGGTCGGCCGTATCTTTGGCGCCGGCCTCCGGGACCAGTCGCCGCAGCCCAGCGTCGGCGCGTGGGACCGCAAGCTCACCGATCCCGGCCAGCAAGCCGCCCTGCGACAGCACGCCGATGCCTGCGGCGTGGCGCTGCAGGGCTCCATGGCCGCCCTGTGCGAGGCGGCCTCGGGCGGCCTGATCATCTCGGCGGTCACGGCGTCCAACGCGCTCGACGCAGCCCAGGAAGCCGCCGGGCACCTGGCACCTGGCACCGTTTTCCTGGACCTCAACTCGGCGTCCCCAGGGACCAAGAAAGCCTGCGCCGAGCACATCGAGGCGTCGGGCGGCCGCTACGTGGAAGCGGCGGTGATGACCTCGGTGCCGCCCTACGGCCTGCGCGTGCCCATGCTGCTTGGCGGGCCGCATGCCGGCCTGCTCCAAGCCACGCTGCAGCAATGGGGCATGGACGCCCAGGTCGCCAGCGCCGAGTGGGGCGTCGCCAGCGCCATCAAGATGTGCCGCAGCGTGATGATCAAGGGCCTGGAAGCGCTGGTCATTGAAAGCTACGCCACCGCCCGGGCCTACGGCGTCGAGGCGCACATGCTGCCCACGCTGCAGGAGACGTTTCCGGGCATCGACTGGAGCGCGCAGGGCAGCTACTTCTTCAGCCGCGTGGTGCAGCACGGCCAGCGCCGCGCCGAGGAAATGCGCGAAGCCGCGCGCACGGTGCGCGAAGCGGGCTTCGAGCCCTTCATGGCCGAGGCCATTGCCGACAAGCAGCAATGGATGGCCGACCAGGCCCGCGCCGGCTGCTTCGCCGCCATGGCGGGCGCCGGGCAGCCGCACCCCTGGCAGGACTACGCCGACCGTCTGCTCGCTGCACGCGGCACGCAGGCGGATCAGGGAGAACCCTCGCATATCGGCATGCCTGACGGCAAGACATAACCATTTGATATAGCTGCTAGTGGCGGCGCGGGCTGGTTCGGCGGCAGCCGCCTGCCCACAATCACCGAAAAGAACGCACCCCAGCGAACGCGCTGAACGCCTCGGAGAGACAAGTCCATGCCCCACGCCAACGGCCAGCCCCTGGTCATCGACTGCCACGGCCACTACACCACCGCCCCCAAGGCGCTGGAAACCTGGCGCAATGCGCAGGTGGCGGGCATCCAGAACCCGGCGGCGATGCCGCGTCCCGCCGACCTGCGCATCACCGACGACGAGCTGCGCGAATCGATCGAAAACAACCAGCTGCGCCTGATGAAGGAGCGCGGCAGCGACCTCACCATCTTCAGCCCGCGCGCCAGCTTCATGGCGCACCACATCGGCGACTTCCAGATCTCCAGCACCTGGGCCGCCATCTGCAATGAGCTGTGCCACCGGGTCAGTGCGCTGTTTCCGCAGCATTTCATCGGTGCCGCCATGCTGCCGCAGTCGCCCGGCGTCGACCCCCGGACCTGCATCCCCGAGCTGGAGAAATGCGTCAAGGAATACGGCTTTGTCGGCATCAACCTCAACCCGGACCCCAGCGGCGGCCACTGGACCAGCCCGCCCCTGACCGACCGCCACTGGTACCCGATCTACGAAAAGATGGTGGAGTACGACATTCCGGCGATGGTGCACGTGAGCACCAGCTGCAACGCCTGCTTCCACACCACCGGCGCGCACTACCTGAATGCCGACACCACGGCGGTGATGCAATGCATCCAGGGGGATCTGTTCAAGGATTTCCCCACGCTGCGCTTCGTCATTCCGCACGGCGGCGGTGCCGTGCCCTACCACTGGGGGCGCTTTCGCGGCCTCGCGCAGGAGATGAAGAAGCCCCTGCTGGACGAACACCTGCTGAACAACCTCTTCTTCGACACCTGCGTCTACCACCAGCCGGGCATCGACCTGCTCACGCGGGTGATGCCGGTGAAGAACATCCTGTTTGCCAGCGAGATGATCGGCGCGGTGCGCGGCATCGACCCGACCACCGGCCACTACTACGACGACACCCGGCGCTACGTGGACGCCACACCCCACCTCACGGACGGCGAGCGCTTTCAGGTGTTCGAAGGCAATGCCCGACGGGTGTTCCCGCGGCTCGACGCCGCCCTCAAGCGCCAGGGCCGCTAGGGCCTGCACGAAAGCCGAAGATGCACGAACTTGGAGTCGTTTACCGCACCATCGAACGCGCCGACCCGGCCACCGCGGACGCACTGGGCGCCCTGGGTGCCGCCACGGTGCACGAGGCCATGGGCCGCGTGGGCCTGCTCAAGCCGTTCATGCGGCCGATCTACCCCGGCGCCCAGGTCTCCGGGACCGCCGTCACGGTGCTGCTCCAGCCGGGCGACAACTGGATGATGCACGTGGTGGCCGAGCAGATCCGGCCGGGCGACATCGTCGTGGCGGCCGTGACCGCCGAATGCACCGACGGCTATTTTGGCGACCTGCTGGCCACCAGCTTCCAGGCACGCGGCGCACGCGCGCTCGTCATCGAGGCCGGTGTGCGCGATGTGAAAACCCTGCAGGCGATGCACTTCCCGGTCTGGAGCAAGTACATCAGCGCCAAAGGCTGCATCAAGGCCACGCTCGGTTCGGTGAACATCCCCGTGGTGTGCGCCGGCATGCTGGTGCATCCCGGCGACGTGATCGTGGCCGACGACGACGGCGTGGTCTGCGTGCCCCGTGCCATGGCGGCCGCCACGCTGGAAGCGGCCCGCAAGCGCGAAGCCAACGAAGGCGCCAAGCGCGAAAAATTCGCCTCCGGCGTGCTCGGGCTGGACCTGTACCAGATGCGCGGCGCCTTGCAGGCCGCCGGCCTGCGCTACATCGACTGAGCGAAGGCTCCCGCATGAACATACCAACGTCCGGCCCCTTCGACAAGACGCCCGGCTGGCTGGACTGGTTCAGCGCTCCGGCCAGGCCGCGCTTTCAGGTGCCGCCCGGCAGCGTGGATGCGCATTGCCACGTCTTCGGGCCGGGCGACCGGTTCCCCTACGCTCCCGAGCGCAAGTACACGCCGTGCGACGCCGGTAAGGAGCAGCTGTTCGCGCTGCGCGACCACCTGGGTTTTGCCCGCAACGTGGTCGTACAGGCCACCTGCCACGGGGCCGACAACCGCGCCCTGGTGGATGCGCTGCAGGCCTCGGGCGGTCGGGCGCGCGGCGTCGCCACCGTGCGGCGCAGCGCCACCGACGAAGAACTGCAGGCGCTGCATGCCGCCGGCGTGCGCGGCGTGCGCTTCAACTTCGTCAAGCGCCTGGTGGACTTCACCCCCAAGGACGAGTTGATGGACATCGCCACGCGCATCGCCCGGCTGGGCTGGCACGTGGTGGTCTACTTCGAAGCGGTGGACTTGCCCGAGCTCTGGGATTTCTTTACCCGGCTGCCAACCACGGTGGTGGTCGACCACATGGGCCGGCCCGATGTGGCCAAAGGGGTGGAGAGCGAAGAATTCGCGCTGTTCCTGAAATTCATGGACGCGCATCCCAACGTGTGGAGCAAGGTGAGCTGCCCGGAGCGGCTGTCGGTCTCCGGCCCGCCCGCGCTGCACGGCGAGCAGGCGCCGTACCGCGATGTGGTGCCGTTCGCGCGCACCGTGGTCGAGCGCTTTCCCGACCGGGTGCTCTGGGGGACCGACTGGCCGCATCCCAACCTGAAAGGCCACATGCCGGACGACGGGCTGCTGGTGGACTTCATCCCGCACATCGCGCCCACCGCCCTGCTGCAGAAAAAGCTGCTGGTGGACAACCCCATGCGCCTCTACTGGCCCGAAGAACACACCCCAGAACACTCATGAAACAATAGCTGCAATCGCTTACTGAATAAGCGCCAGAGGCCAATTTCATACTTAAAACCCAGGAGCTTCCGCGATGGCCCTCGACAAGCCCTATCTCGACGTACCGGGCACCATCATCTTCGACGCCGACCAGAGCCGCAAAGGCTACTGGCTGAACCAGTTCTGCATGAGCCTGATGAAACCCGCGAACCGTGAACGCTTCAAGGCCGACGAACGCGCCTACCTCGACGAGTGGGCCATGACCGAGGAGCAGAAGCAGGCCGTGCTCGCGCGCGACCTGAACTGGTGCATGCGCACCGGCGGCAACATCTACTTCCTCGCCAAGATCGGCGCCACCGACGCCAAGAGTTTCCAGCAGATGGCCGGGAGCATGACCGGCATGTCGGAAGACGAGTACCGCGCCATGATGCTGGGCGGTGGCCGCAGCATCGAGGGCAACCGCTACCTCGGCGAGGACGGCGACGCCCAGCCGCACCGCCAGCCGCAGGGCGCCCGCCCTGCCCCCCGCAACAAGGCGTGACCATGGCCCGCATCACCGCATCCGTCTACACCTCACACGTACCGGCCATCGGCGCCGCCATGGACCTGCACAAGACGGCGGAGCCGTACTGGCAGCCGCTGTTCAAGGGCTACGAGTTCTCGCGCCAATGGATGCGCGAGCACAAGCCCGACGTCGTCTTCCTCGTCTACAACGACCACGCCACGGCGTTCAGCCTGGACATGATTCCCACCTTCGCCATTGGCACGGCCGCGCAGTACCAGCCGGCCGACGAGGGCTGGGGGCCGCGCCCGGTGCCGCCGGTGCTGGGGCATCCCGAGCTCGCCAGCCACATCGCGCAGAGCGTGATCCAGCAGGATTTCGACCTCACCATCGTCAACCGCATGGACGTGGACCACGGCCTGACGGTGCCGCTCTCGCTGCTGTGCGGCGAACAGGACCCGCGGGATGGCGCCTGGCCCTGCCCCGTGATCCCGTTGGCCGTCAACGTCGTGCAGTACCCCGTGCCGAGCGGCCAGCGCTGCTTCAACCTGGGCCAGGCCATCCGCAAGGCGGTGGAGTGCTACGACGAAGACCTGAACGTGCACATCTGGGGCACGGGTGGCATGAGCCACCAGCTGCAGGGCGCGCGCGCCGGCCTGATCAATGCCGAGTGGGACAACCGCTTCCTCGACCGGCTGATCGCCGAGCCCGAGGAATTGGCCAAGGTGCCGCACATCGAGTACGTGCGCGAGGCCGGCAGCGAAGGCATCGAGCTCGTGATGTGGTTGATCGCACGCGGCGCCATGCCCGACGTGGCGGACGGGCGGCGCATCGGCCCCCCGCCCCGCGTGGCACACCGCTTTTTCCATGTGCCAGCGTCCAACACGGCCGTCGGCCACCTGATTCTGGAGAGCCCCTGACATGACCATCCGCATCGCCCTGGCCGGTGCCGGCGCCTTCGGCACCAAGCACCTCGACGCCATCGGGAAGATCGACGGCGTGCGCGCCGTCTCGCTCGTCGGCCGCGACCTCGCCAAGACCGAGGAGGTGGCCCGCCAATACGGCATCGGGCACGTCACGACCGATCTGGCGGAAAGCCTGGCCCGCCCGGACGTCGACGCCGTCATCCTGTGCACGCCCACGCAAATGCACGCCGAGCAGGCAGTCCAATGCCTGCGCGCCGGCAAGCACGTGCAAGTGGAGATTCCGCTCGCCGACAGCCTGGCCGATGCCCAGGCCGTGGTGGATGCGCAAAAGGAAACCGGTCGGGTTGCCATGTGCGGCCACACGCGCCGCTTCAACCCCAGCCACCAGTGGGTGCACCGCAAGGTGCTGGCGGGCGAACTCCAGGTGCTGCAGATGGACGTGCAGACCTATTTCTTCCGCCGCACCAACACCAATGCACTGGGCCAGCCGCGCAGCTGGACCGACCACCTGCTCTGGCACCACGCCGCCCATACCGTGGACCTCTTCGCCTACCAGGCGCGCAGCCCCATCGTGCGTGCCAATGCCCTCCAGGGACCGATCCATCCGGTGCTCGGCATCGCCATGGACATGAGCATCCAGCTCCAGGCCGCGAACGGCGCGCTCTGCACGCTGAGCCTCTCGTTCAACAACGAGGGGCCGCTCGGCACGTACTTCCGCTACATCGGCGACAGCGGCACCTACGTGGCCCGCTACGACGACCTGTACAACGGCAAGGACGAGAAGATCGACGTGTCCGCGGTGGACGTGTCCATGAACGGCATCGAGCTGCAGGACCGCGAGTTCTTCGCGGCCATCCGCGAAGGCCGTGAACCCAATGCCAGCGCAGCCCAGGTGCTCGCTTGCTACCAGGTGCTGCACCAGCTGGAGCAGCAATTGCAGGCTGGCTGAACCCAGCGCCCGCGCCGCTTACCTTTCGATGAACAACACACAAGGAGACTTCGCCATGCATCCCATCCGTCGACGCACCGTCCTGAGCGGCCTGGCCGCTGCCACCCTGGGCGCAAACGCCTGGTCGCAGGACCGCATCACCCTGCGCCTGCACCAGTTCCTGCCGCCCCAGGCGACCATTCCCAAGCTGGCCATCGATACCTGGGCCAAGAAGATCGAGAAGGAAAGCGGCGGGCGCCTCCACATCCAGCAGTTCCCCAGCATGCAGCTCGGCGGCCGCCCGCCCGAGTTGCTGGACCAGGCCAAGGACGGCGTGGTGGACATCATCTGGACGGTGCTGGGCTACACGCCGGGACGCTTCCCCAAGGTCGAGGCGTTCGAGCTGCCCTTCATGACCAAGAAGGCCGAAGCGGGCTCGCTGGCCTTCAACGAGTTCGTGCACGCGCACGCCATGGACGAATTCGCCGATGTGAAGCTGCTCTGCGCCCACATCCACGGCCCGGGCCTGGTGCACACCCTCAAGCCGGTCACGAAGCTCGAAGACCTCAAGGGCATGCGCATTCGCGGTGGCTCGCGCGTGATCAACATCATGCTCGAACAGATTGGCGCCGTGCCGGTGGGCATGCCGGTTCCGCAAGTCACGGAGGCGCTGTCCAAAGGCGTGATCGACGGCACGACCATCCCCTGGGAGGTAGCGCCTTCGCTCAAGGTGCAGCAGATCGTGCACAACCACACCGTCTTTGCCGAGGGCAAGGGCCTGTACACGCAGACGTTCGGGCTGGTCATGAACAAGGCGAGCTACAACAAGCTGCCGCCAGACCTGCAGAAAGTCATGGACGCCAATTCCGGCGCCGCCGCGGCGGCGCTCTTCGGGCGCGCCATGGACGAAGGCGACAAGCTCGGCCTCGCGGCGGCCCAGGCGGCGAAGAACAACATCATCGTGCTGGACGCCGCCGAAACCCAGCGCTGGCAGAGAGCGGCTTCGGGGGTGCGCGCCGCCTGGTACAAGGAGGTCGCCGAAAAGGGCATCGATGGCCCCAAACTGGCCGCCGCCGCCGAGGCGCTGATCGCCAAGCACACCGCCTGACCGGGTGCGCAGCGGCGTCTGCGTACCCAGCGAGCGAGACACGAAGCGGGCGACTCCTGGGCCGCTTGCGTGGCTGCGCACCGTCTCGCCGGCTTCCCACGGAGAGCTTATGAATGTTTTGATTGTGACCGTCGCCCGGGCCATGGCCTGGTTGGGCGGGCTGGTGCTGATGGCGCTCACCCTCTTGAGCGTGCTGAGCATTGCCGGCCGCGCGTTGTCCGGCCTGGGGCTGGGCCCGGTCCCCGGCGACTACGAACTGGTCGAGGCCGGGACTGCGCTGGCGGTGCTCTGTTTCCTGCCGTGGTGCCACCTGCGGCGTGGCCACGCGGTGGTCGACATGTTCTGGCGCCTGTATCCGCGGGCGATGCAGCGGTTCATCGGCATCCTCACCGAGCTGCTGATGTTCGGTGTGTGGGTGCTCCTGGCGTGGCGCATGGGCGTGGGCATGCTCGACTACCGGGCCAACGGCGAAACCAGCTTCATCCTGCACATGCCCGTGTGGTGGGGCTACGCCGCCTGCACGCTGGCCGCAGTGTTCGGTTGCGTCGTGTATGGCTGGACCCTGCTCGGCAGCCTGGGCGTTGCGGCGGCCCGGCAACCCGACGAGATGGCAGGAGCCCATTGATGGACCCGCTCATCCTCGCCGCATGGGGCGTTGTCGTCATGCTGTGCCTCATCATGCTGCGCCTGCCGATCGGCCTGTCCATGCTGGTCGTCGGCCTGGGGGGGTCCTGGCTGATCTTTGGCAGCCTCGCCCCCTTGCTGGCGCAAATGAAGTCCTTCACCTACGGGCAATTCGCCAATGCGTCGCTCTCGGTGGTGCCGCTGTTCCTGCTGATGGGGCAGTTCGCCGCCCTGGGGGGCATGTCGCGTGCGCTGTTCAAGGCGGCGGAAGCCTTCCTGGGCCACCGCAAGGGCGGCCTGGCCATGGCCGCCATAGGCGCCTGCGCCGGGTTTGGCTCCATCTGCGGCTCCTCCCTGGCCACGGCCGCCACCATGGGGCAGGTGGCATTGCCGGAACTGCGCCGCGCGGGCTACGCCGGCAGTCTCGCGACCGGCACACTCGCCGCCGGCGGCACCCTGGGGATCCTGATTCCGCCGTCCATCGTCCTGGTCATCTACGCCGTGCTGGCCGAACAGAACATCGCCAAGATGTTCACGGCCGCGCTGGTCCCGGGCATTCTGGCGGCGCTGGGCTACATCGCGGTGATCTCCATCCAGGTGCGCCTCAACCCGGGGCTCGCCGGTACCAAGGAACCCGCAAGCCGCAGGGAGCGCACCGACGCACTGCTCGCGATCTGGCCGGTGGCCCTCATCTTCCTGGTGGTCATTGGTGGCATCTACGGTGGCATCTTCACGCCCACCGAAGGCGCTGCCGTGGGTGCGGGCGCCACCGGCCTGCTGGCCTGGGCCAAGGGCGGGCTCAACGGCAAGCAGCTCCTGGGGGCGCTCGAAGCCACGGCGGTGAGTACTGGCATGGTCTTCATGATCGTGCTGGGCGCCAGTGCCTTCAATACCTTCCTCGCACTCTCGCAACTTCCGCAGGAACTCGCCAGCTGGGTGGGGGCGCAGGGCTTCTCGCCGTTCTCGGTGCTGTGGGCGATTCTGGTTTTTTATTTGGTCTTCGGCTGCGTGATGGATTCGCTGTCCATGATTCTGCTCACGGTGCCGATCTTCTTTCCGATGGTGTCCGGGCTGGATTTCGGCCTGCCACCCGAGGAAGCGGCCATCTGGTTTGGCGTGCTGGTGCTGCTTGTGGTGGAGGTGGGGCTCATCACCCCACCCGTCGGCATGAATCTGTTCGTGATCCACTCGATGGCGCCGGACATCAAACTCACCGACACGTACCGCGGCGTCTGGCCCTTCGTGGTCAGCGACCTGGTGCGGGTGACGATCCTGGTGACCTTCCCGGTCCTCACGCTGTTCCTGCTGCGGCTATAAAGAGACGATGCAGACACGTTCCCTGGGTCCCTTCACCGTCAGTGCCATCGGCCTGGGGTGCATGAATATCTGCCACGCCTATGGTGCCGGCGTCGCTCCCGAACAGGCCGAGCGCCTGTTGCTGGCGGCGCTGGACGCGGGCGTCACGCATTTCGACACCGCGGCGTTGTACGGTTTCGGCGCGAGCGAAACCCTGGTGGGCAAGGTGCTCGCACCGCACCGCCACCGCTTCACCCTGGCCAGCAAATGCGGCATGACGCGCGAGGCGGGCGACGGCACGGTGCTGCCCGGGCGGGTGATCGATGGCCGCCCATCGAACCTCCGCGCCACCTGCGAAGGGTCGCTCCGGCGCCTGAAAACCGACGCCATCGACCTGTACTACCTGCACCGCTGGGACAAGCAGGTGCCGATCGAGGACAGCGTGGGCGAACTCGCGCGCCTGGTCGAGCGGGGGCTGGTCCGCACCATCGGCCTCTCCGAGGTATCGGCCGCGACCCTGCGGCGCGCCCACGCCGTGCACCCGATTGCCGCGGTGCAGACCGAATACTCACTCTGGACCCGCAACCCCGAGATTGCCGTGCTCGATGCCTGCCGGGAGCTGGGGGTGTCCTTCGTCGCATTCAGCCCGCTGGGGCGCGGCTTTCTGGGAGGCGCACTCACCGACGTCTCGTCTCTCGGGGAAAAAGATGTCCGCCGCCCCATGCCGCGCTTCGCCCCCGAGAACTACGCGCGCAACCTGGAACAGCTGGCGAAGTTGGTGGCGTTGGCGCACGAAGCCGGGTGCACCCCCGCGCAGCTTTCCCTGGCCTGGCTGCTGCACCGGGGGCCGGACATCCTGCCCATCCCGGGAACCACCCGCATCGATCACCTGCGCGAGAACCTGGGCGCTGCCGAGCTGACACTGCCCGAGGCCGTGCTGGAACGTGCAGGCGCGCTGATGCACGAGCGCACAGTCGCTGGCCACCGCTACACCGCGCAGGCACGCGCCGAGGTGGATACCGAAGAGTTCCCCAACACGCCCTGAGGCCGACGGCGCAAGCCAGGGCGCGCACCGGCGGCCCTGCCCTACAGCCAGCGTTCGCGCATCAAGGCCAGCATGGCCTGCGCCGCGCGACCCCGGTGGCTGAGGCGGTTCTTGGTGGGCGGGTCGAGTTCGGCGAAGGTCTTGCCCAATTCGGGCAGCAGCATCACCGGGTCGAAGCCGAAGCCGTGGCTGCCGCGCGGCGCAGGGGCGATCTCGCCGACCACGCGGCCCACCGCAATCAGCGGCTCCGGGTCCTGCGGGCTGCGCAGCGCCACCAGCGTGCTGACCAATGCGGCGCGGCGGTTGGCCAGACCGTCCATCTGTTCCAGCAGGGCGCGCACGTTGTTGTCGTCGCCCTTGGCGTAGCCGAACTGCGTGGCGTAGTAGGCCGTGTCCACCCCCGGCAGGCCGCCGAAGGCGTCGACGCACAGGCCGGCGTCATCCGCCAGGGCCGGCAGGCCGGTGTGTTCTGCAGCGAAGCGCGCCTTGGCCAGCGCGTTCTCGACGAAGGTGCGGTGCGGCTCCTCGGCCTCGCCCACGCCGAGCTCGGCCTGGCGCACGAGCTCGACGCCGAGTGGTGCGAACAGCGCCTGGAGTTCGGCGAGCTTGCCGAGGTTGTTCGATGCCAATACGATTTTCATGGTAAAAATGGCCTCTAGCGCTTATCTGTATTGGATATTTAGCTCTTAATTTCCAAGTGATTCACGCTGCAGGCGCACCAGCTCCGCGATGCCGGCCTGGGCCAGATCCAGCAGCGTGTCCATCTCGGCGCGGCTGAACGGTGCGCCCTCCGCCGTGCCCTGCACTTCGACGAAATGGCCGGCACCGGTCATCACGACGTTCATATCGGTATCGCAGGCGGCGTCTTCCACATAGTCGAGGTCGAGCATGGGCGCGCCCTGCACCATGCCGACGGATACCGCCGCCACGGCGTCGCGCACGGGCGACTGCTGCAGCACGCCGCGCGCCATCAGGCCGGCCACGGCGTCCTGCGCCGCCACCCAGGCGCCGGTGATGGCCGCCGTGCGCGTGCCGCCGTCGGCCTGGAGCACGTCGCAGTCGAGCACGATGCTGCGCTCGCCCAGGAGCTTGAGGTCGAAGACCGAGCGCAGGGAACGGCCGATGAGGCGCTGGATTTCCTGCGTGCGCCCGCTTTGCTTGCCCTTGGCCGCTTCGCGGTCGCTGCGCCGGTGGGTGGCGCGCGGCAGCATGCCGTATTCGGCCGTCACCCAACCGGCGCCGCTGTCGCGCTGGTGCGGGGGCACTTTTTCTTCCACCGTGGCGGTGCACAGCACGCGCGTGTTGCCGAATTCGACCAGCACCGCGCCCTCGGCGTGCATGGTGTAGTGGCGGGTGATGCGCACCGGGCGCAGGGCGTGGCGGGCGCGGTCGCCAGCGCGGGAAGCAGGGGTCATGGGTACTTTCTGGTGCCCGCCCGCGCGGGCGGCGAAGCGCTCAACCTCAGCGCTTGCGCTCGGCCGAACGGCGGATGGCTTCGTTGATTTCGGCGATGGAGCGCTCGATGGCGGCATCGTCCAGATCGTCCACCAGGCCGTCGAGCGGGCCGGCCTGGATGGTGGAGGCAAACACATCGTCGCTGATGCTGTCGGTCGAAACGCCCTGGGTGGACTCAAAGGCGTCCGGCGTTTCCCACTCGATGGCCAGCACGGTGACGTTGTCGCTGCTGTCGCCGGCCTTGCGCAGCGCCGATTCGACCAGTTCGGGAACGGCGTGCGAGACCGTATTGCGGCCCAGTTCACCGGCGATTTCCTCGTCGCTCAAGGTGCCCCACAGCCCGTCGGAACAGATCAGGATGCGGTCGCCCTGCTCCAGCGGCACCGGCCCCGTGGTGTCGTAGATGGGCTTGGTGGGTGAGCCCAGGCAGGTAAAGAGCACGTTGCGGTTGATGCGCTCCAGCCCCTGCGGCATGTTGCGCAGCTCCAGATAGGAATGGTCGCGCGTGCGCGTCAGGAGCGCGCCGCCGCGCACCATGTACAGGCGCGAGTCGCCGCAATGCACCCAGTGCACGCAGCCCGCTTGGACCACGGCCACCACGAGCGTGGTGCGGGGCGAGTCGATCATGCCCTTGTCGCTGGCGTAGCGCAGGATCTGGTGGTGCGCCGCCAGCAGCGCGGTGGAGAGGAACTCCGGCACGTCGGGCAGCTGCGGCTTGGCCTGGCGCTGGAACATGGCCGCGACGGTCTGCAAGGCAATCTGCGCCGCGACTTCGCCCTCGGGGTGCCCGCCCATGCCGTCGGCCAGCACAAACAGGCCGGATTCGCGCGTGTAGCAGTAGCCCATGCGGTCTTCGTTCTTCTCGCGCCCGCCGCGCCGGCTGATCTGGAATATGGAGAACTTCATTTGGGCTTGGCTCCGACCGCTGAGGCCGCATCGCCAGGTTTGGTGACGGTCTTGCGCGTATCGGCGACCAGCGTATCGAGCTGCAGGCGCATTTTTTCCGCGACGGTGAGCTTGGTGTAGCGCCGCTCACCCTCGCGCGAGAGTTCCTTCTGCAGGGCGAACACGGACTGCGGGCGCGAGAGCGGGTCGAGCGCCATGCACCACTCGACCACCTCGATGAGGTTGTCGGAATACACGCCACGCAACTTGGCGAGCGCCAGCGAGAGGCGGTCCTTGTCCTGGCGCTGCGGCGCTTCGTTGGGCGGGAAGCCCTGCATGCAGGCGTAGATGCACGCGCCGATGGCGTAGATGTCCGTCCACGGGCCCATGGCCGAGTCGCGCCGGTACATCTCGGGGGCGGCGAAACCGGGCGTGTACATGGGTCGGATGAAGTTGCCTTCCTTCGACAGCACCTCGCGCGCGGCGCCGAAGTCGATCATCACGGCCTTGTTGTCGTCGGTGATGAAAATGTTGGCCGGCTTGATGTCGAGGTGCAGCATCTTGTGCTGGTGCACGATGCGCATGCCGCGCAGCACCTCGTCGAACAACGAGCGGATGGTGGACTCGCGGAACACCTTCTGCTGCTTCAAATCGCGTGCGGTGATGATGAAATCCTGCAGGGTCGCGCCCTCCAGGTAATTCATCACCATGTAGACGGTCTCGTTCTCGCGGAAGAAATTCAGCACGCTGACCACCGAGGCGTGCGATATCTGCGCCAGCGCCCGGCCTTCCTCGAAGAAGCTCTTGAGGCCCAGGCGGTACAGCGATAGTTTTTCCGGCGGCACCTTGGGCAGCAGTTCGCCGGGCGTGCGCGTGGCGAGCGACGAAGGGAGGTATTCCTTGATGGCGACCTGCTGGCCCTCCGGGTCCATGCAGAGGTAGACCACACCGAAACCGCCCGAAGACACCCGCCGTACCACCCGGTAGCCACCGATGACGGTGTCCGGTGGCAGCGGGGCCGGTTTGACTTTGGACATATTCTTCGCGTGTGATTCGAGGGCGGACGAGAACCCGGATAATCGCCGGTTCGCTAGCTAATCAAGAAAAGTCCCATGGCAGTTTACAGCATGACCGGCTACGCCAGCGCGCAAAGCGGCCCCCCTGCGGAGCCCGCCGACGGCGAGCCGCGCGCCGTGCGCGAACGCCGCCTGGGCATGGAAATGCGCTCGGTCAACAGCCGCTTCCTGGACCTGTCCTTCCGCCTGCCGGACGAACTGCGCAGTTTCGAACCGCTCCTGCGCTCGCTCGTCACCGCCAAGGTCAAGCGGGGCAAGGTGGAAGTCCGCGCGGCCATCGAAGGCCAGGACAGCGCCCTGCTGCCCGACCCGCCGACGCGCCTGTTGCAGCGCCTGTCTGCCGTCCAGGACAGCGTGCAGTCCTGGCTGCCCGAGGCGGCGCCGCTGTCCGTGGCCGAGGTGCTGCGGCTCTGTGGCGCGGCCACGCCCCCCGTGGACACCCCAGCCGACACCGTGGCGCGCCTGGCCGAATCCGTACTCAATGCATTGCTCGTGGCGCGCGCGCAGGAAGGCGAACGCCTGGTGGACATGCTGCGCGGGCACCTCCGGTTGCTGCGCGGCCTGACCGAGCAGGCCGGTCCGCTGGTACCCCAATTGGTGGAGCAGCAACGCCAGCGCTTCATGGACCGCTGGCGCGAAGCCATGGGCCTGGCCGAAGGCAGTGCCACGCCGGAAGCCGCCCAGGACCGGGCGCTCTCGGAGGCCACGGCCTTCGCCATCCGCATCGACGTGGCGGAAGAAGTCACCCGGCTGGAATCGCACCTCACCGAGATCGAACGGCTCTTGTCCAAGGGCGGCGAAGTGGGCAAGCGGCTCGACTTCCTGATCCAGGAATTGCACCGCGAAGCCAACACGCTGGGTTCGAAGTCGTCGGCGCTGGAACTCACGCGCATCAGCGTGGATATGAAAGTCCTGATCGAGCAGATGCGCGAACAGGTACAAAACCTCGAATAAAGCCCTTACGGCAAGCAATTCATGACGGTTACTACGGAATACCCCGGCAATCTTTTTGTGGTGGCGGCGCCGAGCGGCACCGGCAAGTCCAGCCTGGTCAAGGCCCTGTTGGAACTCGATTCGCACGTGCACCCTTCCATATCGCACACCACGCGCGCGCCTCGGGGCCAGGAAAAGCACGGGCGGGAGTACTTCTTCACCTCGGAACCCGAATTCGACGCCATGGTGGCAAGCAATGCGTTCGTGGAATGGGCGCTGGTGCACGGCAACCGCTACGGCACATCCAAGAAGTCCATAGAGGAACGCATTGCCCAGGGCAACGATGTCATCCTGGAAATCGACTTCCAGGGTGCGCTGCAGATCAAGGAGGCGTTCGCCAACGCCGTGCTGATCTTCATTCTTCCGCCAAGCTGGGCCGAGTTGCGTTCGCGCCTGGAGCGCCGCGGCGAGGATTCGCCCGAGGTCATTGAACGGCGGCTGGCCAACGCCGCCACGGAAATGGCGCAGGTGCACAAATTCGACTTCGTTATAATCAACGAGTTATTTGAGCGCGCGCTTTTTGACCTCAAAGCCGTGGTGCATGCCCAGCGCCTCAAGTACGCGGCCCAGCGCCGCGCCCGCGCGGAAACGTTCCAATCGCTGAACGTCGCGTAACCCCTGGAGAATTCATGGCCCGCATCACCGTCGAAGACTGCCTGGAGCAGATCCCCAACCGTTTCCAACTCGTGCTCGCCGCAACCTACCGCGCCCGCATGCTCAGCCAGGGCCATACCCCGCGCATCGAGAGCCGGAACAAGCCCGGTGTCACCGCGCTGCGGGAAATCGCGGCCGGCAAGGTGGGTGTGGAAATGCTCAAGAAGGTCCCCGGCTGAACCTGGCACCCCGTTTCCCCACCCAATAGGCACCGCATTGCGGTGCCTATTTTCATTCCGGCCCGCCCTGGGTGGCCAGCGCGCTACATTTAAGGGATGAAAGCAGAGTCGAATACCGTCCCTGCCAACGCGGCGCCGCCGAATGCGCGCCCCCAGGACGCCGCCAGCAACGCCGCTGCCGCCGCCAATGCGGCCGCAGCGAGCTTCGCCGCGCTGACCGACAGCCTCGACTACCTTGAGCCTGCCCAGGTGGAACTCGTCCGCCAAGCCTATCGGTTCGCCGATGAGGCACATCTCGGGCAACTGCGCAACAGCGGCGAGCCCTACATCACCCATCCCATTGCCGTGGCAGCGCAGTGCGCGCAGTGGAAGCTCGACGCCCCAGCCTTGATGGCGGCGTTGCTGCACGACGCCATGGAAGACTGCGGCGTCACGAAGGCGGATCTGGTGGAGCGCTTTGGCGCCAATGTGGCCGAACTGGTGGACGGCCTGACAAAGCTCGACAAGCTGCAGTTCGACACGCGCGAGGAGAACCAGGCTGAGTCTTTCCGCAAGATGCTGCTGGCCATGGCGCGCGACGTGCGGGTCATTCTCATCAAGCTGGCCGATCGGAGCCACAACATGCGCACCCTCGCGGACATGCCGCGCAGCAAATGGCGGCGCATCGCTTCCGAAACCCTGGAAATCTACGCGCCGATCGCGCACCGCCTGGGGCTGAACCAGACCTACCGGGAACTGCAAGACCTGTCTTTTCGCTACCTGCATCCCTGGCGCTACGCCACGCTGTCCAAAGCCGTCGCCAAGGCGCGCAGCCGCCGCCGCGACCTGGTGCAGAAGGTTCAGGCCGATGTGGATGCCGCGTTTTCACGCGTCGGCCTGCCGGTGCGGCTGGCCGGGCGCGAAAAAACGCTGTATGCCATCTACCAGAAGATGACGCAAAAGCACTTGAGCTTCGCTCAGGTGACGGACCTCTATGGGTTCCGCGTCATCGTGGGCAGCGTCACCGAGTGCTATACGGCGCTGGGCATCCTGCACCAGATGTACAAGCCCGTGCCGGGCAAGTTCAAGGACCATATCGCCATTGCCAAGATCAACGGCTACCAGTCGCTGCACACAACCCTGGTGGGCCCGTCCGGCGTGAACATCGAGTTCCAGATGCGCACCGAGGAAATGCACCTGGTTGCCGAAGCCGGTGTTGCCGCCCATTGGCTCTACAAGGAGCAGGATGGCGAAGGCGGCACGGCCGAGCACCTGGGAACGAAATGGCTGCAGTCCCTGCTGGACATCCAGAACGAGACGCGCGACGCCGCCGAGTTCTGGGACCATGTACGGGTGGACCTGTTCCCGGATGCGGTGTACGTCTTCACCCCGAAGAGCCAGATCCTCGCCCTGCCGCGCGGCGCCACCGTGGTGGATTTCGCCTACGCCATCCACAGTGACGTGGGCAACCACACCGCAGCGGCCAAGGTGAACAACGAGCAGGTTCCGCTGCGCACCGAAATCCACAACGGCGACATCGTGGAGATCATCACCACGCCGACCACGACGCCGAATCCGGCGTGGCTGGGCTTCGTGCGCACCGGCCGGGCACGGTCCAAGATCCGCAGCCACCTCAAGTCGCTGGCGCAGGCCGATTCGGAAACCCTGGGGGAAAAGCTGCTCACGCAGGCTCTACGGGCCGAAGGCCTGGAAAGCCTGCCGCCGGAGAGCGAAGCCATGCAGCCCTTGTGGGACAAACTGCTGCGCTTCACCGGGAGCCGCTCACGCAGCGAATTGATGACCGACATCGGGCTCGGCAAGCGCATTGCGACCATCGTCGCCAAGCGCCTGCTCGGGCTCATGGCCGAACACGGCTACCGGCCCGACGCGCTCCTGTTGACCCGCGAGCGCTATTCCTCGCACGAAAGTATTTCGCAAGGGGGTGTCTCGCTCGATGGCAGCGAAAACGCCTCCGTGAAGTACGCAGCGTGTTGCCGCCCGGTACCGGGCGACGATATTGTGGGTTACCTCGGCCGCGGAGAGGGGCTGGTGGTTCATTCGGCACGCTGCGCGGTCGCCCGGCGGCTGCAGGCCAAAGACAGCGAGCGCTTCATTTCTGTCGATTGGAGCGAGGAGCCCACACGCATGTTCGAGACCGGGGTCGTGGTCACGGTCAACAACGGCAAGGGCGTGTTGGCGCGCGTGGCGGCGGACCTGGCGAGCGCCGAGGCCGACATCACGCACATCGACATGGAAGACGAGGTCGCGCTCGACACCGTGAATCTGCGCCTGGTCATTGGGGTACGCGACACTGCGCACCTGGAAACCGCCCTGCGCACATTGCGGCGCACGCCCGCCGTGCTGCGGGCGGTCCGGGCACTGCCGACAGCGTAGGGGCGGCCTGCCCCTGCGCTCCACGCGCTTGGAAACCCCACTTCGCAGTCCTAAGCCTGCGGATAGCGCACGTCCAGAATTTCCAGGCGCCGCGTACCGGACGGCGTGACCAACTGAACTTCGTCACCCACACGCGCCTTGAGGAGCGCCCGTGCGACGGGCGAGATCCAACTCACTTCACCTTGGCTGGCGACGGCTTCGTCGGTTCCCTTGATAGTGACTTTGGCCTCGACGCCCAGATCGTCCATGTAGCGCACCGTAGCGCCAAAAAAGACTTGGTCGCTTCCCGCGTGTACGGATGGATCGACGATCTCCGCTGCCTCCATGCGTGCGGTGAGGAAGCGGATGCGGCGATCGATCTCGCGCAGGCGCTTCTTGCCGTAGAGATAGTCGCCGTTTTCCGAACGGTCGCCGTTCTTGGCCGCCCAATGCACGGTCTCGACCACCTTGGGGCGCTCCACATCCATTAACTGCAGGAGCTCATCGCGCAGCCGTGCGTACCCCGCGGCCGTGATGTAGTTGCGGCCACCCCCCGCGGCGGGCGGCGGCACTGCGTCTTCGGGCTCCTCGTCGGTTTCGCGTGTAAACGCCTTGCTCATGTGGCCTCCTCATGTGTCGTTATGGGAAGGACAAAGGAAAAAGCCCTGCAAGATCAAGACCTTGCAGGGCTTACCGTATGGTGCGGCTGGCAGGAATCGAACCCACGACCCCTTGGTTCGTAGCCAAGTACTCTATCCAGCTGAGCTACAGCCGCCAAGCTTTAAATTATAGCTTGAAATTTCGGTTTCAGTTCCAAAACGAATGAAACCGCATCATTTTTTGGTGCCGATTGTCGGGATTGAACTGACGACCTACCGCTTACAAGGCGGTTGCTCTACCACTGAGCTAAATCGGCGAGGAAGCGATTGTAAGCAATGGCGCTTGCAAGGCGCGCAAGACTCATTTGATGCGCTTGAGAGAAGCGCGCCGCGTCGCGCCCCCGGCGGGCGGCCGCGGCCCGTCAGGGTCGGAGCCGTCCGTGCCAACGGGTTCGGTGACCAGCTGCACCAGGGGCTTGGGGTCGGACCCGTCTTGCATCAGCGCCGGCTCCTTGACCACTCCCGCGGCACCGGCCAGAACATCGGATGGCGGCGGGAAGGCCATTCCTTGTCCGTTCTCACGGGCGTAAATCGCAATCACCCGCCCCACCGGAACGAGGATGTCGCGCGGCTGCCCGCCGAAACGCGCCTTGAACTCGATGAAATCGTTGCCGAGCTGCAGACCACTCGTGGCGTCCAGGCCGATATTCAGCACGATCTCGCCGTTGTTCACGTATTCACGCGGTACCTGAACGGAATCGTCCACTTTGACCGCCACGTGCGGCGTAAACCCGTTGTCGCTGCACCATTCGTGCAGCGCGCGGATCAGATAAGGCCGGGTGGAGTTGGGATCCTGAGGCTTCATAACGCGTTCCTGCTGCCGCCAACTTCCTATTTGCGCATCACCTTCTCGGAGGGCGTGAGCGCTTCGATGTAAGCGGGCCGCGAGAAGATGCGCTCTGCGTACTTCAGCAGAGGCGCGGCGTTCTTGCTCAGGTCGATGCCGTAGTAGTCGAGGCGCCAAAGCAAAGGCGCGATGGCCACGTCCAACATGGAGAAATTGTCTCCCAGCATGAACTTGTTCTTCAGGAACACGGGCGCCAGCTGCGTCAGGCGATCGCGGATGTGGGCACGCGCCTTCTCCAACGCCTTTTCGTTGCCCTTGCTGGCGCGGGACTCCAAGCTGTTGACGTGAACGAACAGTTCCTTTTCAAAGTTGAGCAGGAACAGCCGTACCCGCGCACGATCGACCGGATCGCCCGGCATCAGCTGCGGATGCGGGAATCTCTCGTCGATGTACTCGTTGATGATGTTGGACTCGTACAAGATCAGATCGCGCTCGACCAAAATGGGCACCTGACCGTACGGATTCATCACGGCGATGTCTTCGGGCTTGTTGTAGAGATCTACGTCGCGGATCTCGAAATCCATGCCCTTTTCGAACAAGACGAAGCGGCAACGGTGAGAGAAAGGACAGGTCGTACCCGAATAAAGCACCATCATGTAGCGAAACTCCTAAAAACCAAAAGAGTGGAACGCCGGCGGCGCCCACTCTTGCAAAGCGCTGCGTCGCAAGACGCAGCACGGCGAAAACCGGAACCTACTTGACGTCTTTCCAGAACGCGGCGTTCAGCCTCCATGCCAATACCGTAGTGAACGCCAGGAATATCAGCACGCCGACACCCAAGCGCACGCGCGTCTTCTGCGCCGGCTCACCCATCCACTGGAGGTAACCGACCAGATCGCCCACCGCCTGATCGTATTCCAGAGCGGTCATCGCGCCCGGTGCGCCCTGCTGCCAGCTCTTGAAAACATGCACTTTCTGGCCGTGGCTTTCATGTTCTTCAAAAACGGGGGTGCGCTCGCCTTGCAATTGCCACAGCGCGTGCGGCATGCCGACGTTCGGGAACAGCAGGTTGTTCCAGCCGGTGGCCTTGGTGTCGTCGCGGTAGAAGGTCCGCAGGAAGGTGTAGAGGTAGTCGGCCCCGGTTCCCCCCGCCCCCGCGCGCGAGCGTGCGATCACGGTGAGATCGGGCGGGTTGGCGCCGAACCATTCCTTGGCCTGTTTGGGGTCGATGGTGGCCTGCATGGTCTCACCGATCTTTTCGGTGGTGAACAGCAGGTTGTCCTTGATCTGCTGCTCGGTCAGGCCAATGTCGGTCAGACGGTTGTAGCGCATGAACGCGGCCGAGTGGCAACCCACACAGTAGTTGACAAACAACTTGGCGCCGTTTTGCAAGGCGGCCATGTCGTTCGCCTTGTTCGGCGCCTTGTCCCATGCGATGCCGCCGCCGGCGGCGTGAACCGAACCGGCCGCGAAGGTCAGCGCTGCGATGAAAGTAAAGAGTATTTTTTTCATGGTGTGCTGCCTCCTGCTCAATGCGCTGCAAAGGTGACGCGGTCGGGCACGGGCTTGGGTTCGCCAAGGCGGCTCCACCAAGGCATGAGCAAGAAGAAACCGAAGTAGAACAAGGTGCCAACTTGCGACACGCGCTCGCCTACCGGCGACGGTGGCTGCACCCCCAGGTAAGCGAGGATGAAGAAGTTGACGACGAACACGGCATAGACGTACTTGTGCCAGCTCGGGCGGTAACGGATCGATTTGACCGGGCTGCAGTCGAGCCAGGGCAGGAAGAACAGGATGACGACCGCACCGCCCATCACCACCACGCCCCAGAACTTGGCGTCGATAGAGAGCATCAGCACGACGCCCACGGCGGCAGCCACCGCGACCACACCCTTCAGCACCGCCGGCATGCGCCCCTTGATGACCGCGAAGGCGGCAGCAAGCACCACGCAGGCAATCAGTGCGTAGACCATCTCGGTGGTGATAGCCCGCAACATGGAGTAGTACGGCGTGAAGTACCAGACCGGCGCGATGTGCAACGGGGTCTTCAATGGGTCGGCCGGAATGAAGTTGTTGTACTCCAAGAAGTAACCACCCGCTTCAGGCGCGAAGAAGATCACGGCGGAGAACGCCATCAGGAACAGGCACACACCCAGGATGTCGTGCACCGTGTAGTACGGATGGAAGGGAATGCCGTCCAGCGGATGGCCCTTTTCATCCCGGGGCGCGTTGGGCCCCTTGATTTCAATGCCGTCCGGGTTGTTGGAACCCACGTCGTGCAGCGCCAGCAAGTGCGCCACGACCAAGCCCAGCAGCACCAGCGGAACCGCGATCACGTGGAAGCTGAAGAAGCGGTTGAGCGTGGCGTCGCCCACCACGTAGTCGCCGCGGATGAGCAGCGCCAGATCCGGGCCGATGAACGGAATGGCGGAGAACAGATTCACGATCACCTGGGCACCCCAGTACGACATCTGGCCCCAGGGCAGGAGGTAGCCCATGAAGGCTTCGGCCATCAGCGCCAGGAAAATGGCGCAGCCGAAGATCCAGACCAGTTCGCGGGGCTTGCGGTAGCTGCCATAGAGCAGGCCGCGGAACATGTGCAGGTAGACGACGATGAAGAACGCCGACGCCCCCGTGGAATGCATGTAGCGGATCAGCCAGCCCCAGGGCACATCGCGCATGATGTACTCGACCGAGCCGAACGCCAGGGCGGCGTCGGGCTTGTAGTGCATGACCAGGAAGATGCCGGTGACGATCTGGATCACCAGCACCAGCAGGGCCAGCGAACCAAAGATGTACCAGAAGTTGAAGTTCTTCGGTGCGTAGTACTCCGACATATGGACGCGATAAGCGTCGAATGCCGTGGGAAAACGGTTTTCAAACCAGTTGGTGAGCTTGGCGCCCGCCGAGGCGTTGGGCGAGATTTCCTTGAACACAGCCATGGTGCAGTCCCTCACGCTTTCTTGTCGGCGCCGATGAGCAGGCGGGTGTCTGAGAGGTACATGTGCGGCGGTACTTCAAGATTGTCCGGAGACGGCTTGTTCTTGAAAACGCGCCCGGCCAGGTCGAAGGTGGACCCGTGGCAGGGGCACAGGAAGCCGCCCTTCCAGTCGTCCGGCAGCGAGGGTTGCGCGCCCGTGGCAAACCGGTCGGACGGCGAGCAGCCGAGGTGCGGGCAAATACCGACGGCTACGAAATACTCCGGCTTGATCGAGCGCTGCTCATTGCGCGCGTATTCCGGGGTGAACTCATCGGGCTTGCGCAACGACTTGGGGTCGGCCAGCTGATCGTCGAGCTTGGGCAGTTCGGCCACTTGCTCAGGCGTACGCCGCACGATCCACACGGGCTTGCCGCGCCATTCGACCGTAACCTTTTCCCCCGGCTTCAAGGCAGCGATGTCCACTTCGACGGCTGCGCCAGCGGCCTTGGCCTTTTCGGAGGGCTGAAAAGAACTCACGAAGGGAACGGCGGTTGCCACGCCGCCCACCGCGCCAGCACAGCCGGTCGCGATCAGCCACGTCCGCTTGCTGGAGTCGATTGGAGTGTCACTCATGGGGATCCTCGATGTACATCGCTGGGAGGGAAATAACCTGAAATTGTAGCGGAGTGAAAACCGGTGAAGCGGTGCCAGTGCCACGCGGCAGCGCAGCGCTTGACCTCCCGCAAACCTCCCGCTGCTTGGCGCCCGTCTCTGGGAGATACTTGCACCCTTCCAACCACATGGGAGTACGCGATGGGAATGCTCAAGGAATTTCGGGAGTTCGCCGTCAAGGGCAATGTCATCGACCTGGCCGTCGGGGTCATCATCGGCGGCGCGTTCGGCACCATCGTGGACTCGGTGGTCAAGGACTTGATCATGCCGCTGGTCGGGCTGGTGTTCGGCAAGCTCGATTTCTCGAACCTGTTCATCGTGCTGGCCCAGGTGCCCGAGGGCACGCCACGTACGCTCGACGCGCTGACCAAGGCCGGCGTCCCCGTATTTGCCTATGGGCATTTCCTGACCGTGACGGTCAATTTCGTGATCCTGGCGGCCATCATCTTCATCATGGTCAAGGAGATCAACCGGCTCAAGCGCGAGGCGCCCCCACCGCCGCCCGCCGCGGCACCGGAAGACATCGTGTTGCTGCGCGAGATCCGCGACAGCCTGCGCGCCAGGACGCCCGAAGCCTGAAACTCATGCGCCGCACAGGCGGCGCGCCCATCGCACGGCTTCGATGAGGCTGGCCGGGTCGGCCTTGCCCGTGCCGGCGATATCGAATGCCGTACCGTGGTCGGGGCTGGTACGCACCAGGGGCAGGCCCAGGGTGACGTTCACGCCCTTGTCCACCCCGAGGTATTTCACCGGAATCAGCCCCTGGTCGTGGTACATCGCCACCACGGCGTCGAATTCGCCCGGTTTATCCGGCGCGCGGCGCGCGCGCATGAAGACCGTGTCCGGAGCCCAGGGGCCGGAGGCGTCGATTCCCTCGCTGCGGGCGCATGCAATCGCGGGCGCTATGACGTCTATTTCCTCGCGCCCGAACAGCCCGCCCTCGCCCGCATGGGGGTTCAGGCCGGCCACGCCGATGCGCGGCGCCCGGCCCAGGCCGTGCAGCAGCGCGGCATGCGCGATGCGCAGCGTCTGCAACACGTTGTCCAGCGTGACGGCAGCAACCGCGTCGCGGAGCGACATGTGGATGCTGACCAGCACGGTGCACAACTCGTCGCTTGCCAGCATCATGCGCACCGGCATCCGCGCGATCTCCACCTGGGCGTGCGCGGCCGCCTGGGCCTGGAGCAGTTCCGTGTGGCCGGGAAAATCCACACCCGCGGCGTGCAGGGACTCCTTGTGCAGCGGTGCGGTGACGAGCCCCGCGACCTCACCCCGCAGTGCCGCCTGCGCTGCCCAGACGACGCAGTCGGCTGCCGCCCGCCCGGCTTGCGCGCCCGTCTGGCCGAAGGGCACGTCCGCCGGCAATCCGGCCAGCGGCAAGACGGGCAGGCAGCGCGGCGGGATATCCCACGCCTGGTCGGCCGATGGCAGGATGGCCACGGGCAGGTCGGGCACACCCGGTCGGCGCACACAGGCCGCCGCGCGGCGCAGCGTACCCGGCTCGCCGACGACGAACGCGCCGCGCATTGCGTGCGGCGCATCCCGAAATGCCTTGGCGATGATCTCCGGCCCGATGCCGGCCGGGTCGCCCTGCGTGATCGCCAATGGCGGGAGCGTGTTCATCTGGGAAAATATGAATAAAAATGGCCTCTAGCGCTTACCTGCAAAGGGAAGTTAGCTATTTATTCAGTAGTATTTGTTACTGGGAAAGGCAAGACCTCAGGCCGGGTTGTCGATATCGATGAAGCGGTGTTCCAGCCCCAGGTGCCGCGCCACGTGGGCCGCGGCCGCGGGGGCGCCGTAGCGTTCGGTCGCGTGGTGCCCGGCGGCGATGAAGCCCACGCCCATTTCGCGCGCCAGGTGGGCCTGGGGCTCGGAAATTTCTCCCGTCAGGTACACCTGTGCACCGGCCGCGGCCGCGGCCTCGAAATAGCCCTGGGCACCGCCCGAACACCATGCAACACGGGTCACCGGCCCGTCCCGACCTGGGATGGACAGCGGCGCGCGGCCCAGCACCTGCCCCACCTGCGCGCACAGTTCGTCTTGGCTGGCATAACGCACGCTGGCCAGGCACCCCAGGTCCTGCTCACCGAAATGCGCATCGGCCACCCAGCCCAGCGCGGCGCCCAGGCGCGCGTTGTTGCCCACTTCGGGGTGCGCGTCGAGCGGCAGGTGGTAGGCGAACAAATTGATGTCGTGCGCCAGGAGGCGCTGCAGGCGCTCCTTCATCCAGCCGGTGACGCGGCCGTCCTGCCCGCGCCAGAACAGCCCGTGGTGCACGAAGATGGCGTCGGCCCCGGCTTCGATGGCGGCATCGATCAGCGCCCTGCTGGCCGTCACCCCGCTGACCAGCAATTGCACCGAGGGCCGGCCCTCCACCTGCAGGCCATTCGGCCCGTAGTCCTTGAACCGTTCGGGCGCGAGCAGCAAATCGAACGAGCGCAGCAGGTCTTCGCGGGATATGCTCATGGCGCCATTGTCGCCTGCCTGCGCGACAATAGCGGGCTGCCACCAGCACGCGCGGCGGCCTTCCTCCCCTAACGCACTTCCTCCATGAAACGCCTCTGGCTGCTCTTCTCGCAAACCATCACCGTGCTGCTTGCCGCGTGGTTCGTGGTCGCCACCCTGCAACCGGGGTGGCTGCACGGCTGGTCCCTGCCGGGGCGCACCAGCGTGTCGCTGATCGAGGCGCCACCCACCACCAGCGATCAGCCCCCGCCAGGCAGCCTGAGCGCCGCCGCACGCAAGGCCGCGCCGGCCGTGGTCAGCATCAACACCAGCAAGGCGCCCGTGCGCGACCCGCGCAGCGACGACCCGTGGTTCCAGTTCTTCTTCGGCAACCAGGGCAGCCAGCCGCAGGCCGGGTTGGGCAGTGGCGTCATCGTCAGCACGGAGGGCTACATCCTCACCAACAACCACGTGGTGGAGGGCGCCGACGAGATCGACGTCACCCTCAGCGACAGCCGCAAGGCACGTGCCCGCGTGGTCGGCACCGACCCGGACACCGACCTCGCGATCCTCAAGATCGAGCTCGACAAGCTGCCGGTGATCGTGCTGGGCGATTCCGACAAAGCCCAGGTGGGCGACCGGGTGCTGGCCATCGGCAACCCCTTCGGCGTCGGCCAGACCGTCACCAGTGGCATCGTGAGCGCGCTCGGTCGCAGCCAGCTGGGCATCAACACCTTCGAGAACTTCATCCAGACCGATGCGGCCATCAACCCGGGCAACTCGGGCGGGGCGCTGGTGGACGTGGACGGCAACCTCCTGGGCATCAACACCGCCATCTATTCGCGCTCGGGCGGCAGCCTGGGCATCGGCTTCGCGATCCCGGTCTCCACGGCCAAGATGGTGCTCGCAAGCATCGCCACCACTGGGCAGGTGACGCGCGGCTGGATCGGCGTCGAGCCGGGCGAACTGTCCCCGGAAATGGCCGAGACCTTCGGCATCAAGGCCTCTTCGGGCGTCATCATCACGGGCGTACTCCAAAATGCCCCCGCGGCGCGTGCCGGCCTGCGGCCCGGCGACGTGATCACGGAAGTCGCCGGCAAGCCGGTCGTCAGCGTGCCGGGCCTGTTGAGCGCCGTCGCGGCGCTCAAACCGGGCGAATCCGCCAGCCTGCGCGTGCAGCGCGGCGACCAGATGCTCGATCTCCAGGTCGAACCCGGCGTGCGCCCGCGCCCGCAGCGGGGCTGGCCGCCCTCCAGGTAACCCGTGGGGGCTGAGCGCCCCGGCGTCAGGCACAAAAAAACCGCCCGAAGGCGGTTTTTTTATTGCGCGGCAGCGCAATCAGGCAGTTTCGCCGTAGACGGAAACCGTCACTTCGACCAGCACGTCCGTGTGCAGCGAGACGCTGACAGTGCTGTCGCCAACCATCTTCAGCGGGCCATTGGGCAGGCGCACTTGCGACTTCAAGACCTTGAAGCCCTGCTTGTTCAGCTCTTCGGCGATGTCGCCGTTGGTCACGGAACCAAACAGGCGGCCGTCCACGCCGGCCTTTTGCGTCAGCTTGATGACCTTGCCTTCAAGCTTGGCGCCTTCTGCCTGCGAAGCGGCCAGCTTTTCAGCAGCCGCCTTTTCGAGTTCAGCGCGCTTGGCTTCGAACTCGGCCTTGGCAGCGGCGGTGGCGCGACGTGCGCGGCCGGAGGGAATGAGGAAGTTGCGGGCGTAGCCGTCCTTGACCTTGACGAGATCGCCCAGGCCACCGAGGTTCACCACCTTGTCGAGCAGGATGATTTGCATGGCGGGTACTCCTTAGATCTTGTGCTGGTCGCTGTAAGGCACCAGCGCCAGAAAGCGCGCGCGCTTGATGGCGGTATTGAGCTGGCGCTGGAAGATCGCGCGCGTGCCGGTCAGGCGCGCGGGGATGATCTTGCCGTTTTCGGCGATGAAATCGCGCAGGGTGTCCACGTCCTTGTAGTCGATTTCCTCGACGCCGGTGACGGTGAAACGGCAGAAGCGCTTGCGCTTGAACAGCAGCGACTGGGTATTGCGCTTGGGGCGCTTGTCTTTGTTGAATTTCTTGAACGTGGCCATTTTCGGACCTCTTGAAAATTAATCGGGTTGAATATCCTGAATGTGCAGAACCGGGTGCTTGCCGTTGCGGGGCGTGGCGAGAAAACCGGTGAAGCGCCAAAGGCTGCCTACGGGCTGCTTGGCAAGGCGCTCGGCCATCGCACCAAAAGCCACGGCCTTCATCGCTGCTTTCACCTCACGTTGTCCGCCTGCCTCGTGCTGCTGCGAGCTGTGCTCGAGCCGCAGTTCGATCGCGGGCAGTCCGGCCGGTGTGAATCGCAGGGCCTGGGCCTCGGCGATCGCGGCGGTCAGGACGACGTGGTTCTCCACTCCTTCCGGCAAACGCAGGGCTTAGCGCTCGGCGCGTTCGGCGCGCTCGCCACGGTCCTGGCGTTCGCCGCGCTCGCCCGAGGCGGCGTATTCGGCTTGGCTGGCCTTGCGGGCTTCTTCGCGCTCGACGGTCTTCATCATCGAGGAAGGCGCCGTATCGGCCTTCTTCTTCTGCACCGTGAGGTGGCGCAGCACGGCATCGTTGAACTTGAACGCGTGCTCGAGTTCGGCCATGACCGCCTGGTCGGCTTCAATGTTGATGCACAGGTAGTGCGCCTTGGCGAGCTTGTTGATCAGGTACGCCAGTTGGCGGCGGCCCCAGTCTTCCACGCGGTGCACCTTGCCACCGCCGGCGGTGATCATGCCCTTGTAGCGCTCGAGCATGGCAGGGACCTGCTCGCTTTGATCCGGATGGATCAACAGAATGATTTCGTAGTGACGCATGCATACTCCTTCTGGATGTAAGCCACCCGCAGCGTCGGGAAGCGGTGTGGCAAGGCAAAGCCGGCAATTATAGTACGCACCTGCGCGCCCCGCCATAGGAACCGCGGTGGGGCGCAATCGCTTGAAAAGCCGGGCGCCGGCCCCATGTGCGCCCGAACACGAACCTTCCTTGGAAAACCCAGCTATGCAAGAAAAGCCGAATTTTGGCGAGCAACCGCCTTCGCCCGAAGAAATCGAAGCCGCCCTCTCTGCCAACACGAGCGACGAATTGCAGCGCTTGCAGACGGAACTCGCTGAATTGAAGGCAAAAAGCGCCGACCTGGCCGACCAGTTCCTGCGCGCCAAGGCGGAAGCGGAAAACGCCCGCCGGCGCGCCGAAGAAGAAGTATCCAAGGCACGCAAGTTCGGCATCGAGAATTTCGCCGAAGGCTTGCTGCCGGTCTGCGACAGCCTGGATGCCGCGCTCGCCATTCAGAATGCCAGCGCCCAACAGCTGCGTGAGGGCTCGGAAGCCACCTTGCGCCAGCTTCTGTCCGCGCTGGAGCGCAACCGCGTGTTGGCCATCAATCCCCCCGCCGGCGAGAAATTCGACCCCCATCGCCACCAGGCCATCAGCATGGTGCCGGCCGCCCAGGAGGCCAACACCATCGTGTCCGTCCTGCAAAAGGGCTACTTGATCGCCGACCGGATCCTGCGTCCGGCCCTGGTCACGGTGGCGGCGCCCAAATAAAAGCCCCTGCGCCTGCTTGAAGCGGGCCCACGCAACCCTACGTTACTGCTATCAAATCAACTGCCTCGCGGAGAAGAATCATGGGAAAAATCATTGGCATCGACCTCGGCACCACGAACAGCTGCGTTTCCATCATGGAAGGAAACACCACGCGCGTGATTGAAAACAGCGAGGGCGCGCGCACCACGCCGTCCATCGTGGCCTACCAGGAAGACGGCGAAGTGCTGGTTGGCGCCTCGGCCAAGCGCCAGGCCGTTACCAACCCCAAGAACACGCTGTACGCCGTCAAGCGCCTGATCGGCCGCAAGTTCAGCGAGAAGGAAGTGCAGAAGGACATCGATCTGATGCCCTACTCCATCGTTGCCGCCGACAACGGCGATGCCTGGGTGGAAGTGCGCGGCAAGAAGCTTTCTGCCCAGCAGGTCAGCGCCGACATCCTGCGCAAGATGAAGAAGACCGCCGAAGACTTCCTGGGCGAGCCGGTGACCGAAGCCGTGATCACGGTTCCGGCGTACTTCAACGACGCCCAGCGCCAGGCCACCAAGGATGCCGGGCGCATCGCCGGCCTGGACGTGAAGCGCATCATCAACGAACCCACGGCAGCAGCGCTCGCCTTCGGCCTGGACAAGCAGTCCAAGGGCGATCGCAAGATCGCCGTGTACGACCTCGGCGGCGGCACCTTTGACGTGTCCATCATCGAGATCGCCGACGTGGATGGCGAAAAGCAGTTCGAAGTGCTGTCGACCAATGGCGACACCTTCCTGGGCGGCGAGGATTTCGACCAGCGCATCATCGACTACATCATTGCCGAGTTCAAGAAGGACCAGGGGGTGGACCTGTCCAAGGACGTGCTCGCCCTGCAGCGCCTGAAGGAAGCCGCTGAAAAGGCCAAGATCGAACTGTCCAATTCGGCCGCCACCGACATCAACCTGCCTTATGTCACGGCCGACGCGTCGGGTCCCAAGCACCTGAACATCAAACTCACCCGCGCCAAGCTCGAAAGCCTGGTCGACGAACTGATCGAGCGCACCATCGCGCCCTGCCGCACGGCCATCAAGGATGCCGGCATCAGCGTGTCCGACATCAACGACGTCATTCTGGTCGGTGGCATGACCCGCATGCCCAAGGTGCAGGAGAAGGTCAAGGAGTTCTTCGGCAAGGAGCCGCGCAAGGACGTGAACCCCGACGAAGCCGTGGCCGTGGGCGCCGCCATCCAGGGCCAGGTGCTGTCGGGCGACCGCAAGGATGTGCTGCTGCTGGACGTGACGCCCCTGTCGCTGGGTATTGAGACCCTGGGCGGCGTCATGACCAAGATGATCACCAAGAACACCACGATCCCGACGAAGTTCGCACAGACCTTCTCCACCGCCGACGACAACCAGCCGGCCGTGACGATCAAGGTGTTCCAGGGCGAGCGCGAAATCGCCTCGGGCAACAAGCTGCTCGGCGAATTCAACCTCGAAGGCATTCCGCCGGCAGCACGCGGCACGCCGCAGATCGAAGTGTCGTTCGACATCGACGCCAACGGCATCCTGCACGTAGGCGCCAAGGACAAGGGCACCGGCAAGGAAAACAAGATCACCATCAAGGCGAACTCGGGCCTGTCCGAAGCCGAGATCCAGCAGATGGTGAAGGACGCC
>MEDL01000005.1 GCA_001724785.1 Acidovorax sp. SCN 68-22 | reverse complement strand
TTCGACAGCTCCTACAAGCGCGGCGAACCGACCGAGTTCCCGCTCAACCGCGTCATCCCGTGCTGGACGGAAGGCGTGCAGCGCATGAAGCCGGGCGGCAAGGCCAGGCTGACCTGCCCGCCTGCCATCGCGTATGGCGCGCGCGGCGCGGGCGGCGTGGTTCCGCCCAACGCCACGCTCAATTTCGAGATCGAGCTGCTGTCCGTGCGCCGCTGACGCCGGGCCGGCGCGGCCCGCCCGCCGGCGTACACTGGCCGGGGCCGGCTACCGGCGCCCCGCCCTTTTCCATGACCGAGCCTGACCTCTCCTACCTGCTGAGCAAGTCGGACCCGGCGGCCTACCCGCCGCAGGCGCCCGAGTGGCCTCGGCAGGAGCGCCGCAGCGCGGAGAACCGCCCGGCCGGCTCGGTCGCCAGCCTGATCGCCGAGCTGCGCCATTCGCAGGCCGAACTGGAGGCGCAGAACAAGATGCTGCGCTACAGCCAGGCGGCGGCCGAGAGCGCCTCCGAGCGCTTCGAGGCGCTGTTTGCCAGCGTGCCCCTGGCCTTGATGGTGATCGACGCGCACGACATCGTGGTGCAGGCCAACCCCATGGCGCATCGCTCCTTCCAGCCGAGCGAAGGCGACCGGCCGCTCACCGCGCTCATGCCGTTCGTCGACCCGGCGCACGCACCGCGCGTGCGGCACGCCTTCTCGCTGGCGGCCGAGTCCGGTCAGGCCGAAGCCACCGAGGTCGTGCTGCGCATCGGCGAAGCCACGCAGATCACCGGCGACCTGCACATCGCGCGCATCGAGGCGCCCCAGGCGGATGCCGAGGCGCAGTACCAGTTCCTCTGCGCGCTGGTGGACCAGGGCCCGCTGCTGGCCGAGCGCCGCGCCCTGCAGCAAAGCACCTGGGCACTGCAGCAGCGCAACGAGCAGCTCTACGCCGGCGAGAAGCGCCTGGAGGCGGTGATCAATTCGGCCCTGGATGCGATCATCTGCGTCGACCGGCACCGCCGCATCACCGTGTTCAACCCGACCGCCGCGGCGCTGTTCCAGTGCGCCGCCGGCGACGCGCTCGGCAGCCCGCTGGAGCGCTTCCTGCCCAAGGCGGCCGAAGCCCTGGTGTTCGCGCCGCTCACCACGCAGGCCATGCTGGGCGAGATGACGGCGCGCACCGCGAGCGGCCGCGAGCTGGCCGTGGAAGTGAGCGTTTCGTTCGAGCAGCACGCCGACGGCGAGACGACCACCGTGTTCGCCCGCGACCTGACGGCGCGCAAGCGCGCCGAGGAACGGCGCGGTGAGCTGGAGCTGCAGCTGCGCGAGTCGCACAAGATGCAGGCCGTGGGCACCATGGCGGGCGGCATCGCGCACGACTTCAACAACATCCTGGGCGCCATCCTCGGCAACGTGGAACTGGCCCGCGCCGACTGCCCGCCCGATTCCCCGGTGCAGGAAAGCCTGCGCGAGATCGCCAAGGCCGGCCGGCGCGCACGCGACCTGGTGCGCCAAATCCTCACCTTCAGCCGCAACGAGCCGCCCAGGCGCACGCCGGTGCGGCTTGAAGCCGTGCTGCACGACACCGAACGCCTGCTGCGCGTCACCCTGCCGCCCACGGTAGACCTGCAGGTGCGCGCGGCCAGCACGCTGCCCACCATGCTGGCCGACGCCACGCAGGTCGAGCAGGCGGTGCTCAACCTCTGCACCAACGCCATACAGGCCATGGGCGGGCGCCGTGGGCATGTTGCCGTGCACGCGCAGGTGGCGCACCCCGAGGCGCGCGTGCGCGAGCGGCTGGCCCTGCCGGCCGGCCGCTACATCGCCATCACCGTGCGCGACGACGGCCCGGGGATGGACGCCGACACCCTGGCGCGCGTGTTCGAGCCCTTCTTCACCACCAAGCCGGTGGGCCAGGGCACGGGCCTGGGCCTGGCCGTGGTGCACGGCGTGATGCGCGCACACGGCGGCGCGGTGGACGTGCGCAGCACGCCGGGCGAGGGCAGCTGCTTCACGCTGTATTTCCCCGCGGCGGACGACGACGTGCAGGCGCCCGACTTCATGGCCAGCAGCCCGGCGCCGCTCAGCTTCGAGGCGCCCGGCGAGGGGCCGCAGCGCCACGTGATGTACGTGGACGACGACCAGGCGCTGGTCTTCCTGGTGCAGCGCCTGCTGCGCCGGCGCGGCTACAAGGTCAGCGGCTTCACGGACCCGCGCGCCGCGCTGGCGGCGCTGGCCGAGGAGCCGTGGACGTACGACTTGCTGGTGACCGACTACAACATGCCCGGGTTTTCCGGGCTGGATCTGCTGCGCGAAGTGCAAAAGCTCCACCCCGACCTGCCGGTGGCGCTCGCCTCGGGCTACGTCACGCAGGAAATCGAGGAGGCCGCCATGCGCGCCGGCGCGCGCGCCCTGGTGCACAAGCCCAACGACGTCGAGGAACTCTGCGCCACGGTGCAGCGCCTGGTGCGCGGCGATGCCTGAGCTCGGCGTGCAGGCCCTCTTCGAGGATGCCGACCTGCTGGTGCTGGAAAAACCGGCCGGCCTGCTCTGCGTCCCGGGGCGCGGGCCCGACAAACGCGATTGCCTGAGCCGGCGCGCCGCCGAGCGCTGGCCCGGCGCGCTGGTGGTGCACCGGCTCGACCAGGCCACCTCGGGCCTGTGCGTGATGGCGCGCCACGCAGAGGCGCAGCGCCGGCTTTCGGCCGACTTTGCCGCGCAGCGCGTGCACAAGCGCTACCAGGCGGTGGTGGAAGGGCAGCCTACGCCAGGGCCGGACGCCGCCGCGGCGGGGGGTTGGTCCGAGATCGCCCTGCCGATCGCGGCCGACTGGGAGCGCCGCCCGCTGCGCGTGGTGGACCCGGAGCGCGGCAAGGCCAGCCGCACGCAGTGGCGCATCCTCGGGCCGGGCGTGCGCGCCGGCAGCACGCGGCTGGAGCTCGCGCCGCTCACCGGCCGCACGCACCAGCTGCGCGTGCACCTCGCCGCCATCGGCCACCCGATCCTGGGCGACGCGCTGTACGGCGACGCGGCCAGCGCCCCGCGCCTGCTGCTGCACGCCACGCGCTTGTCGTTCGCCCACCCCGTCACGGGCGAGCGGCTGCAGTTCGTCTCGGCGCCGGATTTTTAGGCTTTTTTGGCCTCTAGCGCTTATCTGGTATAGGTTTTAAGCTATTTAATTGGGAGCATCGGACACGCCCGCGCCGGCCCCTTCCAGCGGCAGCAGCGTGCGCTGGCTGACAAAGCGGCGCGGCTCTCCGGTGAGCGGGTCGTCGAACACCAGCGCGCGCGCCAGCAATTGCAGCGGGCGCGACCAGTCGCCCTCGGGCGGGTCGTTCACCTCGGGGTAGAAGGCGTCGTTGCAGAGCGGCAGCCCCAGCGCCGCCATGTGCACGCGCAACTGGTGGCGCTTGCCGGTCACGGGGCTCAGGCGGTAGCGCGCCCAGCGCGTGCCGGCCTCCAGCACCTCGATGCGGGTGAGGCTGTTGGGCTCGCCCGGCACTTCGTGCATGCGAAAGAACTGCGCGCTTTCTTCGATGCGGCTGGCGCGTTCGCGCGGCGGCGCCGCGCCGGCCCACCGCGGTGCCACGGCTTCGTATTCCTTGGCGATGGCCCGGTCGCGGAACAATGCCTGGTAGCGCCCCCGCGTCGCCTGCTGCACGGAGAACAGCACCAGGCCGGCGGTGTCGCGGTCGATGCGGTGCAGGGGCGAGAGCTCGGGCAGGCCGAGCGCCTTCTTCAGCCGCACCAGCAGGCTGTGGTGCAGGTAGCGGCCGGTGGGCGTCACCGGCATGAAGTGCGGCTTGTCGGCCACCAGCAGGTGCGCGTCGCGGTACAGCACGGCTTCTTCGCCGGGCGGCTGCGGCTCGCTCGCCAGGCTGCGGTAATAGAACAGGCGCAGCCCCGGCGTGCACACACCGTCGGCGCGCACCGCGCGACCGAACTCGTCCACCACTTCGCCGGCGGCCATGCGCCGCAGCCAGTCCTCCCGCGGCACCTTGGGCAGGCGCGCACAGAGGAAATCGAGCACCGGGCCGGCGCCCTGGGACGGCAGGATCACGCAACTCGGGCTCACACCGTCGCGCATCGGCAGGACTTGTGGGCGGCGGGGGTTGTGCATGGCGCGGGCAGGTCGGCGGCGGGTCAAAAATTGTAGGGGCAGGTTCGGCCGTGGCCCGCTCTGTAGGACAAACGCGGCAAAGCGGCGCCGCACCCCGGTCGCACCGGGTACCCGCCTTAGCATGTGGACCCATGGCAAACACTGCCGGCGCGCCCGCTGCGTCTTCCTCCTCTCCCAAGCCCCCGCGCACGCGCCGCCCCTGGCTGTATGCCGGTCTGGCGCTGGTGGCGGCCGTGCCGCTCCTGGTGCTGGTCGCCATGCTGGCCGTGAGCCTGACCGACTGGAACCGCGCCCGGCCCTGGGTGAACGAACGTGTGAGCGCAGCCACGGGCCGGCATTTCGCCATCACCGGCGACCTGGAGGCGCATTGGGTCTGGCCGCAACCGCTCGATACGGGCTGGCGCCATTGGGTGCCGGGCCTGCGGGTCGAGGCGAGCGGCCTGGAGCTGGCCAACCGCGATGGCTTCGGCCGCTTCGGCGCGCTGGACGCACCGGACGCGCGCGCCAAACCCCCCGCCCTGTCTGCCCCGGAGCCGCAGGAAGCGCCGGCCGAGACAGCGCCGCCCTTGATGGCGCGGGTGGCGCAAGCCAGCGCCCACCTGCGCCTGCTGCCACTGCTCGGGCGCGTGCTGCTCATCGACACCCTGGTACTCACTGGCCCGGACGTCGCCCTGGCGCGCAAGAAAGACGGAGACAACAACTGGACCTTTCCGCGCGAACAGGAAGCCGAGCCTCCCGAACCCAACCCCTGGCAGGTGGACGTGCGCCAGCTGGGGCTGGCCCAGGCCCGCCTGGCGTATGCGGACCAGGCGCAGCAGGTGGCGCTGCGCGCCGCCATCGAGACCGAGCCGGCCGACGCCGCCGGCACCGAGCGTGGTGCGCGCTACGGCCTGGGCATCGACCTGAAAGGCACGTTCCGGGGCGCAGCGCTGGAAGGCCACGGCCGCGCCGGCCAGCTGCTTTCGCTGCGCGGCGATGCGGTGGAATATCCGGTCGATTTCGAACTGCGCGCCGGCAAGACGCGCGCCCAGGCGCGCGGCACCCTGAGCAACCCGCGCAAGCTCTCGGGCGTGGACCTGCAGGTCACGCTGGCCAGCGATTCCATGGCCGACCTCTACGACCTGACCGGGCTGGTGCTGCCCAACACCCCACCCTTTGAAACCAGCGGGCGGCTGGTGGGAAGTCTGGAGCCCGAGCAGGCCACCTGGGACTACGAAGAATTTACCGGCACCGTGGGCAAGAGCGACCTGGAGGGCCACCTGACCTACACCTCGGGCGAGCCGCGACCACGTCTCACAGGGCACATAAAATCGCGCAAGCTCCAGTTCGCCGACCTGGGCCCCGTGGTCGGCACACCCGAAGGCGCCGGCGCCGACAAGAAGAAAACCCGCGCCGGCAAAGTCTTGCCCAACGACCGCTTCGCGACCGGGCGCTGGGATGCGATGGACCTGGACATCGCTTTCATTGGCGAGAGCCTGCTCGGCCCGGCGGCGCTCCCGCTCGACAACCTCAGCGTGCGCGCCATCCTGCGCAATGCGCAGCTCACGCTCAGTCCCCTGCGCTTCGGCGTGGCCAAGGGGCGAATCGACGCCCAGGTGGTGCTCGACAGCCACAGCGCCCCCCTGGACGCCAAGGTCCGTGCGACGGTGGAGGGCTTGCAGCTCTCGGCCCTGTTCCCCGAAGTGGAGCTGATGGAGAAAAGCCTGGGCCGCATGGACGGCGCCATCGCCCTCTCCGGCAAAGGCGACTCCGTCGCCAGCATGCTGGCGAGCAGCTCGGGCGAGGCGCGCCTCTATGTGCGCGACGGCACGCTGTCCAAGCAGTTGCTCGACCTGGCGGCGCTCAACCTGGGCAGCGTGATCGTCAGCAAGCTGTTCGGGGCCGACAAGGAAGTCAAGCTGCGCTGCGCCGTCGCCGACTTCGCCATGAAGGACGGCATGGCCCAGACCCGCTCCGTCAAGCTCAGCACCAACGAGGCCGTGGTCGAGGCGGTGGGCACGCTGGATTTCGACCATGAGCATGTGGACCTGCGCATCAAGCCGGAATCGCTGGAATGGAAGTTCTTTTCGCTGCGCACCCCGCTGACCGTGCGCGGGCCGTTCATAGCCCCCCAGGTCGGCGTCGAGGCCGGGCCGCTGCTGGCACGCGCCGGCGCCGCCGTGGCGGCGGCCATCGCCGCGCCGGCGGCCCTCGCCCTGGTGCCCATCACGGTGCCCGCGGCGGAGGACGACGCCGAGTGCGCCAAGCTCCTCGCCCGGGCCGACGAGGCCGTGCGGGCCGGCCCCAGGGGCGCGCTCCCCAAGCCCGAAGCCACGACGGCGCGGACCAGGCCCTAGTCGCCAAGGCGACCAGCGCAGAGGGTTTCCCCAAGGATTGCGTCCAGGGAATGGCCAGATACTGCGGCCCGCGCCAGACCGATTTGCATGCCGGCGCACTTCACCGCGCGAGACCACCATGCCCGCTGCAACGCTCCGTCACCCTTCCCGCCGCCGCATTCTCCAGGCCTCTGCGCTGGCACCGGTCGCGCTCCCGCTGGCACCGCGTGCGCAGGCCCTGCCTTGGCGCATCGGACAGACCGCCGCGCTCACCGGGCCGCTCGCGTTTCCCTTCGTGGAAATGAACAAGGGCGTTGCCGCCGCCTTCCTGGAAGTGAACGAACAGGGCGGCATCGACGGCCGAAGGGTGGAACTGGTCAGCCTGGACGACGGCGGCCTGCCCGAGAAGGCGGCCGCCAACACCCAGGCGCTGATCGAGAAGGAACGGGTCTTCTGCATGTTCGGCTGCGGCGGCACGACCAGCGTGATGGGCGCGCTCCAGGTGCTGGTGCCGGCCAAGGTGCCGCTGATTGCGCCGGCCACCGGCTCCGACGCGCTGCGGCCGTTCAATCCGCTGGTGTTCCACACGCGCGCCAGCTATTCCCACGAGCTGGCGAAGATCGCGCGCCAGATCGGCTCGACCGGCTTCACCAAGTGCGCCGTCGCCTACTTCGACAACCCTTTCGGCAAGGCCACGCTGGCGGCCTTCGACGCCGCCGCCAAGGCGAACAAGAACCAGGACTGGAAGGCTTTTCTCATCCAGGAAACGCCCGAAGGCGTGGCACGCGGCATCGAGGAGATCGTCGCCTTCCAACCCACCGCGCTGATGTCGCTGGCCATCGGCGCGCTCGGGATTCCGTTCTACAAAGGCCTGCGCAAACGCGTGCAGGCACCGGCGTTCTCAATTTCCTTCCTCGGCTCGCGCCCACTGCTTGCGGCACTGGGCGATGCTGCGGTCGGCATCACGGTGGCGCAAGTGGTGCCGAACCCGAACAACTCCGCCATGCCGGTGGTCTATGCCTACCGCAACGCGCTGAAGAAGCTCGGCGACGTGGAGCCCGGCTATTCCTCGCTCGAAGGCTATGTGAATGCGCGCATCCTGCTGGAAGCGCTGCGCCGCACCGGGCGCACCGACAGCCGCGAACGGCTGGTGAATGCCATGCACGGGATGCGGCCGTACGACCTGGGCGGGTTCGAGGTCGGCTACGGCCCGAACGACCACAACGGCACGGACTTCGTCGAGCTGACGTATTTCAACGGCGAACGCTTCCGGCGCTGACGCGCCGGCCCCTGGCCGGATCAGCCGGCGTGCAAGGGGGTGTCGTTCACGACCACCCCGTCCTGGTCGGCGTACAGCCAGTCGCCCGGGTGTATCCAGACGCCGAGCACGGCGACCGGCACGTCGCGCTGGCCTTCACCGCGCTTGACGGTGGGCATGGGCACAAGGCCCAGCGCGCGTATGCCCACGCCGGCGGCGGCCAGTTCCTCTGCATCGCGCACACAGCCATGGACGACCACGCCGGCCCAGCCGTTGCGTGCCGCGGCGGCGGCCACGTTGCCGCCCACCAGCGCCCGGCGCAGCGACCCGGCGCCATCGACCACCAGCACCCGGCCGGCGCCGGGGGTGTCAAGCGCCGCCTTGACGAGCGAATTGTCTTCAAAGCACTGGACCGTGCTCACCTGGCCGAAAAAAGCCGTGCGCCCGCCGAACGACTGCAGGCCGGGTGGCAGCACGCGAAACGGGCCGCCCTGCTCCTGCGTGTGCAGGTCGCAGAAATCGCAGGTGGAAAAAGCAGCGGCGGGGGCGGCGGCCTGGGGCATGGCGGTGGTGCGCTTCAGGTGCGCAGTGGGGGAACCTTGCGGCAGTCGTCCGGCCGCGCCGCATTGGGCACCGGGCAGCGGTTGACTTCGAACGGCGAAAAGGACAGCAGCGTCGTCAATGCACTGGACGCCATGGTCAACGCCCAGAAGACAAAAAAGGCCAGCGTGTAGGTGCCTTCGCGCGAAAAGGCCAGGGGCTGGCCGGACCAGTGCAGGTCACTCGGGTCGACCAGGGCGAACACCAGCATTTCCAGCACGCAGGCGGCCAAAAATGCCGGCCAGGCGATCCACATCAGGCGTTGCGTCCACATCGGCGTGCTTCCTTATCAGGGGGTTACGGGCGCGCCTTCAGCGCGGCACATCCTGGGCCGGCGTCGCCGCATGGTTGCGGCCGCGCATGGCGGGTGCGAGGTTCTGGCCTTTTTCTTCCAGGGCCTTGTTGATGGCGATCCCTTTTTGGTAGTAATTCTCATCAACCACCGGGTCGGGCGTCCGCAGCGCCAGCCACAGGGTGACGAAGGATGCCACGACCACCACCGCCGGGCCGCCCACCACCAGCCAGACAAAACCGAACTTCCACCACGGCTCGGGGCGGAGCGATGCGGGGGAGGAAGCATGTGTCATATAAGAACCATCCAAAGCGCGGTGCCATCCGGTCAACGGGGCACCAGAAACACGGATTTTTCCTGAACCTGGTCGTTCGTGCCGACCGCCTCGATGCGGAAGTGCACGGTGTGCGAACCCGGCGCGGCGGAGCCGTAGGGGATGCGCAGATTGACCGGCACCCAGCGCGACTGGGCCGCTTCGAGTTCGAATTCCGGCTCCGACGCGAGTTCCAGCCCATCGAGCCCCGACGCCGTGATGCGGTAGCGCCGCGTGGCTTCGGTGGCGTTCATGATCTGCAGCCGGTAGATGTTTTCCAGCTTGCCCCCCGCGACCACGCGCGAGAGCGCCGCCCGGTCGCGCACCACGTCCACCTTGAACGGTGTGCGCGTCACCAGGCTGGCGAGCATGCCCAGGCACAGCGCGATCAGAATGCCGGAGTAGATGAGCACGCGGGGGCGCAGCACGTGGCGCAGGATTTCCGCCTTGCCCCAGCCCTTGGCCACGGCGTTCTGCGTGGAAAAGCGGATCAGTCCACGCGGGTAGTGCATCTTGTCCATCACGCTGTCGCACGCGTCCACACAGAGGCCGCAGCCGATGCACTCGTACTGCAGGCCGTCGCGTATGTCGATGCCGACCGGGCAGACCTGGACGCACAGCGTGCAATCGATGCAGTCGCCCAGGCCCTTGGCCTTGTAGTCCACCGTCTTGACGCGCGGGCCGCGCGGCTCGCCGCGGCCTTCGTCGTAGGTGACGATCATGGTGTCCTTGTCGAACATCGCGCTCTGGAAGCGCGCGTACGGACACATGTATTTGCACACCTGCTCACGCAGGAAGCCGGCGTTGCCATAGGTGGCGAAGCCGTAGAACGCCACCCAGAACATCTGCCAGCTGCCCTGCAGTGCCAGCAGTTCCGAGCCCAGTTGCCGGATCGGGACAAAGTAACCGACGAAAGTGAAGCCGGTCCAGACCGAAATGAGCACCCACAGCGTCTGCTTGAGCGACTTCTTCCAGATCTTTTCGAAGTTCCACGGTCCGTGGTCCAGCCGCAGGCGCGCGCTGCGCTCACCTTCGACCTTGTGCTCTATCCACATGAAGATCTCGGTGTAGACCGTCTGCGGGCAGGCAAAGCCGCACCACAAGCGCCCGGCCACCGCCGTGAACAGGAACAGCGACAACGCCGAGATGATCAGCAGGCCCGTGAGGTAGATGAAATCCTGCGGGTACAGGACCAGGCCGAACATGTAGAAGCGCCGCGCGCCGAGGTCGAACAGCACCATCTGGCGCTGGCCCCACTCCAGCCACGGCAGGCCGTAGAACACCGCCTGTGTGATGAACACCATGGCCCAGCGCCAGCGGGCAAAGAACCCGCTGATGGAGCGTGGGTAGACCTTTTTCTGCGCCTCGTAGAGCGACCCACCGCCGTCCTTGGCGGACGGCTGCGATGCCACCGGTGCTATCGGGATGACCTTGCGGGGCTTGGCGCCGGGGGTATTCATGAAAACCTAATCTGGAGACTCAGCACAGCATCGGCAAGATTGCCAGGAACGCAAAACCTTTGCTGGCCAGGGACGTAAAGCGGAGCGCAGAGCTCGGTTACCCGGCTCGGCGACTCCGCGGGGCGACCATCAGCGGGCGGCGGCCGGCCGGTTCGACTTGCCCCACACATAGGCGGTGAGCACCCGGATCTGGGGCTCCGTCAGCTTACCCGCCTGGGCGGGCATTTCGTTGGTCTTGCCGTTGTTGATCATGGCCGTGATGGCGGCTTCGCCCCAGCCGTGCAGCCAGATGTCGTCGGTGAGGTTGGGGGCGCCGAGCGCCTGGTTGCCCTTGCCGTCCATGCCATGGCAGGCGGCGCAGGCGACGAACTTGGCCTTGCCGAGCGAGGCGCGCACCGAGTCGTTCGGGCTGCCCGACAGGCTGAGCACGTAGTGCGCCACGTTGCGCACATCTTCCGACGCACCGACCGCGGCCGCCATGGGCGGCATGACGCCGACACGGCCGTTGTGGATGGTTTCGCTGATCGTCTCCGGCGTCCCGCCGTAGAGCCAGTCGCCATCGGTGAGGTTGGGGAACCCCTTGCTGCCGTGCGCGTCCGAGCCGTGGCACTGGGCGCAGTTGTTCATGAAAAGGCGCTCGCCGATGGCCATGGCCGGCGCATCGCCCGCCAGCTGCTCGGTGGACATAGAGGCGAAACGTGCGTAGACCGGCGCGATCTCGGCCTCGCCCTTTTGCATTTCCTCCTGGTACTCCTTGACCACGGTCCAGCCGAACTTGCCGGCGAAATTGCCCAGGCCCGGATAGACCGCGAGGTAGCCCAGGCCGAAGACGATGGTGATGACGAACAGCCACATCCACCAGCGCGGCATGGGGTTGTTCATTTCGGTCAGGTCTTCGTCCCAGACGTGGCCGGTGGTGTTGTCGGCGGTCGAGTCGACCTTTTTGCGTGCCGTCAGCCACAGCAACAGCAGGCAGCCGATGATGCCGGCCAACGTCAGGCCGGCGACGTAGATCGACCAGAAATTGTGGGTGAAATCGCTCATGGGAGGTTCTCGTATTCCGAGCAGCTCGGATCAATCTTGTTCGAAGGGAAGGCGCGCGGCTTCTTCAAAGCGCTCGCGGTTGCGGCTGGAATACGCCCACACGCCTATGCCCAGGAAGCAGGCAAACGACAGCAGCGTGAAAATGATGCGCAAGGTCGTGATGTCCATGGCATGGCCTCCTGGTGTTTATTTGAGGGTGCGGCCCAGCACCTGCAGGTAGGCCACGATGGCGTCCATTTCGGTCTTGCCCTGGACTTCGCCAGCCGCGGCGGCGATCTCTTCGTCCGTGTAGGGCACTCCGAGGCGGCGCAGCGCGTTCATGTGCGGCGCCACCCCTTCGGGGTCGATCTTGGTGCCTTCAAGCCAGGAATACGCCGGCATGTTGGACTCCGGGACCACGTCGCGCGGGTTGTTCAGGTGGATGCGGTGCCACTCGTCGCTGTACTTGCCGCCGACCCGGTGCAGGTCCGGGCCGGTGCGCTTGCTGCCCCACTGGAAGGGGCGGTCGTAGACGAACTCGCCAGCCACCGAATAGTGGCCGTAGCGCAGCGTTTCCGCGCGGAAGGGACGGATCATCTGCGAATGGCAGTTGTAGCAACCCTCGCGCAGGTAGATGTCGCGGCCCACCAGCTGCAGCGCCGTGTAGGGCTTGAGACCGGTGATCGGCTCGGTGGTCGACTTCTGAAAGAACAGCGGCACGATTTCTACCAGCCCGCCAACCGCAACCACCAGGACGATCAGCACGATCATCAGGAAGTTGTTGGTTTCGACGTTCTCGTGGGAGAAACCTTTTTTAGGAGCGTTGTTGGTTTGGGACATGAATCAATCCTAAGAACTCAGGCATGGGCCGGCTTGAGGGCCGGGATCGCCACGGTGGTCGAGCGGCCGGAACTGGCCGTTACCCAGACGTTCCAGGCCATGACCACCATGCCCACGAGATACAGCAGACCGCCGAGCATGCGGATCACATAGAACGGATAAGTCGCCTTCACGCTCTCGACGAAGGTGTAGGTCAGCGTGCCGTCGGTGTTCACGGCGCGCCACATCAGCCCCTGCATCACCCCGGCGATCCACATCGCGGCGATGTACAGCACGATGCCGATGGTGGCGAGCCAGAAGTGCAGCTCGATCGCCTTGACGGAATGCATCTTCTCGCGGCCGAACAGGCGCGGGATGAGGTAGTAGAGCGAGCCCATGGTGATCAGGCCGACCCAGCCCAGGGCGCCCGAATGCACGTGGCCCACCGTCCAGTCGGTGTAGTGGCTGAGCGCGTTGACCGTCTTGATGGACATCATCGGGCCTTCGAACGTGGACATGCCGTAGAACGACAGCGAGACGATCAGGAAGCGCAGGATCGGGTCGTCGCGCAGCTTGTGCCAGGCGCCCGACAGCGTCATCATCCCGTTGATCATGCCGCCCCAGCTGGGCGCCAGAAGAATCAGCGAGAACACCATGCCGACCGATTGCGTCCAGTCGGGAAGCGCGGTGTAGTGCAGGTGGTGCGGGCCCGCCCACATGTAGGTGAAGATCAGCGCCCAGAAGTGGACGATGGACAGGCGGTAGCTGTAGACCGGGCGGTTGGCCTGCTTGGGAATGAAGTAATACATCATGCCCAGGAAGCCCGCCGTGAGGAAGAAGCCCACCGCGTTGTGCCCGTACCACCATTGCACCATGGCGTCCTGCACGCCGGCGTAGGCCGAGTAACTCTTCATGAAGCCGGCCGGCATGGCCGCGCTGTTCACGATGTGCAGCAGGGCCACGGCGAGGATGAAGCCGCCGTAGAACCAGTTGGCCACGTAGATGTGGCGCACCTTGCGTATGCCGATGGTGCCGAAGAACACGATGGCGTAGGCCACCCACACCAGCGCGATCAGGATGTCGATGGGCCACTCCAGCTCGGCGTATTCCTTGCCCGTGGTATAGCCCAGCGGCAGGCTGATGGCGGCCGCCACGATGACCAGCTGCCAGCCCCAGAAGGTGAAGGCGGCGAGCGGCCCCGCGAACAGGCGCACCTGGCAGGTGCGCTGCACGACGTAGTAGCTGGTGCCGATGAGCGCGCTGCCCCCGAAGGCAAAAATCACCGCGTTGGTGTGCAGCGGCCGCAGGCGCCCGTAGCTCAGCCAGGGGATGCCGAAATTGAGTTCGGGCCAGGCGAGCTGGGACGCGATAAGCACGCCGACCAGCATGCCGACCACGCCCCACACCACGGCCATGATGGAAAACTGCCGGACCACGGTGTCGTTGTAGTAGCCGGCATTTGCTGTTGTTGAAGGAGTCATCGATTACCTCTGAAGTCTGCGAAAGTATTAACCGGACAGCAAGTAGTGTTTTTGACCGCTGTCAATTGTCCCGAAGAATGCGTTCGGCTTCCTGGTCGACGTTCTCGAACTGGCCCCGGTAGACGGCCCACCACAAGGCCAGGAGCACCAGCAGCACCAGGCCGACCGAGAGCGGGATGAGCACGTAGAGAATGTCCATGGCAATCCTTTCCAGCTCAGGCGCGCGCAACGGCCGCGACGGGCAGTGCCCGGGCAGCGCTTGCCGCGTGCAGCGGCGGCAGGGTGCGCGCCAGCCGGGCGGCGTTTGCCACCACCAGCAGCGAACTGGCCGCCATGCCCAGGCCGGCGAGCCAGGCGGGCATGAGCCCGACCACCGCCAGGGGCACGCACAGCGCGTTGTAGCCGGCGGCCCACCAAAGATTCTGCCGTACCACGCGCATGGTCTGGCGGCTGAGCAGGCCACACTGCCCCACCAGGCGCAGCTGCCCGCTGAGCAGGACGAAATCGGAGCGCAGGCGCGCGAGCGGCACCGCGCTGCCGAGCGCAAAGGACACATGCGCCGCGGCGAGCACCGGCCCATCGTTGAGCCCATCGCCCACCATGGCCACGCGCCGCCCGCGCGCCTGCAGCGCACGCAGCACCTCCAGCTTGTCGGCGGGCGTGCAATCGCCGCGCCATTGGGCAATGCCGGCCCGTTCGGCCACGCGCGCCACCGAGACGGACCGGTCGCCAGACAGGACCTGGACACCGATCCCCGCAGCGGCCAGCGCGCGCAGCAAGGCTGGCACCTCGCTGCGCAAATCTTCCTGCAAGGCGAAGTGGGCGCACCAGCGGCCAGCCTGCGGGCCGTCGGCCCAGGCCAGCGACACCTGGACGCCGTCCAGGTCCGGCCGCTCCACAGCGGCATGTTCGGCCGAGCCGAGCCGCACGGCACGTGGCGCCTCCGTGCTGCCCGCGGGCCGCACCTGCGCCGAGATGCCGCGCCCGGCCGTCTCGCTCGCGTCCAGCACCTCCCAGGCGGGGCCTGCGTCCGGTGCCATGGCCTCGTAGGCCGCCGCCAGCGCGCGCGAAGCCGGGTGCAGGGAGTGGCGCGCCAGCGCGGCCGCCAGGCCCAGCGCGGCGGCCTGCGTCCAGCCGGGCGCCAGCTCCGTCTGGGCGAGCGCCATGCGGTCGTGCGTGAGCGTGCCGGTCTTGTCGAACACCACGGTGTCGACGCCGGCGAGCGTCTCCAGCGCTTGCAGGTTGCGCACCAGCACGCCGCCCCGCGCCAGGGCGCCAGCGGCCGAGAGCATGGCCACCGGCGTGGCCAGGGAGAGCGCGCAGGGACAGGTGACGATGAGCACCGACACCGCCACCATCAGGGCGTGCTGCGGATCGCTCGGCCACCACCAGAGCAGCGCCCCGAGCGCCGCCAGCAGCACGCCCACCAGGAAGGGCCGCGCCACGCGGTCGGCCAGCTGGGCCAGGCGGGGTTTTTGCAGCGAGGCGCTTTCCATCAGGGCCACGATCTCACCAAAGCGCGTATCGGGGCCCAGGCGCAGGATCTGCACCTCCAGCGCCGCTTCCAGATTGACGCTGCCGGCCGACACCTGCGCGCCCACGGTGCGCCAGCGCGGCGTGGATTCGCCCGTCAGCAAGGCTTCGTCAACGCGCGAATTCCCCGCCACGATGCTGCCGTCCGCCGGGAACACCTCGCCGGGGAGCACGCGCACCACGTCGCCCTGCACCAGCCGGCGCAGCGCAACGCGCGAAAAACCGCCATCGCTGCCGCGCCGCTCGATGCTGTCCGGCAGGCGGTTCATCAGCGCCTCCAGGGCGCCGGCCGTGCGGTCGCGCAGGCGCAGCTCCAGCAAGCGCCCGGTCAGCAGAAAGAAGACGAACATGGTCAGCGAGTCGTAGTACACCTCGCGCCCGAACACACCTTCGGGGGCGAAAGTGCCCAGGGTGCTGATGCCGAATGTGATCCCCATGCCCAGCGCCACCGGCAGGTCCATGCTGATGCGGCGGTGGCGCACATCGGCCCAAGCGCTGGAGAAAAACGGCCCGCAGGCGAACAGCACCACGGGCAGGCTGATGACCCAGGAGGCCCAGCGCAGGAGCGACTCCATTTCCAGGCTGAGATCGCCGGGCTGGGCGATGTAGGCCGGCCACGCGTACATCATGACCTGCATCATGCAGAAACCCGCCACCAGCCAGCGCCACAGGGCACTGCGGTTCTCGCGCAGGCGCTGCTCGCGCGCCGCGACGTCGACGGCGGGGAGCGCCCGGTAGCCGGCCTTGCGCACGGCGTCCAGCCACTGCGAGGGCCGGGCGAGGCCGGCGTTCCAGAGCACGCGCGCGCGCCGGGTGGCACTGCTCACCTCGACCTGCTCGACGCCGGGCACGGCGCGCAGCGCGTCTTCGATGGTCAGGGCGCAGGCGGCGCAGTGCATGCCCTCGATGACGAGGTGCGATTCCCAGCGCTCACCCGCCTGGGCGCCCGCCAGCGGGCGGCCAAAATGCGGCCATTCGGCCGGATCGTCGAGCAAATCGGCGGCGTTGGACGCGCCGTTGCCTTCGGCGCCAGGGGTTTGCGGCAGGTGCGCCGGAAACACAGGTACCGAAAAGGGCTTTGACATGGCGCAAGCTTACCCCACAGGAATTCCGGGCAATTGACCTGCATCAAGCGCGCAAGCGCCCCGCGGGCCTACGCTGGCGGCACCGTGTTCATCCTATGAGGCCTGCCATGTACAAGCGCATTCTTGTTGCCACCGACGGCTCCGAACTCTCCAGCAAAGCCGTGCAGAGCGCCATCGCGCTGGCCGCCCTGAGCGGCGCGGCGCTGGTCGCCCTGAAGGTGGTGCCGCGCTACCCGCGCGCCTATATGGAGGGCTCGCTGCCCGTGGACACCCAGAACATCAAGAAGATCGAGGCGCAATGGGCGGCCAGCGCCCAGGCCGAGGTGGACGCCGTCCGGGCCGAGGCGTCCGCCCAGGGCGTGAGCGCCAAGGCCGTGGTGGCCAAGTCCGATCTGGTGGCCGAAGCGCTGATCGCCGCCGCCAAGAAACACAAATGCGACCTGATCGTCATGGCATCCCATGGGCGCAAAGGCATCAAGCGCCTGCTGCTGGGCAGCGAAACCCAGCATGTGCTGACGCACTCGCACATTCCGGTGCTGGTGCTGCGCTGACCACGCCGCCTTTTTCAAGGCAAAAACAGGCGCTAGCGCTTGCTGGGCAATGGTTAGCAGCTATTGTTTTTGATAGCTGCTGATACCCGGCTCGCGCGCCAGGGCGCGCATCGCCTGCTGCGCCGGGCGTGCCAGGCAGCGCTGCAGCCACTCCGCGCTCCGCGGATGGGCCGCCAGCAGTTCGCGCGCCGGCATGGCCCAGGCGAGCACGCTCGCCACGCACAGGTCGGCCACCGTGAAGCGCTCGCCGGCCAGCCAGGCATGGCCGCGCGCCTGCGCGGCCTGCAGTTCGCCTTCCAGCACCGCCAGTGGCACGGCCAGGCGTTTTTCCGCCGCGGCGGCGAGCTCGGGCTTGCGCTCGGCCTCGGGCATGGCGCGCCGGTGCATCAGCACCGTGAGGGCGTCCTTTTCCAGTTCGGACACCGTCCAGAAACTCCAGCGCAGCGCCTGGGCGTCCTCGGCCGGCGTCGCCGGGCTGATGCCCACGCCGTCGGGCCGGCCATGGTGGCGCGCCAGGTACAGGGTGCAGGCCATGCTTTCCCAAAGCACCACGTCGCCCTCGGGGCGGGCATCGACCAGCACGGGGATGTGGCCGTTCGGGTTCAGGGCGCGAAACGGGGCGCTGCGCGTGGCGCCCTCCTGGTAGCGCAGGGGCACGTGGACGAAGTCCAGGCCGAGTTCCGTGGCCGCCCACAGGGGCCGCACGGCGCGGGATGCGGCAATGCCGTAGATGGTGAGGGACATAGCTCCGTTCGAAAGTGGAAAAAAGAGGATACCAAGCCGCGCCCCGCCCACGGCCTTGACACAGCGCAAGGCGAGCGCAGGCCGCGCCGCGCACCCGTTCCCCAGGGGCCATCGGCCAAGGACAATAGGCGTCCGTGAGCTCCCCACGCGCCCTTCCCCGCCACCGCTACGCGGCCGGCCTGCTGGCCCTGCTGGCGGTGCTGGCGCAGTTGTGGATGGTGCAGCTCAGCCAGCAGCACCTCGTCCGGCAAGTGGTGGACGCGCTGCCCTGGGGCGAGGTCTGCCGAGCCGACGGCCCGGGCATGCCGGACTCCGAGGACTCCGGCCAGCCCATGGGCATGGGCGGAATGGGCTGCGCGGTGTGCGCCGTCGCCGGCACGGGACTGGCGCCGCCGCCCGTCCTGCTGGCGGGCCTGGCCGCAGAGCGCGTCGCCAGCACGGCGCCGTGGGCACACCCCGGGGCGCCAGCGCAACAGCGCGTCCGCGGCCTGCGGCCGCAGCCCCAGGCGCCGCCGCCCGCACGGGCCTGAACCTTTCCCCTTCCGACAGGCTCCGGCGCCGCCGCGCGCCGGGCGTCGCCACGCACGCCTCCCGCGGGGACCGGCGTGCCCGCCCCCTCATTTTCCGGAAATCGTTGCCATGAACCGTTTTGCCTCCCTTGCCCGGCGTCCGCACGCCTGGCCTGCCGCCACCCACGCCCTGCGCCCACTGTGCGCGCTCCTCGCGGCCCTGCCCCTGGCCAGCCTGGCGCAAGAAGCCACCATGCCGGCCGTCACGGTGCGCGCCACCCCCGCCGCGGCGCCAGCCACCCTGCCCGAACAGCCCACACCGGAGGCCCTGGCCGCCGGACGCGCCAGCGGCGGCGACACCGCCGCCCTGCTGCGCAGCATCACCGGCCTGAGCTTGCAGGGCGCCGGCGGCATGTCCAGCCTGCCCAGCCTGCACGGCATGACGGACGACCGCCTGCGCATCGTGCTGGACGGCATGGACCTGGTGTCCTCCTGCGGCAACCACATGAACCCGCCGCTGTCCTATGTGGACCCCTCGCGGGTGGCAGCGGTGCGCGTGTACACCGGCGCCGTTCCGGTCAGCGTGGGCGGCGACAGCATTGGCGCCGGCATCCAGGTCGATACCGCTGCGCCGGCCTTCGCCGCCCCCGGCCAGGGCCCGGTGACGCACGGCGAGCTGGGCGCCTGGGCGCAGAGCAACGGCCATGGCCTGGGCGGCCACGCCAGCGCGACCTACGCCACCGAACGGCTGAGCCTGCGCTACGACGGCTCGATCGCGCAAGCGGACAACTACCGCGCCGCCCGCGCATTCAAGGCCGCCGGGCCGGCCGGCGCCGACAAGCCCGATCGCATCCTCGCCGGCGACGAAGTGGGCTCGACCAGCTACCGCGCGCGCAACCATGCCCTGGCCGTCGCGCTGCGCTCCGACGAGGGCCTGCTCGGCCTGGAGCTGGGCATGCAGGACGTGCCCTACCAGAACTTCCCCAACCAGCGCATGGACATGACGCGCAACGACAGCACGCACCTGAACCTGCGCTACCAGCGCAATTTCGCCTGGGGCGAAATGCAGGCCCGCGCCTGGCACGAGCGCACGCGCCACGGCATGAATTTCGGCCCCGACAAGCAGTTCTGGTACGGACCCGCTGGCAACGTGCCCGGCATGCCCATGGACACGCTCGGGCGCACCAGCGGGGCCCAGCTCAGCGGCGACATCGTGCTCTCGGAGCGCGATACGCTGCGTGTTGGCGCCGAGGCCCTGCGCTACCGGCTGGACGACTGGTGGATGCCGTCCGGCGGCGGCATGGCGCCCGACATCTTCCGCAACATCGCCCAGGGCCAGCGCGACCGCCTGTCGGTGTACGGCGAATGGGAAACGCGCTGGAGTCCCGCCTGGGTGGGCCAGTTCGGCCTGCGCGCCAGCCGCGTGCACAGCAACAGCGGCGCCGTGCAGGGCTACAACGCCAGCTACGGCGCGGACGCCGCCGCGTTCAACGCCGCCGACCGCAGCCGCAGCGACCACCACCTCGACTTCAGCGCGCTGGCGCGCTACACGCCGAACGCGGACAGCAGCTACGAACTCGGCTTCTCGCGCAAGACGCGCTCGCCCAACCTGTACGAACGCTTCGCCTGGTCCACGGGCGGCATGGCCATGCGCATGGTCAACCTGGCCGGCGACGGCAACGGCTATGTCGGCAACCTCGGCCTCAAGCCCGAAACCGCCCACACCCTGAGCGCCACCGCCGCCTGGCACGACGCGGGCGGCCAACGCTGGGGCCTGCGCCTGACGCCCTGGCTCAGCCAGGTGCGCGATTACATCGACGCCGAGCGCTGCAGCGGCGGGAGCGGCGCGATGGCCGCCTGCAGCAGCGCCAACCTGAGCGGCGAGCGCAAGTTCGTCTACCTGCGCTTTGCCAATACCGACGCGCGTCTGTGGGGCCTGGACCTCAGCGGCTTCCTGGCGCTGGGCCGCAGCAACGCGCTGGGCGACCTGCGCCTGGAAGGCAGCGTAAGCCAGGCGCGCGGGCGCAACCGCGGCACCGGCGACGGCCTCTACAACACCATGCCCCTCAACGCCCGCCTGGCGCTGACGCAGCAGCGCGGCGCCTGGAGCAGCACCGCCGAAGTGCTGCTGGTGGCCGCCAAGACGCGTGTCTCGGCCGTGCGCAACGAGTTGCCGACTGCGGGGTATAGCTTGTTGAACCTGCGCGCCAGCTACCAGTGGCAGCAGTGGCGGCTGGACGCCGGCATCGACAACGTGTTCGACCGCTACTACGCCCACCCGCAAGGCGGCGCCTACACCGGCCAAGGCGCCACCATGGGTGGCACGGCCGTGCCCTGGGGCGTGCGCGTGCCGGGCATGGGGCGCTCATTCAAACTGGGCCTGAGCATGCAGTGGTGATGCAGCACAACGGGAAGCTATATAAATCATAGCTATATACCATTACCTGCATTGCGGAAACGGCAAATTTCACCATAAATTCGCCGTGGTGCCGGCAGCAAAGCTTGACGCCTTCGCTGCCGCACCGCCCGCGGACGGGCTATCCTGACCCTGTTGCGCCACCCGGCGCCCACGCACCCAGGAGAACCCATGGAACCGACACTGACGACCGCCCAACTGAACGAACTGCGCGAACTGCTGCTGGCGCGCCGCGCCGAGCTGATGGCGCAGATGCAGCAAAACCGCGAGAACCTGGCGCCGCCGTCCGAGGACGAGGGCGCCGTCCTGCAGCGCAACGTGGCGCGCGAGGTGGATCAGACGCTGAGCGACATCGACGCCGCCGACCTGGTGCGCATCGACCACGCCCTGGCCCGCATGGACGAGGGCGGCTATGGCGAATGCGGCGAATGCGGCTGCGCCATTCCTTTCGAACGCCTGCGTATCGAGCCGCAGACGCAGCATTGCGTGGACTGCAAGTCGCGCTGGGAAAGCCGCCAAGCCGCCCGCTGAGCCCAGCACCGCGCACACAAGCGCCAAGGCACGCCGCCATGAAAGGCCTCCAGCCCCTTGCCGCCCTGCTGCTCGGCTGGGCCGCCTGCACCGCCGCACCGGCCGCCGGCCCCGCAGCCAACGCGCCGGCGCCCCCGCCGTTGCCGGCCCCGCCTGTGACCACCCAAGCCGCACCCGCCCCCACGGCGCCCAGCCCCACGGCCGACGGCAGCGGGGTACTCGATCCCCGCGCCCGCACCGTCTGGGCACGTTGCGTCGAGGGCATGCGCTGGAACGGCAGCACCTGCACCGGCCAGGCGCTGCTGCTCACGCGCGCCGAAGCCACCGCCCGCGCCAAGGCGCGCAGCGCGGCCGACGGCCGGGCCTGGCGCCTGCCGCGCACCCTGGAATTGCGCCGCCTGGTGGACAGGCAGGCCACACCGCCCGGGCTGGACCGCCGCCTTTTCCCGGCCGCGCCGGGTGGCCTGCACTGGTCGGGCAGCGCCTCGGTGCGCCGGCTCTCGGCCAACCCGTACAACTACGACAACGTCGCCAGCGGCCGCAAAGAGGGCAACCGCCTGGCCGCCCTGGAAGGCTGGGCCGTGGACATGGACACGGGCGAAGCCATCGGCGACGTGGCGCGCAGCAGCAGGCTACCCGTGCGCCTGGTGCGCGGCGCTGATTAGGGCCGCCAGGCACAACGCACGCATGCCCGACAATCGGGCATGCCTTTTTTTGCCGCCGAACCCCCCCTGCCCCATGGCACGCCGGCACGCACCGCCGTGCTGCTGTGCAACCTGGGAACCCCCGACGCCCCCACGCCCGCCGCCGTGCGGCGCTACCTCGGTGAATTCCTGTCCGACCGGCGCGTGGTGGAGATTCCGCGCGCGCTGTGGTGGCCCCTGCTGCACGGCGTCATCCTGCGTACCCGGCCAGCGAAATCGGCCGCCAAATACCAAAGCATCTGGACCGACGCCGGATCGCCCCTGGCCGTCTGGACCGAAAAACAGTCCAAGCTGCTGCGCGGCTGGCTGGGCGAAGCGGGCTTTCCGGTCCTGGTGCGCCACGCCATGCGCTACGGCCAGCCCTCCATCGCCAGCCAGCTCGATGCGCTCAAGGCCGAAGGGGCCACGCGCATTCTGGTGCTGCCGCTGTATCCGCAGTATTCGGCGACGACCACCGCGAGCGTGTTCGATGCCGTCTACGCCTGGGCCGGGCGCACGCGCCACGTGCCGGAGCTGCGCTTCGTCAACCGCTACCACGACCACCCCGGCTACATCGATGCCCTGGCCAAGAGCGTCGAAGCCCACTGGCGCGCGCACGGCCGGGGCGAGATGCTGGTGATGAGCTTTCACGGCGTGCCCGAGCGCACCCTGCACCTGGGCGACCCCTACCACTGCGAGGCACGCAAGACCGGGCGCCTGCTGGGCGAACGCCTGGGCCTGACCGAGGCGCAGATGCGCCTGACCTTCCAGTCGCGCTTCGGCAAGGCCCAATGGCTGCAGCCGTACACCCTGCCCACGCTCATCGGCCTGGCCAAGAGCGGCGTGCGCCGCATCGACGTGCTGTGCCCCGGCTTTGCGAGCGACTGCCTGGAAACCCTGGAAGAAATCAACCAGGAAGGGCGCGAAGCCTTCCTGCACGCCGGCGGCGAGCAATTCCACTACATCGCCTGCCTGAACGACAGCCCGGCATGGATCGGCGCGCTGTCGGACCTGGCCCAGCAGCACCTGGCGGGCTGGCCGGTGCAGCCGGTCAACCCCGCGCTGCGCGCGGCATCGCGCGAACGCGCCTTGGCCAGCGGCGCGAAGGACTGACAGCACCGCCTGGGCGGGCGCGGCCGGTTCAGGCGGCGGCGACGGGCGCGCGCAGCAGCATGCCGGCGATGCGCTCGCTGAGCGCTTCGCGCCGCGCATCCAGGCTGGCCGCCAACACGGGGCCGCCGACATCCGGCGCAAATCCCCGGGCCGGCGCGAGCGCCTGCACCACCGGCCGCAAGGCCGCATCGCCTTCGTCCTGCGCCCCGATCGCCAGCCGCTTCGTGGCGGCGTGCCCGCGCTGCTCCAGCGCGCCCACCAGGCGCATCAGGCTGCCCGCCAGGCCAAGCAGCACGGCGTCTTCCAGCGTGAGCTCCTCAACGCCCTGCAGCTTGTGCCGGAGCTTGCGCGGCAGCTGGCTCCAGCCCTGGCTGGCGACCCCGCCCACAGCGGCGCCCAGCGCCGTGGCCGCGCCCAGCGACATGCCGGCCAGGGCCAGGTCGGCGGCGAATCCCACGGCGGCCCCCACCGCCGCGCCGGTGCCCAGCTTGCGCCCGGCGTCCTGCAGGGTCTCGGGGTGGAACAGGTCGTCCTGCCAGCGCCCGCTGGTCCACGGCTCCAGCGCCAGGTCGGCCTCGTCGGGCCGAAAGCCGTAGACCCCGAGGATGGCCTGGACGGCCTCGTGCGTGCGTTCGGCCAGCGCGGCGCGCATCCGCGCCACCGCCTGCTCGCGTCCGGCGGGCGTCTGCAGCACCGCGCGGGCCACCGGCTGGCGCAAGCCCGCCGCATGCACCAGCAGGCGCGCCACCAGCGTGGCGGCGGCCGTGCGCCGCGCCTGGGCTTGCCGATCAAGTTCGGCCACCACGGCCTGCAATTCGCTGCTGCGTGCGCGCAGCAGCACGGACAGATCCTGGAACAGCTGCCGCTCGGCACCGGCGAAAGGCGCCACGGCGTCGAACTGCATCCATATGTGCAGGTTGAAGCCGGTCAGCACGTCGCGCCAGGCGGCGGCCCGCTCGGGGGCGCCGGCGATGAAATTGAGCACCGGCATCACCGGGCGGGCACAGGCGCAGAGCAGCTCCAGCTCGCTGCGGTATTTGGGCAGCACGTCCTGGCGGCAATCGATGACGTAGATCGCGGCGTCCGCCTCCAGCACCTTGCGCAGCACCTTGGCTTCCTGCTCGTAGGCGGCATGGGCCTCCGGGCCGGCCAGGAAGGCGCGCACCCGGTCGACCGGGTTGGCATACGCCCCGGGGAGCCGGGCGATGAAATGCTGCAGCGCGACGGCGTCTTCGAGCCCCGGCGTGTCGAAGAAGCGCAGCGCAGCGCGCCCGGCAATGCGCAGATCAATCCCTTCGACATGCCGCGTGGTGCCGGGGCGGTCGGACACCTCGCCGAACCCGCTCTGGCGCGTCAAGGTGCGCAGCAGCGAGGTTTTTCCGGCGTTGGTGTGCCCGACGACGGCAATCTGCACGCCTTCGCTCATGGTGAACCCTCCTGGGGCGCGGTGCCCGGGTCGCTACCCGCCGCCCACTGCGCGGCGGCGGCCGGGTGGTCGAACACGCGCCAGCCATCGAGCCGGCTGGCCAGCACCCAGGCCCGCCAGCGCTGCACGCCCTGCTCCGCTGCCTGCGCCCCTTCAGAGGCGGGTGCGCTCAACAGCAGGGCCGAACGCCCGGCGGACCCGGCCGCTTCGCGCAGAAAGCGCGCTGTTCCGCGGTCGTGCGACGCCTGCGCATCGCACACCACCACGAGGCTCCGGGGCTGCAGGCGTGCGAGCTCGGCCTGAACCTGCGCCTGCTCGTCCATGCTGCCGGCAATGCGTACCAGCCACGCCGCGCCGTCGGCCAGCGGCTGCGGCGGCCACTCGGCACCGGCCGGGAGTTCGAAACCAACGACGGCAGTGGGCACGCCCGGCGCGCCCGGATGCTGCCCGCGTGCCAAGGACGGCGCGGCATGCGGCCGCTCGGGGTCGGTCACTTCGGCGGGTTCCAGCGCCCGCAGGCGGGCCAGCAGCCGCTGGTAGTAAGGCTCGCCCAGCGGCAAGGCGACACGCCGCGCCGCGCGCCGCAGCACCAGCCAGCACCACAAGGCGCAGAGGGCGCGCGGCAGCAAGCCATAGAGCGCCACGCAGGACAGCAGCCACCAGGCTGCCTGCCGCGCCGGCCAGACGCCCGCTGTTGCGCCTTCTGCAGGTACCGGCACGGGGGCGCCCAGCCAGGCAGGCAGCGCGCCCGTCGCCCGGGCCAGGGCGGAAAACCATTCCGGACCGAGGATGGTGGTTTCCCAGGTGAGCGCATAGGCACGAAAGGCAAAGGCCCACAACAGGCCGCCGAGCAGAAAGACGAAGCCGAGCGTCCAGACCACGTGGCCCACCCCGCCGAAGGCCCAAACGGCCAGGCGCTCGCGCGCCAGGAGGCGCAAGCCCCCTTGCGCCAACGCATCGGCGTGCGGGCCGCGCCCGGGCGCGAGCCGCAGCGCGATGGCCGCGAGCACGCGCCCGAGCGACAGCACGGCCCCCGAAGCCCCGCCGCTGCGCACCAGGCTGGCCAGCCAGAGCAGCAGCGTCAGCAGGTGCAGCCCCAGGGCGGAGACCAGGGCGCCGGCGGCATTGATGGTGCGCCCCTCCGCCAGGACAGCGAACACCAGGCCGTTGGCCAGCGCCAGCACGGCCGCCGCCCCCAGCACCAGGAGCAGCCAGGCGGCTTCGCGCCAACGTGCGAGCTGTGTGACCAGCCCGAGCCGCTCGGCCAGCAGCCAGGTGCGCGCCGCCAGCTGCTGGGCGGGGTCGGTGTGGGCACGCTGGGCACGCGCCAGTTCCTGCGTGTCGTCGAGCGCGCCGGTCTCCTCGATGCGCTCAAGCGCCTCGGCCAGCCAGGCCGTGGCCAGGGCGGAATGCCCGGGCGTCATACCGGGAATCCGGCGCTCGGCGTGACGGACCGCACCAAAACGCCCCCGGGTCGCGCCTTCGTCTGACAGACGGCCGGGCGCGCTTGCGGTGCAATCCAGTACAGAGGGCGTCCGACCCCTCGCCCCCACCGCCCCGGAGTCCCGCCATGAAATGCCGCCGCCCTTCGCGCCACGCCCCCAAGCATTCGTTGGCCGCTTTCGCCTTGACGGTGGCGCTGGCATTCATTGCCTCGGCGGCGCAGTTGCTGCCCGACATCACCGCCCAGTCGGCCGACGCCCTGTCCGCCCTGCACGACGGCCTGGACCTGGTGATGCTCGACTTCGGCATCCAGTAAGACCCGCCGGCCCACGTCAGGGCTCCTGCCGCGCAATGGCGGCCCGGCGGCGCAGCCGCTGCGCTTCCTGTTCCTGCCCGGCGCGCTCCGCCAGCCCGATCTGCACGCCCAGCCACGCCAGCAGGGGGCGCCGCCACCCTTGCTGTGAGGCGGTGTCCACGGCCAGTTGCACGAGCTGGGGCGAGGCTTCGCCGCGCACCAGCCCTGCCCCGGCGGCGACCAGCCGCGCCAGGGGATCGGGCTGTGCGGCGACGGCCGCCGCCAGCGGCGCCCCCGAGGCGGTGGCCGCCGCGCGCTGCGCCTGCGGCAACAAAGCCACATCGGCCGCGCTGGCGCGCCCTTCCAGGTAGCGCGCGTAGGCCTGTTCGGCCGGATTGGCGTCGGCGGCCAGGGCGGCAAAGCGCTCGCAGGGAGCGGTATCCAGGCTGGCGATCTGCGCCGCGCAGCGCAGCAGTTCCAGGCGCGCGAGTTGGGCGGGGTCTCCGGTACGGGAAAGCGCGGCGCGAGCGCGGTCGAATTCGGCCTGCTCGACGCGTTCGCGCCCTTCGAAATAGGCCTGCACGGCGCGCTCGGCCGCGCCATGGGCCTCGCGTTGCCACTGCGGCGCTGGCGGCTGGGAGCCACAGCCGGCAAGCACCAGCAGGGCCGACCCGGCCAGCGCCCGGGCACGCATGCGGTGCGGTGGCACGGCGGGCTTCATGGCAGGACGATCTCCTTCTCACGCGCGAAGGGCCAGCGGCGGTTGATGTCGTCCACCAGGCTGTCCACCTTGCGCAAGCTGGCCTCGACGTCGGCGCGCAGGGCGCCCAGGTCGGCGGTGCCCTCGCGCACGTTGGCGCCCACGGCCTGGGCCTCGGCCAGCACGGCGTCCACCTTGGTGAGGCTGGCGCGGGCATCGGCAAGCAGCCGGCGGAGTTCGACGACGGTGGCGCGCGTCTCGTGCACCACGCCGTCCGCGCCGAACACCTGCTCGTCGGCGCGCGCGGCCATCCGGTCGATGCGGGCCAGCAAGGCGTTGGTGCGGTCGAGCGTCTGCACGATCTTCTGCGCGTCTTCCTGGCCGCCCATCAGCACGCCGAGCGCACCGCCGGGGCCTTGCAGGCGCTCGGTCAGGGTGCGCACGTTGCCCAGGCTCGCGCCGAGGGCCGAATCGGCGCCCGTGAGGGCCGTGAGGTTGCCCAGCAATTCGCGCGCCGAGGCCATCAACTGGGGGATTTCCGCTGTCGCGTCGCCGCGCAGCACCGGGCGCTCGGCCCCTTCCTGGAGCGGCGGGTCGCTCATGATGCCGGTGTAGGCGCGGATGCCCGTGCCGCCGACGACGCCGCGCACCAGGGTGAATACGCTCGATTCGCGCAGCCAATGCGCGTCCTTGCGCGGCACGTCGATGAGGATGCGCGCGGTGCCGTCCTCGGCCAGCTCGATGCGCCGCACGCGGCCGATGGGGAAACCGGAAAAGGTCATGTCCATGCCCACGACCACGCCTTCGGAATCGTCGGCCTTGAGCACCAGGCGCTGGGTCGGCTCGAAGGCGCCGCGTGCATAGAGCAGGTACACGGCCGACCCCACCACCAGCAGCAGGGTCAGGACCAGCAGGGCAAAGGCCTTGAGGCGCAGGTGGGCCACCGGGCGCAGCAGCGCCTCCTCGGGCATGAGCGCCTGGCGTGCTGGCGGGGTGTCGCGTTCCGAGGTCATCCCCGTTCCCTTCGGGTTGCGATCAACAAGGACCACCCGCGGCGCTGCCAAGCCCCGCCCCGGACGCAACCCAGCTTCGTTTGGCGCCCTGCGCCTGGCCCTTGTGGATGATCGCAATGCATCTGGCAAGAATAGTGGGAACCGGCCCTAGTAGTAATTGCCCAGCAGCGAGGCGATTTCGATCAGCAGCAGCACGGCGAACATGCGCGCCAGGCCGCCCAGTTCGGAGCGCCGCTCGGTGCCGCCCAGGTCGTACATGCCGGCCGTCATGGGGATCACGGCGATGGCCAGGCTGAAGAACACCGTCTTGAGGCCAAACACCAGCGTCACTTCGGGCGTGAACACGTGGCCGAACATGCGCGTGAACGCCGCCACGCCGGCCGTGTTCACGCCGTACACGCTGAGGTAGGCCATGACCAGCGCGACCACGCAGGAGAGCGCCGCCAGGGTGATGCTGGCGAAGCCGGCGGCGGCCACGCGCGGCAGCAGCTCCATGCGCACCGGGTCGGCCCCGGCACGCTCGAGCGCTGCCAGCCGCCCGCTGTGGCGCAGTTCGGCAAGCTGCGCGCCGCTCGGGATGGCGCAGCGCATGGCGACGAACATCGCGGCCGTGAGGGGGATGAGTTCCAGCACCAGCACGCGGATGACCATTTCCAGGGCGTAGCGCGACAGCCCGTAGCTCAGGGCCGTGACGACGACGATGCGCGTGACGACCAGGCTCAGCAGCGCCGCCAGCGCGGTGAATCCCAGGAGGATGGGCGTGGTTTCCAGGTACATGCGCCGCGCCAGCAGGCCGCGGCCCGCCCGGCCGTAGCTGGAGGGCGAAAGCGCCAGGACCAGCACCACGGCGCCCAGATAGACGATGCGCCACCAGGCCAGCGCCCAACCCCAGACGAGCTGCGCCAGGCGCTCGGGAAGGGTATGGATGGGTTGGCTCAGCCACATGCCCGCATGATATCCGGGCTGGAAAATTTATGGGCGAAATTAGGGCTTCGCGCTTACCCACATTGCCTGGACAGCTACAAACTATGGAGCAAGTTGCCCGGAGTTGCCGGCAGCGCCGTGCGCGGGCACCACGGCCGTGTGCGCGTCACACGCGCCACTTTTCCAGGAGCTTTTCCGGGTTCAGGCTGTCGTAGGTTTCAAACGGCTGGTGGATCCAGGGGTTGGTGGGCAGGAATTCCACCGAGTAGTCGGCCTGGAAGGTGGAGACGCCCTTGGTCCAGATCACCGCGCTGCGCAGCTCGGTGATCGGGTCGTAGTTGGTCTTGAGCATGTTGATCACCGCGTGCAGCGTGTGGCCGGTGTCGGCCAGGTCGTCGACCAGCAGCACGCGCCCGGCAATTTCGCCCCTGGGCGTGGTGATGAAGCGGGCGATGTCCAGGTGCCCCTGCACCGTGCCGGCTTCGGCCCGGTAGGAGCTGGTGGACATGATGGCCAGGGGTTTGTCGAAAATCCGGCTCAGGATGTCGCCCGGACGCAAGCCGCCACGCGCCAGGCACAGGATGGTGTCGAATTGCCAACCCGACTGGTGCACGCGCAGCGCCAGCTTCTCGATGAGGTTGTGGTACTCGTCGTAACTGACGTAGAGGTGCTTGCCGTCTTCGGTCAACATGCGATCAATCCTATAAATATAGCAAACTATCCAATACAGACGTGCGCTAGAGGCCTATTAAGCCCCAAAAGGATGCTGCATCATGATGGTGTGGTCGCGGTCCGGGCTGGTCGAAATGACTGCCACCGGCACGCCCGTTACCTCTTCGATGCGCCGCAGGTAGCGGCGCGCCGCCTCGGGCAGGCCGTCGTAGCGCGTCACGCCGACGGTCGATTCGCTCCAGCCCGGCAGCGTCTCGTACAGCGGCGTGCAGCGCGCGATGTCGTCCGCCCCCATGGGCAGGATGTCGATGTGTTCGCCGTCGAGCTCGTAGCCGGTGCACAGCTGGAGTTCGGGCAGACCGTCGAGCACGTCGAGCTTGGTGATGCACAGGCCCGTCAGGCCATTGACCTGCGCGCTGCGCTTGAGCAGGGCCGCGTCGAACCACCCGCAGCGGCGGCTGCGGCCGGTGGTCACGCCCTTTTCCGCGCCCACGGTGCTCATGTGGTAGCCGGGTGTGCCCGGCCTTTCCCAGTCGAGCTCGGTGGGGAACGGGCCGCCACCGACGCGCGTGCAATAGGCCTTGGTAATGCCCAGGATGTAGTGCAGCATGCCCGGCCCGACGCCCGAGCCTGCCGCGGCGTTGCCGGCGACGCAGTTGCTGGAAGTGACGTAGGGGTAGGTGCCGTGGTCCACGTCGAGCAGGGTGCCCTGCGCCCCTTCGAACAGCAGGTTGTCGCCGCGCAGATGCGCTTCGTTCAGCTCGCGCGAGACGTCGGCCATCATCGGGCGCAGGAACTGCGCGTGGCGCATGGCCTCGTCGAACACCGCGTCGAACTGGATCTCGCCGTCCTGCATGTAGGGCGCGAGCGCGCTGCCCACGGGCAAATCCTTGGAGTGCAGCCAGGTGCTGAGCACATGGTTGTGCACGCCCAGCAGTTCGCGCAGCTTGGCGGCAAAGCGCTCGGGGTGCTTGAGGTCCTGCACGCGCAGGGCGCGCCGGGCGATCTTGTCTTCGTAGGCCGGGCCGATGCCGCGGCCGGTGGTGCCGATCTTCTCGCTGCCACCGGTCTCGCGCGCGGCTTCGCGCGCGACGTCGAGGGCGACGTGGAAGGGCAGGATCAACGGGCAGGCCTCGCTCACGCGCAGGCGCGAACGCACCTCGACGCCGGCGCGCTCCAGGCCTTCGATCTCCTCGATCAGCTTGGCGACCGAGAGCACCACGCCGTTGCCGATGTAGCACTTGACGCCGGCGCGCATGATGCCGCTCGGGATCAGGTGCAGCGCGGTCTTCACGCCATTGATCACCAGCGTGTGGCCGGCGTTGTGGCCGCCCTGGAAGCGGACCACGCCCTGCGCGCTTTCGGTCAGCCAGTCGACCAGCTTGCCCTTGCCTTCGTCGCCCCACTGGGTTCCGACGACCACCACATTCCGCCCTTTGGTACTGTTCATCTCATATCCGGTTCAAAAATCACAAGGCATCAGAGCGCATGCGCCACCCAGGCGCCATCCACGCTGACGAGCTCCCGGTCGCAGAGGAACTCGTCCACTTCGCTCTCCTGGCCGGGCAAGACACACACCACGGTTTCCCCCGCCTGGCGCAAGGCGGCGATGGCCGCGCGCAGGTCCGCCGCGTCGGCCCACGGGGCGCGGATGGCGCCGCGCAGGCCGCGCGCCGGCACGATGGCGACGAGCTGCTTGAGGTCCATGCCAAAGCCGACCGCCGGGCGGCGCCGGCCGAAGGCCGCACCCACGGCGTCGTAGCGCCCGCCCTTGGCCACTGCGTCGCTCGCGCCGTGCGCATAGACGGCGAAATGCACGCCGCTGTAGTACGCGTAGCCGCGCAGGTCGGCCAGGTCGAAGCTCAGCCGTGCGCCGGCCACGCGGCTGGCGAGCCACTGCAGGTCATCGAGCGCCGCGCCGATCGCCGCCGTGGCGGGCAGCACGCGGCGCGCCTCGTCGAGCACGCCGACATCGCCGTACAGCTGCGGCAGCGCGCGCAGGCCTTCGCGCGCGGCAGCCGGGAAATCGCGCGACAAGGACGCGAGTTCGCTCGCATCCTTGGCCGCCAGCGCGGCATACACGGCCGCCCGGTCCCCGGCGCCGAGTTCGACCGAGGCGAGCAGGCTGTGCACGATGCGGATGTCGGCCATGTCCACGCAGGCGGTGCGCACCTGCGCCACCTCCAGGCACGCCAGGGCCAGCTCCAGGCTCTCGAGATCGGCCTCGCGGCCGGCATGGCCGTAGGTTTCGGCGCCGAACTGCAGCGGCTCGCGCGAGACATGGGGCCGGTCGGGCCAGGTCCGGAGCACCGGACCGCAGTAGCACAGGCGCGTCACGCCACGGCGGTTGAGCAGGTGCGCGTCGATGCGCGCGGCCTGCTGCGTGGTGTCGGCGCGCAGGCCCAGCGTACGGCCGGACATCTGGTCCACCAGCTTGAAGGTCTGCAACTCCAGCGCCTCACCGGTGCCGGTCAGCAGGGAATCGAGGTGTTCGAGCAGCGGCGGCATGATGAGCTCATAGCCGTAACCCCTTGCGGTATCGAGCAGGCTGCGCCGCAATTCTTCGATGTGTCTGGCCTCCGAGGGCAGCACATCGGCAATGTGATCCGGAAGGACCCAAGCAGACATGTAGAAGGGATGCAGGAAAAAAGAGTCGATTCTACCGGCTGCGCCGCGGTGGGCCGGTAGCGCGCGTCGGGGCGCCGGACGAGCCTGCCCGGACGCGGCCTGCGCACGCCGCGTGCAGGAGCGCCCGGGCCGTGCCGTGCCTTACTTGCGGGCGGCGCCGTTGTCTGGCGTCGGCGAGCGCATGGCGCGGAAGAACTCGGACGAGGCCGGGTCGATGACCACCACGTCGCCCTTTTTGTTCATCGTCGCGCGGTAAGCGTCCAGGCTGCGGTAGAAGCGCGCGAACTGGGGATCGCGGCCGAACGCGTCGGCATAGATCTTGGCGGCCGCGGCATCGCCCTCGCCCTTGACCTTCTGGGCGTCGCGGTAGGCGTTGGCGATGGTGATTTCGCGCTGGCGGTCGGCGTCGGCGCGAATCTTTTCGCCCTCCGCCGCGCCGGTGGAGCGCAGCTCATTCGCCACGCGCTTGCGCTCGGCCTCCATGCGGCGGTAGACCGATTCGGTAATGGCCTCGACATAGTCGATGCGCGTGATGCGCACGTCCACCACGTCCACGCCCCAAGGCTTGGCGCCACGCACCGATTCCAGCACTTCGCGCTTGACATCGGCCATCAGGTCCTCGCGCTTGAGCGAGAGCAATTCCTTGACGGTGCGCTTATTGACCTCTTCCTGGAGCGAATTGCGCACCACGCGGTTGAGTTGCATGGCGCCGGCGTTCTCGTCGAGCCCGACGTTGCGGATGTACTGCGACGGATCGCTGATGCGCCAGCGGACGTACCAATCGAGCACCACGCGCTGCTTTTCGGCAGTGAGCATGGGCTCGGCGTCGGCGCTGTCGAGCGTCAACAAACGCTTGTCGATGTACGACACGTTCTGGAACGGCGGGGGAAGCTTGAAGTTGAGCCCCGGCTCCGTGATCACCTCCTTGATCTGGCCCAAGGCGTACAGCACGCCGAACTGGCGCTGATCGACGACAAACACCATGGAGCTGAGCAACGCCAGCGCCACGAGAATGGAAGTAGCAATAAAACCGACCCTGTTCACTCTGATCTCCTAGCGCGATTCGCGCTCGCGCGAGCGGCCGACATCGCGGGCACGCGCATCGCTCGGTATGGTGGAAGCGCTCGCGGGGGACGGCGCATTGCTCGCCGCCGCAGGCTGGCCCTCGGGCGCCACCGTCGCAACGCCGGCCCCTGCCAGGATCTTGTCCAGTGGCAGGTACAGCAGATTGGAGCCGCTGCGCGAATCGACCAGCACCTTGGTCACACTGCTGTAGACCTGCTGCATGGCTTCGATGTACATGCGGTCGCGCGTGACCTGCGGCGCCTTCTCGTATTCCGCCAGCACCGCCTGGAAGCGCTGCGCATCGCCTTGCGCCTGCGCCACGATGCGGGCCTTGTACGCGTCGGCTTCTTCCTTCAGGCGCGACGCGGAACCGACCGCGCGGGGGATCACGTCGTTGGCGTAGGCCTGGGCTTCGTTCTTCGCGCGCTCGCGCTCCTGACCGGCCTTGAGCACGTCGTCGAATGCCGCCTGCACCTGCTCAGGCGGACGCACACCGCCCTGCTGCAGGTTGATCGCGACGACTTCCACACCGACCTTGTAGCGGTCGAGAATGGTCTGCATCAGCACGCGCACGCGCGGCGCGATCTGGTCGCGCTCCTCGGCCAGCGCCGAGTCCATGCGCATCTTGCCGACCACTTCGCGTACCGCTGTTTCCGCTGCCTGCACCACGGCTTCGCCCGGGTTGCGGCTCTCGAACAGCCAGGCCCGGGCATCGCTCAGGCGGTACTGCACGGCAAACTTGATTTCAACGATGTTCTCGTCTTCCGTCAGCATCGCCGATTCGCGCAGCCCGGTGGACTTCATCACGCTGTCGCGTCCCACGTCCACCGATCGGATCTGCGTGACGAAGACCAGTTCGTGGCGCTGGATGGGATAGGGCAGGCGCCAGTTGAAACCCGCACCCACGGTGGCCTTGTACTTGCCGAATTGGGTGATGACCGCCTGCTGCCCTTCCTGCACGATGAAGAAGCCCGTGCCCAGCCAGATCAGCACGACCACCCCGGCGATGAGGCCCAGCCCCACGCCCGCGTTTTTCATGTCCGGCTGGAAGCTTCCGCCGCCGCCTCCCCGGTTGCCGCCGCCGCGCTTTCCGCCAAAAAGACCGCCCAGGCGCCGGTTGAAATCGCGCCAGAGCTCGTCCAGGTCGGGCGGTTGGCCCTCCCGCTGGCCGCGGGTGCGGGGATCGGGACGCTGGTCGGCGGCCGGTTCTTCGCGCCCTTCGTCTTCTCCCCTGCCCCACCGCGGGTCGTTGAGATTGAAGACGCCCAGCAGGCGCAGGTACCAGGGCGCCGCGCGCCGCGGCGAAAGAGACGAGTTCATGCGCAAATTTCTCGGTTTTCTATAAACAACGTGTCAACTGGGGCGAAATGGGGCCAAAACCGGCGAAATCAATTGTCGTGCGGCACATCATGGGTTGGGGACGCCCCATGGGCCGAAACGATTTCGGCGATTTTCGCGCGCAATTGCGCCATTCCCGTGGATTCCAGGGCACTGACAAATACCCGCGGCACCATGCGCCCATCCAAATCGTAACTGTCCACGCCCTCGGCAGGCCTTTGTCCGGGCGCCATCTGATCGAGCTTGTTGAATACCAACAGTTGCGGGACATCCTGCGCGCCAATTTCCCGGAGCACCTTCTGCACCTGCGCGATCTGCTCGGGAAAACCGGGATGCGCCCCATCCACGACATGCAGCAGAAGGTCGGCATCCACCGCCTCCTGCAGGGTTGCTTCAAACGCCTCCACCAATCCGTGGGGAAGATCGCGTATGAAGCCCACCGTGTCCGACAAGGAAACCGACACGCCTATGTCGGCGAGATACAGCTGCCGCGTCGTGGTGTCCAACGTCGCGAACAACTGGTCGGCGGCATACACCCGCGCCTTGACGAGCGCGTTGAACAGCGTCGATTTGCCGGCATTGGTATAGCCGATCAGCGAAATGTTGAACACCTGAGCACGCGACCGATGGCGCCGCTGGGTGGTCCGGTGGCGCTTGACCTTCACCAGGCGCTCCTTGGTGCGCTTGATGGCTTCGCCGATCATCCGGCGGTCCAGTTCAATCTGCTTTTCCCCGGGACCACCCCGCACGCCAGCGCCTCCGCCCTGGCGCTCCAGGTGGGACCAACGCCGTACCAGGCGGGTGCTGAGGTAGTTCAGGCGCGCCAGTTCCACTTGCAATTTCCCCTCGTGGCTGCGCGCGCGCTGGGCAAAAATCCCCAGGATGAGCAAGGTGCGGTCGTTCACCGGAAGCTCCAGCAAACGCTCGAGATTGCGTTGCTGCGCCGGGCTCAGCGCCTGGTCGAACAGCACTTCCTGGGCACCATGCATCTGCGCAAGAAGGCGGATTTCCTCCGCCTTGCCGGAGCCGACGAACAGGGCGGCGTCGGGAGCGCTGCGCTTGCAGGTGATGCGGGCCACGGGGTCGAATCCCGCGGTCTGGGCGAGAAGGCCCAGTTCCGCGAGTTCGGCATCGAAATCCGGCAAACCGAGATCAACCCCGACCAACAGGACGGGCGCCGCAGGCACGGAAAAGGTGGCGGCCAAGCTTAACGGCGCGGGCCAGCCGCCAGCGCCGAAGGGCGCACCGGAGCACCGGAAGCGTTCATCGGGTATCGCCTACGTGGCTCTCGCTCTCGGCGGGTTCGGCCGTGCTGAAGCTCACGGGCCGACCTGGGACGATGGTAGAAATCGCATGCTTGTAGACCATTTGCGTCACGGTATTGCGCAGCAGTACGACGTATTGGTCAAAGGATTCAATCTGGCCTTGCAGCTTGATGCCGTTGACCAGATAAATGGAAACAGGCACGTGCTCGCGGCGCAAGGCGTTGAGAAAGGGATCCTGGAGAAGCTGACCTTTGTTGCTCACGATATGCTCCGTGTTCAAGTTGTTGTGGGCACGCACCTTACCACACGGACGCCTCGGCAACGGATGCACCCACCGATGTCCTGGAAGCTTGGAGTTCCGCCCGGGCGGGGCGGCCACAGCCCGGGCGGGACCCCACCGAATCGCCCAAAATGCAGGCCTCCCTATGGGCTCTCCTTATCGACATAAGGATTGTGCGAAGTCTTCATCTCGATGCGCAGCGGCGTGCCGACAAGGTTGAATTCCTTGCGAAAACGCGCCTCCAGGTAGCGTTTGTACGCATCGGTGACATGCTCCAGGGAATTCCCGTGCACCACGATGACGGGCGGGTTCACTCCCCCCTGGTGCGCGTAGCGCAGCTTGGGGCGGAACATGCCGGCCCGCTTGGGGCTCTGGAATTGCACCGCTTCGAGGAGTACGCGTGTGAGCACCGGTGTGCTCATCTTGCAGGTCGCCGCCTTGTAAGCCTGCGTCATTGCGGACCACAGTGGTCCCAGGCCCTGCCGCTTCCTCGCGGATATAAAGCACAAGGTCGCGAATTTGAGAAACGCCAAGCGGCTTTCAATCGAGCGCTCGAGAAGCTGGCGCTGGTAGTCGTCCACCGCGTCCCATTTGTTCACCGCAACCACCACGGCGCGGCCACGCTCAAGAATGTATCCCGCGATGTGCGCATCCTGATCGGTGACCCCTTGCGTGGCATCCAGAAGCAGCACCACAACATGGGCGGAATCAATGGCTTGCAGCGTCTTGACCACCGAGAACTTCTCGATGGCCTCGAACACTTTGCCCTTTTTTCTTAGCCCGGCGGTATCAATGAGTTCGAACCGCTGGCCATTGCGCTCGAAGGGCACGCTGATGGCGTCCCGGGTGGTCCCCGGAAGATCGAACGCCACCAGCCGCTCCTCCCCCAACCAGGTGTTGATGAGGGTGGATTTTCCGGCGTTGGGACGACCGACCACTGCGAGGCGGATCGCGGCCACCTCGTTCGCCGCTTCAGCCGGAGCCTCGGGTTCGGGCAGCAGTGCGAGCGCGAGTTCCACCAGGCTGCGCACGCGTTGGCCGTGGGCTGCGGATACTGGGTGCACCTCGCCCAGACCCAATTCATAAAACTCGGAAAGCTGAATGCCTTCGAGCATGCCTTCCGCCTTATTGGCCGCCAGCACACAGGGTTTGCCCAAACGACGCAGGTAGTTTGCGATGTCGTGGTCCTGAGCGGATATGCCTGCCCTTGCATCGACGACGAATACGACCACATCGGCCTCGGCAACCGCTTGCCGCGTCTGCTTGGCCATTTCACTGTAGATACCGGACGAGGCTTCGGGCTCGAAACCCCCTGTATCGATGACGATGAAATCCCGCCCGCCTTGCTTCCCGTGGCCGTAGTGGCGGTCACGCGTCAACCCCGCGAAATCGGCAACGATGGCGTCGCGCGATTGGGTCATGCGGTTAAAAAGTGTCGACTTGCCTACATTGGGCCTGCCGACGAGCGCAATCACTGGATTCATACGGTCCAACGCGCCTCAATCGGGCCGGAAGCCAAAAATACCGCCCGCACGCGTGACGACAACGAGCGTATCGTCTGCCACCACCGGTGCGGCTTCGATGGCCGAACCATCGGTCGCAACCCGATTGAGCGGGCTGGCATCGTCCTGCGATAGGAAATGCAGGGTTCCGGAACCGTCCCCGACGATAACCGATCGGCCCAGCAGCAAAGGCGCGGACAAGTTCCGATACCGCAGGCGTTCACTGACCCACAACTGCTTGCCGCTCTGGCGGTCCCATGCCACGAGCTTCCCATTGCTCTCGGAACCCACCACCGTAGCGGCGTCGCCCGAGATGCCGGACCCTCCGTTCGACTTTTGGACCCAATCGACGCGGCCCGCTGCCAAATCCGCACAGGCCACGCTGGCCTGGAAGGCGCGCGCGCACAAGCTGTCCTTCACCCTGCTGACCGGCCCCACCAGTTCGACCAGGCGCTCGACGTCGTTGGTTCCCCGAGCTACGGCCAACGGAGCGTCCCACCGGACACTGCCGGCATCCGGGTTGAGCCCTACCAGCCTGCCCGACACCCCTGCCACCAGCGTGTCGCCCACTGCCAGCAACACCCCGGCTTGTCGCAGCACCAGGGGCGCACCCGTACCAGGCAAGCTCCAGAGCGTGGTGCCCCGCGCCGCATCGAATGCAGAGATGGAACGGTCCGCGGCCAAGACGAACACGCGCTCGCCGGCAACCAAGGGCGCTGTGAACACCTGCGCGGGGAGCCGGTGGCGCCAGGCCTCGCGTCCGGCCTCCAATACCACCAGATCGTTGTCGCGCGATACCACAGCCGTCCATCGCCCATCACTGCCTACACCAGCAGCAACCCCTTCGGCCACCTTGGTTCGCCACAGCTCTTTCCCCGTACGGGCATTGAAGCTGGCCACCGTACCGTCCGACGAGGCGACCGTCACAGCACTGCCTTGCACATTGGCTTGCAGGGCAAGACCGGCCGTGCTCCCTATGCGGGCAGCCCACGCTTGGCGCACGCCCAACACGGGAACGTTGGCGCCCAGATCCGCAGGTTTCGGGCGCTCGGGGCCACCCGGCCACAAAGAACATGCGGAGAGAAGTGCGACACCCAAAAAGGACGCACACCACCGTGCCGTGCGCCCACACCCACCGAAAGAAAAAGTCATTTCGCCAGATCCTTTGCTTTGCCAGGGTTCGCAGCATCCGGTCGCACGCCCAAGGCATTGAGCTTCACTTCCACCAGACGGCGATAGTCCGCTGCGGAGTCCATGTTCTGGTAAGCGATGGTGTACTGCGCTACCGCCTCGTCCCGCTTGCCGAGCAGTTGCAACGCGTCCCCTTTCCGGTCGGCTGCCACGGCCGCGAATTCGGGGGCAATCCCGCTACCGAGTTGGCTGATGGCTTCCTCATGCGCCCCTTGCTCCATCAGCACGCTCGCCAACCTCAGACGGGCGACCGATCTATAACCTTCGTCACTTCCCTCCGCGACCAGCCAGGCAAGCGCTTCCTTGGCGGCATCCAGCCTACCCGCCTGTGCCTGGACTTGCGCCACCATGAGCGCCGCCTGGGATGCCTGG
>MEDL01000004.1 GCA_001724785.1 Acidovorax sp. SCN 68-22 | reverse complement strand
GTGTGCCAGGCGATGTCGGCGGCTTCGTGGCGCATGAAGTAGCCCAGGTCCAGCGTGTTCCACAGCACCTCGTGCGCGTTGGCCGGCAGGGCGTTGAGCGCCAGCAGCACCAGGGCGTCGCGCTTGCGCGCCTCGGTTTCGGCGGCGGCATCGGGCGCACGGCCGCCCAGCACGCGCAGCGTGGCGCGGTAGAGGTCCTCCAGGAGCTTGCCTTTCCAGGCGTTCCAGACCATGGGGCTCGTGCCCCGGATGTCGGCGACAGTCAGCAGGTAGAGCGCCGTCAGGCTGCGCTCGTCGCCCACGCGCCGGGCAAAGGCGGCAATGACGTCGGGATCGCTCAGGTCTTCCTTTTGCGCCGTGCGGCTCATGCTCAGGTGCTCGCGCACCAGGAATTCGACCAGCCGCGCCTCGGCGCGCGCAATGCCGTGCTGGCGGCAAAAGCGCCGCACCGCGACGGCGCCGATGCGCGAATGGTCGCCGCCGCGTCCTTTGCCGATGTCGTGGAAGAGCGCGGCGAGGTAGAGCACCCAGGGCTTGTCCCAGCCGGCGGCGAGCTGCGAGCAGAACGGGTATTCGTGCGCATGCTCGGCCATGAAGAAGCGCCGCATGTTGCGCAGCACCATCAGGATGTGCTGGTCCACGGTGTAGACGTGGAACAGGTCGTGCTGCATCTGCCCGACGATGCGCCGGAACGGCCAGAGGTAGCGCCCCAGCACCGAGGTCTGGTTCATCAGGCGCATGGCGTGGGTGATGCCGGCAGGCTGCTGCAGGATGCGCAGGAATGCCGCGTGGTTCACCGGATCGCGCCGAAAGGCGCTGTTCATCACGCCGCGCGCCGCGTACAGCGCGCGCAGCGTACGCGCCGAGAGTTCCTGCAGCGCCGCGGACGACTGGAACAGCAGGAAGGTCTCCAGGATGGCGTGCGGGTCGCGCTGGTAGAGGTCGTCGCTCGCCACCTCGATCATTCCGCCCTTGTCAAAGAAGCGCTCGTTGATGCGCCGCGGCGGCGTCTGCGCCGGGTTCAGGCGCTCCTCGATGTTGAGCAGCAGGAGCTGCGTCAGCTGCGACACCGCCTTGGCGGCCCAGTAATAACGCCGCATCAGCGTCTCGCTGGCGCGCATGGGCAGGCGCGCGCCGCCCTCGGTGACGCTTTGGTAGCCGAAGCTCTCGGCCACGGCGGTCTGCAGGTCGAAGCCCAGGCGGTCCTCGCGGCGCCCGGCGATGGCGTGCAGCCGCGCACGGATCAGCAGCAGCACCGCCTCGTTGCGTTCAAGCTGCTGCGCTTCGTAGGCCGTTGCCAGTCCGCTGGCGGCCAGCGCGCGCCAGGAGCTCCCCAGGCCCGCGGCGTGCGCCACCCAGCGGATGGTCTGCAGGTCGCGCAGGCCGCCGGGCGACTCCTTGGCGTTGGGCTCCAGCGCGTAGGCAGTGTTTTCGTACTTGGTATGGCGCTGCTGCAGTTCCAGCGTCTTGGCGGTGAGGAAGGCGCGCGGGTCCAGCGAGGCACGAAACGCCGCCTCGAAGCGCTGGAACAGCGCCGCGCTGCCGGTGATGCGCCGCGCCTCCAGGAGCGAGGTCTGCACCGTGACGTCGCCGGCCGCCTCGTGCAGGCATTCCTCGATCGAGCGCACGCTGGAGCCGATTTCCAGGCCCGCGTCCCAGCAGCTCCGGATGAAATCCTCCACGCGGCCGCGTGTGTCGAGGCCGAGCGCCGCGTGCGAGCCCTCGGGCAGCAGCACCAGCACGTCCACGTCGGAATACGGCAGCAGCTGGCGCCGCCCGAAGCCGCCCACCGCCACCAGCGCCAGGCCGGGCGGCAGCGCGGCAGCGCGCCAGAGCGTGGCCAGCAGCGCGTCGGCCAGGCGCGTGAGGCGGCGCAGCACGCCGTGCACGCTGCGCACCGAGGGGAGCGGCGCCACCAGCGTGGCCAGCAGGGCCGCCTTGTCACGCCGATAGGCGTCGCGCAAGGCAGCGAGGTCGGGGGTTCCTGGGGGTTGCGGCGCAGGGTTCATGGAAGCGCCCATGCAAGAAGCGTGCGCGGCCAGCCGGGTACGGGGTTTCAGGTGGCCGTGGCCTGGACGAAATCGGGCAGCGCCGGCGAGCCGGCGGACAGCGTCATCACCTCGTAGCCCGTGGGCGTGACCAGCACCGTGTGCTCCCACTGCGCGGAGAGGCTGTGGTCCTTGGTGACGATGGTCCAGCCGTCGTTGCCGAATTCCTTGATCTCGCGCCGGCCGGCGTTGATCATGGGCTCGATGGTGAACACCATGCCGGGCTCCAGCCGCTCGAGCGTGCCCGGGCGACCGTAGTGCAGCACCTGGGGTTCCTCATGGAAGCGCTTGCCGATGCCGTGGCCGCAGAATTCGCGCACGACCGAAAAGCCGTGGCCTTCGGCGAACTTCTGGATGGCGTGGCCGATGTCGCCCAGGTGCGCGCCGGGCTTGACCTGCAGGATGCCGTGCCACATGGCCTCGAAGGTGATGGCCGAGAGCCGCTTGGCGGCAATCGAGCACTCGCCGATCAGGTACATGCGGCTGTTGTCGCCGTACCAGCCGTCCTTGGTGATGACGGTCACGTCCACGTTGACGATGTCGCCCTTCTTGAGCGGCTTGTCGTTCGGAATGCCGTGGCAGACCACGTGGTTGACCGAGGTGCACAGCGAGGCCGGGTAGGGCGGGTAGCCGGGCGGCTGGTAGCCGACGGTGGCGGAAATGGTGCCCTGGCTGGCCATGCAGGCGGCGGCGATCTCGTCGATCTGGCGCGTGGTGATGCCGGGGCGGATGTGCGGCGTGATGGCGTCCAGCACTTCGGACGCGAGGCGGCAGGCCACGCGCATGCCGGCGATGTCCTCAGCGGACTTGATGGTGATGCTCATGGGGAAATTATCCCATCGGCCCCCGTGGGCTGCTGGCGCCGGCCCGGGAGCCGGGGGCGGCGCCAACTAAAATGCCCGGCTTTGCTGCCTGACGCGGGCGGCGCACCGACAGCCGATCCGGCGCTGCCCTTCACCCCCCAACCGAACGCCGCCACCGTGACCTTGCACCTGACCCAGTTTGTAGGCGGCAACGCCCTGAGCCCCTTCCGTGCCCGCCAACTGCTGCCGCGGCTGCAGGCCATCGAGCCGCGCATCTCCGGCGTGCAGGCGCGCTACGTGCACTGGGTTGCGACGCCCGGCGCGCCGACGGGGGCAGAGGCCGAGCGGCTCGCGGCCCTGCTGCAGTACGGCGAACCCTTCGAGGGCGAGACCACGGGGCAGGTGGTGGTGGTCGCGCCGCGCCTGGGCACCGTATCGCCCTGGGCGTCCAAGGCGACCGACATCGCGCACAACTGCGGCCTGGACGTGCGCCGCATCGAGCGCGTGACCGAATACCGCATCGCCCTGCGCTCGGGCCTGCTCGGGGCCGCCAAGCCGCTGGCCGAGGCGCCGCTCGCCCAGGTGGCGGCCGTGCTGCACGACCGCATGACCGAGTCCTGGTTCACCGACCTGGAGGCCGCGCGCGCCCTGTTCAGCGAACTGCCGGCCCAGCCCATGGCGCAGGTGGACGTGCTGGGCGGCGGGCGCGCCGCCCTGGAAGCCGCGGACGCCGAGTGGGGCCTGGCCCTGGCGAGCGACGAGATCGACTACCTCGTCCACGCCTTCACCGGCCTGGGGCGCAACCCGACGGACGTCGAACTGATGATGTTCGCCCAGGCCAACAGCGAGCACTGCCGGCACAAGATCTTCAACGCCCAGTTCACCATCGACGGCGCCCCGCAGGAGAAAAGCCTGTTCGGCATGATCCGCCACACGCACCAGGCGAGCCCGCAGCACACCGTCGTCGCCTATTCGGACAACGCCTCGGTGATGGAAGGCGGCGTGGTCGAGAAATTTCAAGCGAAATCGGCCTCCAGCGCAGGTGGTTCTAGCGCACCAAGCTACGAAAAAGAGAGTGTGCTGCAGCATGTGCTGATGAAGGTGGAGACGCACAACCACCCCACGGCCATCTCGCCGTTCCCGGGCGCCTCCACCGGTGCCGGCGGCGAGATCCGCGACGAAGGCGCCACCGGGCGCGGCTCCCGGCCCAAGGCGGGCCTGACGGGCTTTACCGTCTCCAAGCTCTGGGGCGGGCTGTCGGATGCCCCCGGCGGCAAGCCCGGCCACATCGCCAGCCCTTTGCAGGTCATGACCGAGGGGCCGCTCGGCGGCGCGGCCTTCAACAACGAATTCGGCCGACCCAACCTGCTGGGCTATTTCCGCGAATACGAAGCCGAAGTGGACGGCGTGCAGCGCGGCTACCACAAGCCCATCATGATCGCCGGCGGCCTGGGGCAGATCGATGCGGCGCTGACGCAGAAGATCGAATTCCCCGCCGGCTCGCTGCTGGTGCAGCTCGGCGGCCCGGGCATGCGCATCGGCATGGGCGGCAGCGCGGCGAGCTCCATGGCCACCGGCCAGAACGCCGCCGAACTCGATTTCGACTCGGTGCAGCGCGGCAACCCCGAGATCGAGCGGCGCGCGCAGGAGGTCATCAACCACTGCGCGGCGCTCGGCGGGGCCAACCCCATCCTGGCCATCCACGACGTCGGCGCGGGCGGGCTCTCGAACGCCTTTCCCGAGCTGGTGAACGACGCCGGGCGCGGCGCGCGCTTCGACCTCTCGGCCGTGCCGCTCGAAGAATCGGGCCTGGCGCCGCGCGAAATCTGGTGCAACGAGAGCCAGGAGCGCTATGTGCTGGCCATCGCGCCCGATTCGCTGGCGCAGTTCGAGGCCTTCTGCGAACGCGAACGCTGCCCCTTTGCCGTCGTCGGTGTGGCCACCGAGGCGCGCGAACTGGTGGTGGGCGCAGGCGTGCCGCTGGCGCCCGGTGCCGCATTGCCCGAGGCGGCGCCCGCCGTCCACATGCCCATGGACGTGCTGCTCGGAAAACCGCCCAAGATGCACCGCGATGTCGTCCGCGTGGCGCGCACCTCGGCAGCCCTCGATGTGTCTGGCGTCGCGCTGCAGCAGGCGGCGCTCGATGTGCTCAGCCACCCCACGGTCGCCTCCAAGCGCTTTCTCATCACCATTGGCGACCGCACGGTGGGCGGGCTCACGCACCGCGACCAGATGGTCGGCCCCTGGCAGGTGCCGGTGGCCGACTGCGCCGTGACGCTGGCCGACTACGCCGGCTTTGCCGGCGAAGCCATGGCGCTGGGCGAGCGCACGCCGCTGGCCGCCACCGACGCGCCGGCCTCCGGCCGCATGGCGGTGGCCGAAGCCATCACCAATCTGCTGGCCGCGCCCATCGAGCTGGCACGCGTCAAGCTCTCGGCCAACTGGATGGCGGCCTGCGGCGAGCCGGGCGAGGACGCCGCGCTCTACGACACCGTGCGCGCGGTCGGCCTGGAGCTGTGCCCGGCGCTCGGCATCTCGATTCCCGTCGGCAAGGACAGCCTGTCGATGCGCACCCAGTGGCAGCACGAAGGCGCGGCGCAGAAAGTCGTCTCGCCGGTGAGCCTCATCGTCACCGCCTTTGCCACCCTGCCGGACGTGCGCGGCGCGCTCACGCCGCAGCTGGCGCGCGATGTGGACACCACCCTGATCCTCATCGACCTCGGCAAGGGCCGCAGCCGCATGGGCGGCAGTGTCCTGGCGCAGGTGCTGGGCCAGCCCGGCGGCGCCGTGCCCGACCTGGACGACGCAGAGAATTTGAAGAATCTCGTCGCCGCCGTCAACGCCCTGCGCGCCGACGGCCGCATCCTGGCCTACCACGACCGCAGCGACGGGGGCCTGTTCGCCGCGGCCGCCGAGATGGCCTTTGCCGGCCAGGTCGGCGTGGCGCTCAACGTGGACATGCTGCTGACCGAGGGCGACGGCGTCAGCGACAGCCGCATGGAAGCGGGCGACGCCAAAAACTGGGCGCAGCAGGTCAGCGCGCGGCGCGAGGAGCTCACCCTCAAGGCGCTGTTCAACGAAGAGCTCGGCGTGGTGCTGCAGGTGGCCACGGCCGAGCGCGACAGCGCGCTGCAGGTGCTGCGCGCGCACGGTCTGTCGCGCTTTTCGCACGTGGTCGGCGCCACGCGGCCCGAAGCGTCGGCCATCGATGCCGGCAAGGGGCGCCTCTCGGTCTGGCGCGACACGCGCGAGGTGTTCTCGGCCGCTTTGTCCGACCTGCACCAGGTCTGGGACAGCGTGAGCTGGAAGATCTGCCAGCAGCGCGACAACCCCGACTGCGCTGACGCCGAACACGCCAGCCGGGGCGACGCGGGCGACCCCGGCCTGCACGTGCAGCTCGGCTTCGACCCGCTGGAAGACATTGCCGCCCCCTTCGTGCACGGCGCGCGCCCGCGCGTCGCCGTGCTGCGCGAGCAGGGCGTCAATTCGCACGTGGAAATGGCCTACGCCTTCACCGAGGCGGGGTTCGAGGCCGTGGACGTGCACATGACCGACCTGCAAACCGGCCGCGCCGACCTGCAAACCTTTGCCGGGCTGGTCGCCTGCGGCGGCTTCAGCTACGGCGACACCCTGGGCGCCGGCATCGGCTGGGCGCGGTCGATCACCTTCAACCCGCGCCTGGCCGACCAGTTCGCCGCCTTCTTCGCGCGCGGCGACACCTTCGGCCTGGGCGTGTGCAACGGCTGCCAGATGTTCGCCGAGCTGGCCGACATCATCCCCGGCGCAGAGCACTGGCCGCGCTTCACCACCAACCAGAGCGAGCGTTTCGAGGCGCGGCTCTCGCTCGTTGAAGTGCTCGACTCGCCCAGCCTGTTCTTCGCCGGCATGGCCGGCAGCCGCCTGCCGATCGCCGTGGCGCACGGCGAGGGCTACGCCAACTTCAAGCACCGGGGCGACGCCGCCAAGGCCATCGCGGCGCTGCGCTTCGTCGACCACCACGGCGCGCCCACCGAGCGGTACCCGTTCAACCCCAACGGCAGCCCCGGCGGCCTGACCAGCGTGACCACGGCGGACGGCCGCTTCACCGCGCTCATGCCGCACCCCGAGCGGGTGTTCCGCAACGTGCAGATGAGCTGGACCGACCTGGCCGCCACCGGCGGCCTGGACGTCGCCAGCCCCTGGATGCGCATCTGGCGCAATGCACGGCGCTGGGTGGCGTGATGCTGGGCACTATTAAATAAATAGCTATCAGCGTCCGTCCTACAAGCGCGGGCGGCCCATTTCGAGCATCATCCGGTGCGCCCAGCGCGCTGAAAGGAATCCCATGGCCGGTGCCAGCCTTCTGACCCTGCTCGACGACATTGCCACCATCCTGGACGACGTCGCCCTGATGACCAAGGTCGCGGCCAAGAAGAGCGTCGCCATGGCCGACGACGTCTCGGTGATGACCAAGGTGGCGGCGCAAAAGACCGCCGGCGTGCTCGGCGACGACCTGGCGCTGAACGCCCAGCAGGTGACCGGCGTGCGCGCCGAGCGCGAGGTGCCGGTGGTGCTGGCGGTGGCCAAGGGCTCGATGGTGAACAAGGCCATCCTGGTGCCCGCCGCGCTGCTCATCAGCGCCTTCGCGCCCTGGGCGGTGACGCCGCTCCTGATGGTGGGCGGCGCTTTCCTGTGCTACGAGGGCTTCGAGAAGCTGGCGCACAAGTTCCTGCACCGTCCGGAGGAGGACGCCGTGGAGCACGAAAGCCACGCCCAGGCGAATGCCAACCCGGTGGTCGACCTGGTGGCCTTCGAGAAGGACAAGATCAAGGGCGCGGTGCGCACCGACTTCATCCTGTCGGCGGAAATCATCGCCATCACCCTGGGCACGGTCGCGGCGGCCCCGTTCACCCAGCAGGTGGCGGTGCTGTCGGGCATCGCCGTCGTCATGACGGTGGGCGTGTACGGGCTCGTGGCGGGCATCGTCAAGCTCGACGACCTGGGGCTGTGGCTCTCCGGCAAGGCCAGCAGCGCGGCGCAGGCGCTGGGTCGGGGCATCGTGCGCGCGGCCCCCTGGCTGATGAAGGGGCTCTCGGTCGCCGGAACCGCCGCCATGTTCCTGGTCGGCGGCGGCATCCTGGTGCACGGCGTGTCGGCCCTGCACCACGCCGTCCAGGGCGCGGGCGAGTCCGCGGGGCACTGGATGCTGGGCGGGCTGTGGGCGGTGCTGGTGCCCAACCTGCTCAATGCGGTGATCGGCATCGCCGCGGGCGCCGTGGTGTTGGCCGGGGTGTCGCTCTTCCAGCGCCTGCGCGGCGGGTCCGCGCACTGAGGCAAGCCCTCAGCCGGCACCGCCGGGCAGGGGCGCATCGCCGCCCCACATGCGCTCCCACAGCCAGGGCAGGGCGGTGGCCAGGTCGGGGCGCTGCCACTCCTGCGTGGTGGTGTGCTGGCCCGACGCCAGCTCGGCCGGCGTGCCCAGGTTGAAGTGGAAGCTGTAGTGCGGCTCGTAGCCCATGCGCAGGTCGGTGATGAAGACTTCGCCACCGGCCGCACTCATCTTGAAGAAACCGTGGCTGAAGCGTGCCACCCGCTGCACCAGGGCGCTGGCGCCGTGCGCCTGGTACAGCGCAGCGCCCCGGTCGTGCTTGGTCCAGCGCATGGTGCGCGGGCCGTCGAGCAGGGAGTAATAGCCTTCGTAGTAGTGCGTTGGCGTCACCGCCACGGCGCGCCAGAGGAGGGTGTTGAACGGGGCGGGCGTCACCAGCAGCTGCGCATGCGCCAGGCCGGGTACGGGCGCCGAGGCCAGGATGCGCTGCGTGGCGATCTGCTGCGCTGCCACGCTCCAGGCCAGGTAGGCGCTGCTGACCACCAGGGCGCCGCGCACCCACGCCAGGCCCCGCCCCTGCCGCAGGGCCAGCGCCGCCAGCACCCCGGTGAGCAGGGGCAGCGTGTACAAGGGGTCGATGATGAAAATGCTGCCGACGGCGTAGGGATGGTTGGTGAACGGCAGCAGCAACTGCGTCCCGTACACCGTCATCCAGTCGAGCAGCGGGTGGGTGATGAGCGCCAGCCACAGCGCCAGCCACCAGCGCGCGACATGCTGCGGCTCGCGGCACAGGCGCGCCACCAGCCACGCAAGCGGCGCCGAGAGCAGGCTCAGGAAGAACAGCGAATGGCTTTCGGACCGGTGCCGCACCATGTTGAGAATGGCATCGCCGTGGTCGATGAAGGCGTCCAGGTCGGGCAGGGTGCCGGCGACGCCGCCCCACAGCACGGCTTTCCATGCGGCGGTGCGCCGGCCCAGGGTGGCCGTGGCGATGGCCGAGCCGAGTACGAATTGGGTCAGGGAATCCATGGGATCGTGAGCACGCGGGTAGGACTTCTCGGTGGTATGGTGCAGCGGTGCGGCCCGCCCTGCGCCGGATGCGCTCGAAGCGCGGGACGGGTGCCAAGCCTACAACGGCTGCGCGCACCCGCTTGCACAATGGCCCGGAGGTGGGGGACGTGCACCCCGCCCGCGACGCCGAGGGACACCGCCTTTGCCAATCACCAACGACGACATCGCGCGCGGCCTGCGCCAGCACCCCGCGCAAATCTCCCCCAAGTACTTCTACGACCAGCGTGGGTCCGAGCTGTTCGAGGACATCACGCGCCTGCCCGAGTACTACCCGACGCGCACCGAAAACGCCATCATGCAGCGCCATGCGGCGGACATCGCGCAGGCGGTCGGGCCGGGGCGCACGGTCATCGAGCTGGGCGCCGGCAACTGCAGCAAGGCCGAGGCGCTGTGCCGGATGGTGCGGCCGGCCTGCTTCGTCGGGGTGGACATTTCCGCCGATTTCCTTGCCGAGGCGGTGGAGCGCCTGCGGCGCACTTGCGCCCCGCTGGATGCGCGCGCGGTGGCCGGCGACCTGACGCAGGGCGTGGTGCTGCCCAGCGACATTCCGAGGACCGGGCGGCTGGTCTTCTACCCCGGCTCCTCGATCGGCAACTTCGACCCGCCGCACGCGCTGGCGCTGCTGGCGCACATGCGCGAACTGGCGGGTGCGGACGGCGCGCTGCTCATCGGCATCGACCTGCCCAAGGACGTGGGCGTGCTGGAAGCCGCCTACGACGACGCCGCCGGCGTGACGGCGGCGTTCAACCTGAATGTGCTGGCGCACGTCAACCGCCTCATCGGCAGCGACTTCGACCTGGGGCAGTGGCGCCACCGTGCGTTCTTCAACGCCGCAGAGGCGCGCATCGAAATGCACCTGGAAGCCGCCGAGCCGTGCGAGGTGCACTGGCCTGGCGGCAGCCGCCGGTTCGCCGCGGGCGAGCGCATCCACACCGAAAACAGCTACAAATACGCCTTGCCCACCTTCACCGACATGCTGGCGCGCGCCGGCTTCGCCCGCACCCAGGCCTGGACCGACGAGCGGGGCTGGTTCGCCGTGCTGCACGCCCGCCCCTGAACGCCTTGCAAAGCCCGTGACCCGTATGGATGCCAGCACCACCCCCCATTCCTTGTCGGCAAGGTACCAGGCCGTGCGGGCGCATTCCCTGGCGCTCGCGGCGCCCCTGTCGGCCGAGGATGCGGCCGCCCAGTCCATGCCCGACGCGAGCCCCGCCAAGTGGCACCTGGCGCACACCACCTGGTTCTTCGAGACGTTCCTGCTCGAAGCCCATGAGGCCGGGTTTGCCCCCTTCCATCCGGCGTTCCGGGTGCTGTTCAACTCCTACTACAACGGCGTCGGCGCCAAGCATCCGCGTCCGCAGCGCGGCCTGCTGACCCGGCCCGGCCTGGGTGAGGTGCTGGCCTACCGCGCGCATGTCGATGCGCACATGGCGCGCCTGCTGTCCCGCGCCGAGGAGGGCAGCGCCCTGGGCGCGCTGGTCGAGCTTGGCCTGCAGCACGAGCAACAGCACCAGGAGCTGCTGCTCACCGATGTGCTGCACCTGTTCTCATGCAACCCCCTGGCACCGGCCTACCGCGCCCCGGCGCCGGAGCCCGGTACTGCAGCCGTGCCGCCGCTCGCCTGGTGGGAGCACCCTGGCGGCCTGGTACAGATCGGCCATGCCGGCGCCGGCTTCGCTTTCGACAACGAATTGCCGCGCCACGCCGTGCATCTCGCGCCCCATGCACTGGCCGACCGGCTGGTGAGCAACGCCGAATTTGCCGCCTTTCTGGCCGATGGCGGCTACCAGCGGCCCGAGCTCTGGCTGGCCGAGGGTTGGGACTGGCGCACGGCGCAGGGCATCACGCAGCCCATGTACTGGCGGCCGGCGCCGGCGGGCGGCTGGAAGGTCTTCGGGCTGGACGGCGAGCAGCCCCTGCGGCCGCAGGCCCCGGTTTCGCAGCTGTCGTACTTCGAGGCCGACGCCTACGCCCGATGGGCCGGCGCGCGCCTGCCCACCGAGGCCGAGTGGGAACGGGCCGCTGTGGACACGGCGGTGGCCGCCCATGGCCCGGGCGGCGGAGCGCACGGGCTGTTCGGCAAAGTCTGGCAGTGGACGCAGTCGAGCTACGCGCCGTACCCCGGCTTTCGCACGGCGCCCGGCGCCGTGGGCGAATACAACGGCAAGTTCATGGTCAACCAGTACGTGCTGCGCGGCAGCTCCTGCGCCACGCCGCCGGGGCATGCGCGCGCCAGCTACCGCAACTTCTTCCCCGCCACGGCACGCTGGCAGTTCAGCGGGCTGCGCCTGGCACGGGACCTCTGATAGCTATCTCTAAGATAGCTATAAACGCTTTCTGGATAAGCGCTAGAGGCCATTTCCAACCATGTATTTGGCGAGTACGACGCGGTTCCGCCCCGTGGCCTTGGCGTGGTAGAGCGCCTGGTCGGCGGTGGCCACCAGCTGCTCGGGCGTACCGCCCGGCCCGGCCACCGTCGCGGCCACGCCGGCGCACAGGGTGACGTGGCCGCTGGGTGCGGTCGGGTGCGTCAGGGCCAGTTCGGCCAGCGCCCGTTGCACCGACAGGGCCAGCGCCTGCATCTGCTCGGCCGTGCTGCCGGGCGAGACGATGGCGAATTCCTCGCCACCGTAGCGCGCCACGAGGTCGGTGCTGCGCACGGCGCACTCGGCCAGCACGCCGGCAACGCTGCGCAGGCAGTCGTCACCCGCCAGGTGCCCGTACTGGTCGTTGTAGGCCTTGAACCAGTCGATGTCGAGCATGGCCAGGGCAAGCGGCTCTCCGCTACGCTGCGAGCGTGCCCATTCGCTGGCCAGCACCTCGTCGAAACGGCGCCGGTTGGCGATGCCGGTCAGGCCGTCGGTGCGGCTTTGTGCCTGCAGCTTGCGGTTGGCGTTCTCCAGCGCCAGGGTGCGTTCGGCCACGCGCTCTTGCAGGTTCTGCTCGGTGCTGCGCAGCGCTTCGATCAGCGCCGTCTGCGCCGCCAGCAGGTCGGCCTGCATGGCGGCCTTTTCGCGGCGCATCTGGTGGATGCGGTCCGCCAGGGCCAGGGCCAGCAGCAGCATCTCCAGCGCCGAGCCGAACTGCATGGCGTTGGCGCTGAGCACCGTGGTGGGCAGCAGGCCGATGGCGCGCAGGGCATTGGCGGCCGCGCCCAGTCCGAGCAGGGTGAACGCGGCAAGGAAGAAATACGCACTGCGCTGGCGCTGCCACGCGCTGTGCACGGCCACCGCCATCAGGCACACCATGGCCAGCAGGTAGAGCACGGCGGCCGGGCGGATGAGCAGTTGCCCGCTCACCAGGAACAGCAGCGGGCTGACCGCGAAGAACGCGATGAAGCCGCGCAGCCACGGATCCAGCCGCGGCAGGCGCTGCGCCGTGCCCAGCATGCCGCGCAGGAACAGCATGCTGCTGGCCAGCGCGAAGGAGTAGCCGAAGGTGGTGCACAGGTCGGACCACAGGGGCGACTCCAGCCGAAACACTTCCTTCACCAGGCCATTTTGCGCCGCCAGGGCGAACGCCATGGACACCGAAAAGGCGACGTACTGGAGGTACAGGCGGTCGCGCAGGCTCAGGAACAGCAACAGGTTGAACAGCACCATGGCGGCGGCCATGCCGAAGTACCAGGCCTGCGCGGCGTAGTCGCTGCGCTCGTGCGCCCGGAACGCCGCAGGCTCCCACAGGCGCGCCGGCACGATGAAGGCGGTGGTGGACTGCACGCGCAGGTACAGCGTCTGCTCCGTACCCGCAGGCAGCTGCACGGGGAAGACAAAGTTCCGGTTCTCGTAGCCCCGGCTCTCGAAGGGCGCCGTGGTGCCGGTGTCCACGCTGCGGTAGCCGCCGCCGGGCAGCGGCGCGTGGAACGCGACGTGCGAGAGCCGCGCGTACGCCACTTCCAGCAGGCGCTCGGTGGTGTGCGCTCCCGTATTGGCCAGCCGCAGGCGCAGCCACCAGGCCGAGGGCGTGATGCCGAAATTGAGCGCTTCGCCGGCGTTGCCGCTGGGCTGAAAGCGCGCGGCGAACTCGGGCGCGGCCACTTCTTCGAACGTCAGGCCGCCGCTGCGGTCCTCCAGCACGTCGAACCACGGTGTGAGGGACAGCCGGTCGGCGGCATGGTCGGCCACGTCCAGCACACGCGCGGACGGACCGGCGCTGGGCTGCGCGGCGCACGGTGCGGCGAGCGCCAGCGCGGCCAGCAGCCAGTACAGAAGGTGAAGCGGACGCAGCAGCAGGGACCAGGGCATACGAAGTGCGGGCGCGAAAACCGCCATCATCGCAGGCGGCGCCCGCAGGAAAGCTGCGCGTGTCCCCGGCGGCGGCCGGGGCAGGACGCAGCTTGCTATCTAAAAAATAGCTGTCGGCCCATGTCCTTCAAGCGCCAGAGGCCAAAAACACCCAAATTTTTGGCCCGGTGGTTGCGTCAGACCTTGTCGAGCGCCTGCGCCAGGTCGGCGCGCAGGTCGTCGATGTGCTCGATGCCGACGGACAGGCGCACCATGTTCTCGCTCACGCCGGCTTTTTGCATCTCGGCGGCGTCGAGCTGGCGGTGCGTGGTGGACGCGGGGTGCGTGGCCAGCGATTTCGCGTCGCCGATGTTGACCAGGCGCGTGAACAGTCCGAGCGCGTCGAGGAAGCGCGCGCCGGCGGCACGCGGGTCGGCGTCGCTGCTCTTGAGTCCGAAGGACAGGATGCCCGAGGCCCGCCCGCCCATCAGGCGCTGCGCCAGGGCGTGGTCCGGGTGGTCGGGCAGGCCGGCGTAGCGCACCCACTCGACCTTGGCATGGCCTTGCAGGAACTTCGCCAGCGCCAGGCTGTTCTCGCAGGTGCGGTCCATGCGCAGCGGCAGGGTTTCGATGCCTTGCAGCGTCAGCCAGGCGTTGAACGGCGAAATGGCCGCGCCCATGTTGCGCAGCGGCACAACGCGGGCGCGGCCAATGTAGGCGGCGGCGCCCAGGGCCTCGGTGTAGACCACGCCGTGGTAGCTCACGTCGGGTTCGTTCAGGCGCTTGAAGCGTGCCTTGTGCTCGGCCCAGGGGAACTTGCCGCTGTCGACGATGATGCCGCCGATGCTGTTGCCGTGGCCGTTCATGTACTTGGTGAGCGCGTGCACGACGATGTCGGCGCCGTGCTCGATGGGGCGGCACAGGTAGGGGCTGGGTACGGTGTTGTCGACGATCAGCGGCACGCCGGCGGCGTGCGCCACCTTGGCCAGGGCCGCGATATCGGTCACGTTGCCCAGCGGGTTGCCGATGGATTCGCAGAACACGGCCTTGGTGCGCGCGTCGATCAGCGCGGCAAAGCTCTCGGGTTTGGCCGGGTCGGCAAAACGCACCTCGATGCCCTGCTGCGGGAAGGTGTGGGCGAACAGGTTGTAGGTGCCGCCGTAGAGTGTGCTGGCCGAGACGATGTTGTCGCCGGCCTCGGCGATGGTCTGGATGGCCGCCGTGATCGCCGCCATGCCGGAGGCCATGGCCAGTGCCGCCACGCCGCCTTCGAGCGCCGCCACGCGCTGCTCGAGCACGTCCGTGGTCGGGTTCATGATGCGCGTGTAGATGTTGCCCGCGACCTTCAGGTCGAACAGGTCGGCACCGTGCTGGGCGTTGTCGAACGCGTAGGCCGTGGTCTGGTAGAGCGGGACGGCGGCGGATTTGGTCGTCGGGTCGGGCGAATAGCCGGCATGTACGGCAAGGGTCTCGATGCGCATGGGGCGATGTCCTGAGGGTGAAGAAAAAGGGATGGGGCGCAGCCGCGCCGGAGGGCGGCGGCCATTGTTGCACGCAGCGCCGGCGCCGCTTGTACCGAGTAGCTATGTGCTTATGCCTGCGGCCGCGTGCGGTAGAACTGCAGGGGTTGGGCCTGCATGTCCTGCAGGTGCTGGTTGAGCACCGAGCGCTTCATCTTGCCCACGACGTGCATCTCGCACGGCTTGCAGTCAAAGCGCAGGGTGAGCTTTTCCTTGCCGTTGATGAGGTGCAGCGGGTCGGCCTTGATGGTGCCCTTGACGCCGATGACGCCCTTGGCCTGCTTGGGGCACAGGCTGAGCGAGTAGCGCACGCAGTGCTTGGTGATCATCAGGCTGACTTCGCCTTCCTCTTCCTTGGCTTCGTAGGCGGCGGCAATCACCTGCACGCCGTGCTTCTTGTAGAAGTCGTGCGCCTTGTGGTTGTAGACGTTGGCCAGGTAGGTGAGCGTGTCCTCGGGGAAGGGCACGGGCGGCTCCACAGGCTGTGCGCGCGGCAGGCGCTGCAGGCCGGCGGCCCGGGCGGCCTCCAGCGCGACCACGGCGTCGCGGCGCAGCTGGTTGAGCACCGAGGCGGGCACGAACCAGGGCTGCGAGAACTTCAGCGCGATGCCGTGGACGGAAAAAATCGTGCCGCCGAAGCGGCCCAGATGCTCCTGCAGCGCGGCTTCGCCCCGGGCGGGGTCGCTGGCCGGCTGGTGCGGCTGCGCGGCGCGCGCGCTGGCGGCATAGCCGTCCTCGTCGGTCAGCGTCAGCTCGAAGCCGGAGGGGATCTCGGCCAGCTGTGCCCACAGGCCGATGCGCCGCTCGCTCGACTTCTTGTCGAGCATGCGCACCCAGTCCATGTCGCGGTTGCGGTTGATCTCCAGGCCCTTGCGCAGGTCCTTCAGGCCAGCCACCGCGTCCTTCGGGTAGATGCGCCACTGCCCAGGCTTGTGCGGCGATGCGGGCTCGGCGCGGTTGATGGCCAGGCCGACCAGTTCCTTCTGCAGGTCGTAGTAGCACAGGCCGTCGCCGTTGTGCAGCAGCGTGGCCGGGTCCGTGGTTTCCAGCTCGACGAAATCCGCGCCAAGCTTGGTCACCCAGCCGATGGGGCGGCCCGGGGTCTTGGGGGTGTCGAAGGCGCCGATATCGTCCTTGCGGCCGTTGACGAAGTAGTCGGTGAATTCGCGGTTGAAGTTCTGGTCGGGGTCGGGCGTGAAGAAAAAGCGCGTGCTGCCGCTCGATGCGCGCGCCAGCGGGCTGGCCGAGCATTCGCGCTGCTCAATGATCTCGTCGAGCAGCGTGCGGTAGTGGGCGGTGATGTTCTTCACGTAGCCCAGGTCCTTGTAGCGCCCCTCGATCTTGAAGCTGCGCACGCCGGCATCGATGAGGGCGCGCAGGTTGTCCGACTGGTTGTTGTCCTTCATCGACAGCACGTGCTTGTCGTGCGCGATGAAGCGGCCCTTGTCGTCCGTCACCTGGTAGGGCAGGCGGCAGGCCTGGTTGCAGTCGCCCCGGTTGGCGCTGCGGCCGGTGTGTGCGTGCGTGATGTAGCACTGGCCCGAATACGCCACGCAGAGCGCGCCGTGGACAAAGAATTCGAGCGTGCAGCGCTCGGCGTCGGTGGCGGCGCGCACGGCGGCGATCTGCTCGAGCGTCAGTTCGCGGGCCAGGACAATCTGCGACAGGCCCGCGTCCTGCAGGAAACGCGCTTTTTCCGGCGTGCGGATGTCGGTCTGCGTGCTGGCATGCAGCTGGATGGGCGGCAGGTCGAGTTCGAGCAGGCCCATGTCCTGGACGATGAGCGCGTCCGCTCCGGCCCCGTACACCTGCCAGGCCATCCGGCGGGCATCCTCCAGCTCGTCGTCGCGCAGGATGGTGTTGAGCGTGATGAACACGCGGCTGTGGAAACGGTGCGCGTGGGCGATCAGCCGTTCCAGGTCGGGCAGGGCGTTGCCGGCGCCTGCCCGCGCGCCGAACGCCGGCCCGCCGATGTACACCGCATCGGCGCCGTGGTCGATGGCGGCGATGCCGATGTCGGCGTCGCGCGCCGGGGAAAGCAGTTCAAGCTGGTGCGGCAACAGGGACATGGCCGGATTATCCGGCGCCGGCATTCCCCGTGCCGAGGTCGGCCATGGCTTCGCCCAGGCGCACCGGGCCGGCGGGCGCCCAACCCCCGTTGAAGCGAAGCGGCCCCTTGGGCAGCAGCAGGACCACCGTCGAGCCGAGCTGGAAGCGCCCCATTTCCTCGCCCTTTTGCAGCGTCACTTCGCCTTCGGCATAGTCCCAATGGCGCAGTACGCCGGTGCGCGGCGGGTTGACGAGCCCGTGCCACACGGTCGCCATGCTGCCGACGATGGTCGCGCCGACCAGCACCATGACGAAGGGGCCGTGCGCGCCCTCGAAGACGCAGACCACGCGTTCGTTGCGCGCGAACAGGCCGGGAACACCGAGGGCCGTGGCCGGGTTGACCGAAAACAGCGCCCCCGGCACGTGCACCATGCGGGTGAGCCGCCCGGCGCACGGCATGTGGATGCGGTGGTAGTCGCGCGGACTGAGGTAGATGGTGGCGAAGTGCCCGTCCTGGAAGCGCGCGGCCAGGGCGCTGTCGCCGCCGACCAGTGCGGTGGTCGAATAGTGGTGGCCCTTGGCCTGGAAGATCTGGTCCCGCTCAATGGCGCCGAACTGGCTCATGGCGCCGTCGACCGGGCAGACCAGGTCGGCAGCGGCGATCGGCCGCGCGCCGGGCCGCAGCGCCCGTGTGAAAAACGCGTTGAACGTGGGGTAGGCGACGGGGTCGGGTTGCTCGGCCTCTGCCATGTCGACGCGGTAGTGCGAAACAAAGGCGCGTACCAGCGCGGTCGTGAGCCAGCCGGCCCGGGCCGAGGCGATCTTGCCGGCAAGAACGGTCAGCGCCTGCTTGGGCAACAGGTACTGGAGAGAAACGGCAAACGAATCGGGCATGTCGGCGGGCATTGGCGGAAGTGCGGGCGATTCTATAGACCGGGATGCGGGCGCCGTGTAGGCAAAACCAGCGTGGCGCGCTACAATCGACCGGCTCAGGGCTTGCGCCCGCCCGTCCCTTGAAGCCGTCACTGCCGGCCTTCCCACCGAGCTGCGCTGCGGGTGCAGCACCCCCACGACCGACATGCGCACTGCGTCTGTTCTCCTAGCGACCAGACGGCGCGCGCTGTGGGGCAGCAGCAACGGCGAATGGAATCGTTTACCAGAGATTGAAAATGGCCAAAGAAGAACTCATCGAAATGCAGGGCAGCGTCACCGAAGTGCTGCCCGACTCGCGCTTTCGCGTCACACTGGACAACGGGCACCAGCTGATTGCCTACACCGGCGGCAAGATGCGCAAGCACCACATCCGCATCCTGGCGGGCGACAAGGTCTCGCTGGAACTCTCGCCCTACGATCTGACCAAGGGCCGCATCACGTTCCGCCACCTGGCCGGCCGCGGCCCGGGCCCCGCGCCCCGCTGAGCGGCGGCTTTTCTTTCGCGCGCCGCCTGTTTTGCGCCGGTGGGCGCACCTGGCGCAGGTTAGAATGCCAGCTGTCGGAGCGTAGCGCAGCCTGGTAGCGCATCTGCTTTGGGAGCAGAGGGTCGCGAGTTCGAATCCCGCCGCTCCGACCAATGGTTGCAAGGGCTCCTAGCTATCAAGCTAGGAGCCCTTTTTGCTGGCCGACTTGGGGCACACTGGGGCCATCGGCCACCCGCATCCCATGCCCAAGCCCATCCCTTCCACCCCGCAGCGCTACGCCGCCATCGACACCCTGCGTGGTTTCGCCATGGTGTGGATGACGGTGTTCCATTTCTGCTTTGACCTGAGCCATTTCGGCTGGTGGCGGCAGGATTTCTACGGCGACCCGGTCTGGACCCTGCAGCGCACCGCCATCGTCAGTCTGTTCCTGTTCTGCGCCGGGCTGGGGCAGGCGGTGGCGCAGTCGCAGCAGGTCGGCTGGCCCAGGTTCTTGCGGCGCTGGTGGCAGATCGTCGGCTGCGCGCTGCTCGTCTCCCTGGGTTCGTGGTTCATGTTTCCGCGCAGCTTCATCTACTTCGGCGTGCTGCACGGGATGGCGGTGATGCTGCTCCTGGCGCGGCTCAGCGCCGGCTGGGGGCGCTGGCTCTGGCCGGCCGGCCTGGCGGCGCTGCTGCTGCCCGTGGCGGCGCAGGCCTTGCTGACCGGGCCGCTGGCCGCGTGGTCGGCGAGCTTTGATGCGCGCTGGCTCAATTGGCTGGGCCTGGTGTCGCGCAAGCCCATCACCGAGGACTACGTGCCGGTGCTGCCCTGGCTGGGCGTGCTGTGGTGGGGTCTGGCCGCCGGCCAGTGGCTGCTGGCCCGGCACCGGCAGCGCCTGATGGCGCCCGTACCCCGCCCCCTGGCGGGGCTGGCGCTGCTCGGCCGCTGGAGCCTGACGTACTACATGCTGCACCAGCCGGTGATGATCGGCGCGCTCCTGGCTGCCGGCTGGCTCGTGGCGCGCGCCGCATGAAAAAACGCGGCCGGGGCCGCGTTCTGGTGCTGGGTTCCGAGGGGTTTATTCCACCTTCGCCTTGGCGCGGATGTCTTCCTGGAACTTGGCCAGCTTTTGCTGCTGGAGCTGCTGCGCGATTTGCGGCTTGACGTCTTCGAGCTTGGGCAGCTGTGCCTGGCGCACGTCGTCCAGGCGGATCACGTGCCAGCCGAACTGCGACTTGACCGGGGCCTGGGTCATCTTGCCCTTTTCCAGCTTGATCAGCGCTTCGGTGAACTCGGCAACATAGCTGCTGGGGTTGGCCCAGTCGAGGTCGCCGCCCTTGGCGCCGGAGCCCGGGTCCTTGGACTTCTTCTTGGCGATGTCCTCGAACTTTGCACCCTTCTTGATGGAGGCGATGATGCCCTTGGCTTCGTCTTCCGTTTCGACCAGGATGTGGCTGGCCTTGTATTCCTTGCCGCTGTTGGCCGCGACGAACTTGTCGTATTCGGCCTTGATTTCGGCGTCCGTGACGGGGTTGGTCTTCTGGAAGTCGGCGAACAGCTCGCGGATCAGGATGGTCTGGCGCGCCAGTTCCATCTGCACCTTGAAGTCGGGCAGCTTGTCGAGGTTGCGCTTGGCGGCTTCCTGCAGGAAGATTTCGCGGGCGATGACCTCCTCCTTGATCTGGCTCTCGATTTCGGGGGTGATGGGGCGTCCCGAGCGTTCCACCTGCTGGCGCAACACGTCGGCGCGTTCCTTGGGAATGGCCTTGCCGTTGACCACGGCGATGTTCTGGGCCATCGCAGGCAACGCCACTGTGCCCAGCAAGGCTGCGGCCACGAGGCCGGACAAAAGCTGTTTCTTCATTCGAAATCCAAAAGGTGGAGGGGTGCCGGCAGTCCGCCGGCGAGCCGCAACGCGTTGCCGCGTGGGATCAAAGAACCTCGATGGCGATGGCGTGCGCGCCGCGCTCGATAAATTCTTGCAGCGCATCATACACAAGGCGGTGCTGCTTTACCCTGGGCAAACCGGTAAGCGAAGGTGACGCGATCCGGACGCGAAAGTGCGTGCCGTAGCCGGTGCCGTTGGCCCCGGCGTGGCCTTCGTGCTGGTAGCTTTCGTCGAGCACTTCCAGCCGGGTGGGGGTCAGTGCCGCGCGCAGTGCGGCCTCCATGGCAGGGGCGGTAATGGGGGCGTCGGTCATGGCTGCGGGTCCTTTTCGGGGTGGCTGTCTTTCATGTAGCGGCTGAGGAATGCCGCCTGGGCCAGCACGAAGGCCAGCATCAGCCCCAACCCGCCGAACAGCTTGAAGTTCACCCAGGCATCGGTGCTGAAGGTGTAGGCCACCCAGAGGTTGAGCACGCCCATGGCGGCGAAAAAGCCCGTCCAGGCCCAGTTGAGGCCCCTCCAGGCGGTCTCGGGCAGCTCGATCTGGGCGCCCATCAGGCTCTTGATGAAGTTGCGCCGGAACACGAACTGTCCGATGAGCAGCGCGCTGCCCATGAGCCAGTAAAGCACCGTGGGTTTCCATTTGATGAAGGTTTCGCTGTGCGCGAGCAGCGTGGCGCCGCCGAACACCACGATGACGCCCAGCCCCATCCACTGCATGGGTTCGACCTTGCCGTGCTTGTGGCGCAGGTAGGCGATCTGCACCACCGTGGCGGCGATGGCGACGCCGGTGGCGACGTAGATTCCCCAGACCTTGAAGGCCACGAAGAACAGGATGATGGGGAAGAAATCGATCAGCAGTTTCATGGAAGAGCGCGGATGGCGCGCGGTCAGGGGGCCTTGGTCTCGAAGTCGAGCGCGGCGGAATTCATGCAGTAGCGCAGGCCGGTCGGTGCCGGGCCGTCCTCGAACACGTGGCCGAGATGCGAGCCGCATTGTGCACAAACGGTTTCCACCCGGCGCATGCCGTGGCTCAGGTCGGTGTTTTCCTGGATGGCGCCGGGGACCGCTTCGGAAAAGCTCGGCCAGCCGCAGCCGGCGTCGAACTTGGTGCCGGCGTCGAACAGCTTGTTGCCGCAGCAGATGCAGTGGTAGCTGCCGTCGGCCCAGTGGGCCTCGTACTTGCCGGTGAACGGACGCTCGGTAGCGGCGTGGCGCGTGACGTTCAGCGCGCCGGGTTCGGCGTTCTTGCCGCGCAGCACGGCCTGCCATTCGGCTTCGGTTTTCTGGATGGGAAAGGTCATGAGGAGCAACTGATGGACAAATGGGCCGCCCAGTCGGGCGGGGGCAGGGCGTAGGCTTCGTCGCCGGGGCGCTCTTCGAAAGGGTGGGCGAGCAGCGCCTGCAGGCGGTGGATTTCGCTGAAGTCGCCCGCGCCGGCTTGTCGGATGGCCTGTTCGGCCAGGTAGTTCCGCAGCACGTACGCCGGGTTGGTTTTGAGCATCAAATCGGCCGCCAGCGCTTTATCTGATTGGCAGAGTAGCTCCATATACGATAGCAACCAGGCATCGAACGCGGCGCGGTCCGCAAACAGGTCGCGGACCGGCTCATAGTGGTCGGCGGCGACGGCATGTGCCAGGCGGCGCCAGAAAATGGTGGTGTCCACGGCGTTGTCGGCCAGGAGCCGCAGGATGCCGTCGATGAGTGCGTTCTCGTCCGCGTGCGGCGCCAGCAGGCCGAGCTTGGCGCGCATGCGTGCGATGAGTTCGCGCGGGAACGCCGGTTTGTACGCGTCGAGCGCTTCCACCACGCGCTCGGGTGCGCCGATCAGTGGCTGCAAGGCCTGCCCCAGGCAGTAGAGGTTCCAGAGGGCCACGTTGGGCTGGCGGTCGAATGCGTAGCGGCCGCGGTGGTCGCTGTGGTTGCACACGTGGTTGGGGACGTAAGCGTCGAGGAACTGGAACGGCCCGTAGTCGATGGTGAGCCCCAGGATGCTCATGTTGTCGGTATTGAGCACGCCGTGGCAAAAGCCGATCGATTGCCACTGCGCCACGAGCGCGGCCGTGCGCTCACTCACCGCCTGCAGGAAATCGGCGTAGGGGTTACCCAGCGCCGCGCCCGCCTGGCATTCGGGGTAGTGGCGCGCTATGACGTAGTCCGCCAATTGCCGGAGCGCCGCGTGGTCGCCGGCCGCGGCAAAGTGCTCGAAGTGCCCGAAACGCAGGAAGCTGGCCGCGGCGCGGGTCACCACGGCCGTGGTTTCCATGGTTTCGCGCCGCACGCGCAGCGGCGAGCCGACCAGCGCCAGTGCGCGCGTCGTGGGGACGCCGAGCGCGTGCATGGCTTCGCTGGCCAGGAACTCGCGGATGCTCGAGCGCAGCACCGCGCGGCCGTCGCCCATGCGGGAGTAGGGGGTGAGGCCGCTGCCCTTGAGCTGCAGCTCCATCGGGCCCTGGGGGGTGTCGATTTCGCCGAGCAAGAGCGCGCGCCCATCGCCCAACTGCCCCGCCCAGACGCCAAACTGGTGGCCGCTGTAGACGCTGGCGAGCGGGTCGCCGCCCTGGGGAAGGGCGTTGCCGCTCAGAAGCTGCAGCGCTGCGTCGGACTGCAGCCAGCCGGTGTCCAGCCCCAGCGCTGCCGCGGCGTCGGGGCTGGCGGCGACAAGGTAGGGCGCGGGCAACGGTTGCGGCGCCAGGCGCGTGTAGAACGTGGGGCCGAGCGCGGCGAAGCTGTTGTTCCAGCTCAGGCTGGGATCGACGGCGGGCAGCGCGGCAAAGTCGGGCAGGCTCATCGGGCCATTCTCCCGGAGGGCCGCAATGCTTGCAGGCGTGAGGGCTATCCAGAGGCCGCAGACCGGGGCGGCAAGCGTCAGCGCGCCGCCGTCGCGGCCAGGTGCGCCGCCAGCGCATCGTCGTCCACGATGGCCACGCGCCCGAAATCGAGCGACACGATGCCGGCCGCCTCCAGCACGCGCAGGACGCGGTTGACGGTCTGGCGCGACAGCCCGGCAAGCTGGCCCAGCTCGTCCTGTGTCAGGTTCAGTCGGCGCGTGCTGCGCCAGAACAGGCGGCTGAGGTACAGCGCCACGCGGTGCTCCGGCGAGCGCATGCGGCCGGCCTCGATGATGGTCATGGCCTGGCCCAGCCGCAGGTTCAGGTGCTGCACCAGGAACTGGTTGAACGCCAGGCTGGTTTCGCGCAGCGTGCCGAACAAGGGCAACGGCAGGCACAGGAGCTGCGTGGGGCGCAGCGCCACCACTTCGTACTTGCGCGGTTCGGGCTTCATGGCCGAACCTTCACCAAACCATTCGCCGTCGGGGATGCCGATAAAGGCCGAGGCACGTTGCTGCGCCGCAGCAGCACTGCGCAGCATCACCAGGCCCGAGAGCACGGCGTGCCAGCCTTCCACGGCCGTGCCGGCGGGCAGCATCACTTCGCCCTTGGCGCCCTCGGTCACCACCACACCGGCGCGCACCTGCTCGCGCAGGCCGGGCGGCAGGCTGGAGAGCCAGGGTTGGCAGGCGATGAAGCGTTCCGCCGAGGAAGGGGTGCCGAACATGGACCGATTGTCGCCGTGCGGTGCAGCCTCGGGAAAACCCGCGACAAATGTCTGCCAGACGACAGCTGTTGGCGTTCGCACCGCGGCCGCGCACACTGCGCCTTGAACACGGAGCCACGGATGCGGACAAAAGCGTGTTCCTCGAAGCCATGGGGCCTGCGGCGCATGCGCTTCCAGGCGCTGGAATGCCTGGACCATTGCGCCGTGGGCGCGGTCGAGGTGGGCACCCGGCGTGGCACTTCGTGGATTTGACCGTCAGCGGCAGGGGCGAGCCGCTAGGATGGACAGGTTTTGTTTTCAGGCATTGCTAAAGGAGCACACATGCTGGGTTTGATGCAGAGTCAGCCATTGCTGATTTCCTCGTTGATGGAATTCGCCGAGCGGCACCACGGCGACGGCGAAATCGTCTCGCGCCGCGTCGAAGGCGACCTTCATCGCTACACCTACCGCGATCTGGCGGCGCGCTCGCGCCAGCTGGCCAATGCGCTGGACGCCGAAGGCCTGGCACAGGGCGACCGCGTGGCCACCCTGGCCTGGAACGGCTACCGCCACATGGAAATCTATTTCGGTGTGAGCGGCTCGGGCCGCGTGGTGCACACCGTGAACCCGCGCCTGCACCCCGAGCAGATCGCCTGGATCATGAACCACGCGGAAGACCAGATCCTGTGCTTCGACCTGACCTTCCTGCCGCTGGTGCAGGCCGTGCATGCCAAATGCCCGACCGTGAAAAAATGGGTCGCCCTGTGCGACACCGACCGCCTGCCCCAGGACAGCGGCGTACCGGGCCTCGTGGCCTACGATGCCTGGATCGGCGCGCACTCGGCCAAGTACGCCTGGCCGGTGTTCGACGAAAACACCGCATCGAGCATGTGCTACACGAGCGGTACCACCGGCAACCCCAAGGCGGCCCTGTACAGCCACCGCTCGACCGTGCTGCACGCCTACGCGGCCTCGCTGCCGGACGTGATGTGCCTGTCGGCGCGCGACGCCGTGCTGCCCGTGGTGCCCATGTTCCACGTCAATGCCTGGGGCATTCCGTACTCGGCGGCGCTGACCGGCTGCAAGCTGGTGTTTCCGGGGCCGGGGCTCGACGGCAAATCGATCTATGAGCTGGTCGAGGCGGAAAAGGTCACCTATGCCGCCGGCGTGCCCACCGTGTGGCAGATGCTGCTCTCGCACATGAAGCCGGCGGGCCTGAAGTTCAGCACGCTCAAGCGCACGGTCATCGGTGGCTCGGCCTGCCCGCCGGCCATGATCCGCGCCTTCCAGGACGACTACGGCGTCGAGGTGCTGCACGCCTGGGGCATGACGGAAATGAGCCCGCTCGGCACGCTGTGCACGCTCAAGAACAAGCAGCTCGACCTGCCCAAGGACGAGCAGATGAAGATCCTGCAGAAGCAGGGCCGCGCCATCTACGGCGTCGACATGAAGATCGTCGACGGCGAGGGGCGCGAGCAACCCTGGGACGGCAAGGCCTACGGCGACCTGCTGGTGCGCGGCCCGTGGATCATCGACAGCTACTACAAGGGTGAGAGCCCGCTGGTGATGGACGAGCAGGGCCGTGGCTGGTTTCCCACCGGCGACGTGGCCACCATCGATGCGGACGGTTTCATGCAGATCACCGACCGCAGCAAGGATGTGATCAAGTCTGGCGGCGAATGGATCAGCTCCATCGACATCGAGAACATCGCCATGGCGCACCCGGCGGTCGCCATGGCGGCCTGCATCGGCATGCCGCACCCCAAGTGGGACGAGCGACCGATCGTGGCGGTCACGCTCAAACCCGGCGCGGAGCTCACGCGCGAGGAGCTGCTGGCCTTCTACGAGGGCAAGACGGCCAAATGGCAGGTGCCCGACGACGTGGTGTTCGTTGATGCCATCCCGCTGGGCGCGACCGGCAAGATGCTCAAGATCCGCCTGCGCGAGCAGCTCAAGGACTATCGCCTGCCGGGCCTGTAAGCCGGCATGGTGGCGCTGGCACAGTCGCCTTTGCGATAGCGCCTGGGGACAATCCCTGAGCGGCGACGCAGCGCCACCGGTTACGCTGACCGATGTAATTCAACTGGAGACAACCCATGAATTTTGCTTTGAAAACGATAGCTGCTTCGGTACTGCTGGTAAGCGCTGGCGGTGCATTTGCCCAAAAAGGCGAGACGGTGAAGATCGCCTGGCTCGACCCGCTCTCCGGGCTGATGGCGGCGGTCGGCACGAACCAGCTCAAGAGCTGGCAGTTCCTGGGCGAGGAATTCAGCAAGAACAACCCGGCTGGCGTGAAGTTCGAGATCATCGGCATCGACAACAAGCTCTCGCCCCAGGAAACCACCAGCGCACTGCGCTCGGCCATGGACCAGGGCGCGCGCTATGTCGTGCAGGGCAACGGCTCGGGCCCGGCGCTGGCCATCATGGACGCGCTGGAAAAGCACAACGCGCGCAACCCCGGCAAGGAAGTGGTGTACCTCAACTACGCCGCGGTGGACCCGGACCTGACCAACAGCAAGTGCAGCTACTGGCACTTCCGCCTCGATGCCGACACGTCGATGAAGATGGAAGCGCTCACGACCTACATGAAGGATGAGCCATCGGTCAAGAAGGTCTACCTCATCAACCAGAACTACTCGCACGGTCACCAGGTGTCCAAGTACGCCAAGGAAATGCTCAAGCGCAAGCGCCCGGACGTTCAGATCGTCGGCGACGACCTCTCGCCCCTGGCGCAGGTGCGCGACTTCTCGCCCTACATCGCCAAGATCAAGGCGTCCGGCGCCGACACGGTGATCACCGGCAACTGGGGCTCGGACCTCGCGCTGCTCATCAAGGCGGCGAACGATGCGGGCCTGAACAACGTCAACTTCTACACCTACTACGGCTCCGTCACCGGCAGCCCGACGGCCATGGGCGCGGGCGCCGACGGGCGGGTGTACATGGTGTCCTACGCGCACGCCAACCTGCCCGGGGACTTCAGCCGGCTCGTGGTGGACTACAAGAAGAAGTTCAATGACGACTTCTATACCGGTGCCGTGTACCACGCCTACACCATGCTGTCGCAAGCCTTCGTCAAGGCCAAATCGACCGACCCGGTGAAGGTGGCGGCCGTGCTCGAAGGCATGAAGTTCAAGAGCTTCAACGGCGAGGTCGAGATGCGCAAGACCGACCACCAGCTCCAGCAAGGCCTGTTCATCTCGAAGTGGGAAAAGGCCGGCGGCAAGTACCCGCTCGACTCGGAAAACACGGGCTACACCTTCGTCCCGGTGAAGTACTACGAGCCCTACGTGGCGAGTACGCCCACCTCGTGCCAGATGAAGCGTCCTTCCTGAGGAGGCCGCCCCTGGCGCTGGAGGCCCGAAATCGCTCGGGCCTCTTTTTTTGACCTCGACCACTGGACCCCATGAACGCCGAGTTTTTTACGATCTCCCTGCTCAACGGGGTGAGCTATGGGCTGCTGCTCTTCATGCTGAGCTCGGGGCTGACCCTGATCTTCAGCATGATGGGCGTGCTCAATTTCGCCCACACGAGCTTCTACATGCTCGGCGCCTATTTCGCCTACACGATCTCCGGCGCGATCGGGTTCTGGCCGGCGCTCGTGATCGCGCCCCTGGCCATCGGGGCGCTGGGTGCGCTCTTCGAGCGTTACAGCCTGCGCCGCGTGCACAAGTACGGCCACGTGCCCGAACTGCTGGTGACGTTCGGGCTGTCCTATCTCATTCTTGAACTGGTGCAATTGGTCTGGGGGCGTTCGACGGTGCCCTATGGACTGCCGGAGCAGCTGCAGGGGCCGCTGTTCACCATTTACGGCACGCAATTCCCCAAATCGCGCTCCTTCATCATGCTGGTGGCGCTGCTGATGCTGGTTTCCGTGTGGCTGCTGCTGACGCGCACGCGCATCGGCCTGGTGATTCAGGCCGCGCTCAAGTACCCCGACATGGTGCAGGCGCTCGGGCACAACGTGCCGCGCGTGTTCATGCTCGTGTTCGGCGGCGGCTGCGCCCTGGCCGGCCTGGCCGGCGTGATCGGCGGCAACACCTACGTCACCGAGCCCGCGATGGCCGGATCGGTTGGCTCCATCATCTTTGTCGTCGTCGTCGTGGGGGGCATGGGCTCGCTCGCCGGCGCCTTCCTGGCTTCGCTCCTGATCGGGCTGGTGCAGACCTTCGCCGTGGCGCTGGACTACTCGCTGGCCACCGCGCTGAACGGCCTGGGGATGACCGTGACGCCCGAAACCTTCGGCTGGCCCGTGCTCAAGCTCACGCTGTCGCAGGTCGCGCCGATTCTTCCGTACCTGTTCCTGGTGCTGATCCTGATCTTCCGGCCCAAGGGACTCCTGGGCACGCGCGAGGACTGATGCCAATGACCCGCTCCACCACCTTGCCCGCCGGCCGCTACCACCGCTTCCGCCCCATCAACGTCGGGCGCTACCTCGTCTGGTCGCTGTTCGCGGCCGTGCTGATCGTGCTGCCCATGCTGTTCACCAGCAGCCTGGCGCTGACCATGGCCTCGCAGATGGGCTACGCCATCATCATCTGCCTGAGCTACAACATCCTGCTCGGGCAAGGCGGCATGCTGAGCTTCGGCCACGCCGTCTATACCGGCCTGGGTTCCTTCATCGCCATCCATGCGATGAACCTGGCAGGTGGCGGGCAACTGCCCGTGCCGCTGGTGCTGATTCCCCTGGTGGGAGGCCTGGCCGGGATGTTCTTCGCCATCCTGCTGGGCTTCGTGACCACCAAGAAATCAGGCACCACCTTCGCCATGATCACCCTGGGCATCGGCGAGCTCGTCGCCTCGATGGCGCTGATGTTCCCCGAGTTCTTCGGCGGGGAGGGCGGCATCACCACCGACCGCGTGTACGGCCAACCCTTCCTGGGCCTCACCTTCGGCCCGGCGATCCAGGTGTACTACCTCATCGCGGTGTACTGCTTCCTGTGCACGGCCGCGATGTTCGCGTTCACCGCGACGCCGCTCGGGCGCATCCTCAACGCCGTGCGCGACAACCCCGAGCGCGTCGAGTTCATCGGCTACAACACGCAGCGGGTGCGCTACTTCGCCTTCATCGTGGCGGGCTTCTTCGCCGGCATCGGCGGGGGCCTGGCGGCCATCAACTTCGAAATCGTGACCGGCGCCGACAGCGTGAACGTGGTGCGCTCGGGCGGCTACCTGCTGTTCACCTTCCTGGGCGGCGCGACCTTCTTCTTCGGCCCCATCATCGGCGGCGTGCTGCTGGTGTTCGCCTCGGTGCTGCTCTCGGAGCTGTCCAAGGCCTGGCTGCTGTACCTGGGCCTGGTGTTCCTGTTCATGGTGATGTACGCGCCGGGCGGGGTGGCCAGCCTGATCATGATGAACCTGCGCGTCGCCAAGTACGGGCGCCTGCGGCCGCTGCTGCCGGCCTACCTGGCGCTCGGCGGCACGGCGCTGGTGGCGCTGTTCGGCGCCGCGGCGATGATTGAGATGCTCTACCACCTGCAGCTCAACGCCGCCCTGGGGCCGGAGCTGGAATTCCTCGGCGCAACAGTGAACGCGAGCAAGCTGAGCAGCTGGTTCGGCGCCGGCTTCGTGCTCGTCACGGGCTTGGCGCTGTTCGAGCTGTGCCGGCGCGAGTTCCTGCGCCAGTGGGGCCAGGTGCAGGAAGCCATCGAGATAGAAATCAAGCGCGGGGAGGCTTTGTAAGCCATGGCAGACGACGGACATTACGCGCTCGAGCTGCGCGCCTTGCGCAAGAGCTTTGGCAAGACGGAAATCATTCGCGGGGTCGATCTGGCGGTGCGCGCCGGCGAGCGCGTGGCCATCATCGGCCCGAACGGCGCTGGCAAATCGACGCTGTTCAATCTGATCAGCGGGCGCTTTGCCCCAACGAGCGGCGAGGTGCTGCTGCATGGCACGCGGGTCGAGGGAAAGAAACCCTTCGAGATCAACCGGATGGGGCTCTCGCGCAGTTTCCAGATCACGAACATCTTCCCCAAGCTGAGCGTTTTCGAGAACCTGCGCTGCGGCGTGCTCTGGAGCATGGGCTACCGCTACAGCTTCTGGCGCTTCCTCTCGCGCCTGGACGACGCCAACGACCGCGCGCAGCAACTGATGGAAATGATCAAGCTCGACAAGAAGCGCGACGTGCTGGCGGTCAACCTGACCTATGCCGAGCAGCGTGCGCTGGAGATTGGCATCACCATCGCCGGCGGCGCCAGCGTGATCCTGCTCGACGAACCCACGGCCGGCATGAGCGTGAGCGAAACCACGCGTTTCATCCACCTCATCAAGGAAGTGACGGAAGGCCGCACCCTGCTCACCGTGGAGCACGACATGGGCGTGGTGTTCGGCCTGGCCGACCGCATTGCCGTGGTGGTGTACGGCGAGGTGCTGGCGTTCGATACCCCCGACGCGGTGCGCGCGAATGCGCGCGTCCAGGAAGCCTACCTGGGCTCAGCGGTTGCCGATGCGCAGGCGGGAGGCCACTGACATGCTGAAAATTGAGAATCTGCACGCCTACTACGGCAAGAGCCACGTGCTGCACGGCGTGAACCTCGACATCGGCGAGGGCGAGATCGTGGCCCTGCTCGGGCGCAACGGCTCGGGGCGCTCCACCACCGCCAAGGCGATCATGAACCTGGTCGACTGGGAGGGCCGCATCACTTGGAAGGGCCAATCGCTGCAAGGCCGCAAGGCCTACGAGATTGCCCACCTGGGCCTGGGCTACGTGCCCGAGAGCCGTGACGTGTTCCCCAACCTCACGGTCCACCAGAACCTGATACTGGGCCAGAAGCGTGCGGGAAAAAGCGGGCGCTGGTCGTTCGAAGACATGTACGCCATGTTTCCGCGCCTGGAAGAGCGTCGCAACATCGAGGCGGGGGTGATGTCGGGCGGCGAGCAGCAGATGCTCACGCTCTGCCGCACCCTGATGGGCGACCCCGAGCTCATCATGATCGACGAACCCACCGAGGGCCTCGCACCCAAGATCGTCGAACAGGTGGGCGAATTCCTGCGCACGCTCAAGAGCCGGGGCGTCTCGGTGCTGTTGATCGAGCAGAAGCTCACCATCGCCATGACCGTCTCCGACCGGGCCCTCGTCATGGGCCACGGCAGCATCGTCTTCGACGGCACGCCCGACAGCCTGCGCGCCAACAGCAGCGTGCGCAAGGAGTGGCTGGAGGTGTAGCGCGGCTTTGTCCCGCTTGGGACAAGGCACGCTGGCAGTTGGACACCACCGGCCTACAATAAAAACGCACGATCGTTCTTTTCCTCTTTCACACAAGGAACCCAGCATGAGCGCTGAATACCAGGTCCACGGCGACGTGGCCGTGATCACATTGGCGAACCCGCCCGTCAACGGCCTGGGGCTTGCCACGCGCCAGGGCATCGTGGATGGCCTGCGCCGCGCCCAGCAGGACGCCGAAGTCACCGCCATCGTGCTCACCGGCGCCGGCGGCGCCTTCTCGGGTGGTGCCGACATCAAGGAATTCGGCAGCGACAAATCTCTGCAGGAGCCGAACCTGCTTTCCGTCATTGCCGCCATCGAGGCGTCGCCCAAGCCGGTGGTCGCCGCGATTCATTCGGTGTGCATGGGCGGCGGCCTGGAGCTGGCCCTCGGTTGCCATTACCGGATTGCCGCGCCCGGCTGCAACGTGGCCTTGCCGGAAGTGAAGCTGGGCCTGCTGCCGGGCGCCGGCGGCACGCAGCGCCTGCCGCGCGTGGTGGGTGTCGAGGTGGCACTCAACATGATCGTCAGCGGCGAGGCCGTCAAGAGCGACATGCTCGGCGCCTTGCCCGGCCAGAAGCTGTTCGACAAGATGGTCGCGTCGCCCGAAGCGTTGGCGCAAGAAGCCCTGGCCTATGCCCGCTCCGTCGCCGGCACGCGCCCGCTGCCCCTGGTGCGCAACCTGCCGTGCAAGCACCCCGAGGGCGATGCCTACTTTCAGTTCGCGCGCAACATGGTCAAGGGCATGTCCAAGAACTACCCCGCGCCCGCCAAGTGCGTGGACGCGGTCGAGGCCGCGACCAAGCGCAAGTTCGCCGACGGCATGGCGGTGGAGCGTGAGCTGTTCATCAACCTGATGTGGACGGCCGAATCGCGTGCGCTGCGCCATCTGTTCCTGGCCGAGCGCGCCGCGAGCAAGATTCCCGACGTGCCATCGGACACGCCCAAGCGCGAAATCAAGAGCGTCGGCGTGATCGGCGCCGGCACCATGGGCGGCGGCATCGCCATGAACTTCCTCAACGCCGGCATCCCGGTGAAGATGCTGGAGATGAAGCAGGAGGCGCTGGACCGGGGCTTGGCCACCATCCGCAAGAACTACGAAGCGCAGGTCAAGAAGGGCAAGCTCAAGCAGGACAAGTACGAGCAGCGCATGTCGCTGCTCAGCACCACGCTGGACTACGCCGATCTGAAGGAGGTGGACCTCGTCATCGAGGCCGTGTTCGAGGAAATCGGCGTCAAGGAAGCCGTGTTCAAGCAGCTCGACGCGGTCTGCAAGCAAGGCGCCATCCTGGCCTCCAACACCTCGACGCTGGACGTGGACAAGATCGCCGCCTTCACCAAGCGCCCGCAGGACGTGGTCGGCATGCACTTCTTCAGCCCGGCCAACGTGATGAAACTGCTCGAAGTGGTGCGCGGCAAGCAAACCGCCAAGGACGTGCTAGCCACGGTGATGCAGCTCGCCAAGAAGATCAAGAAGACGGCCGTGGTCTCGGGTGTGTGCGATGGCTTCATCGGCAACCGCATGATCGAACGCTACAGCCAGCAGGCGGGCTTCCTGCTCGACGAAGGCGCCACTCCCCAGCAGGTCGACAAGGCCCTGGAGAAATTCGGCATGGCCATGGGGCCGTTCCGCATGGGCGATCTGGCGGGCAACGACATCGGCTGGGCGATCCGCAAGCGCCGCGCGCTGGAGCAGCCCGACATGAAGTACAGCCGCACGGCCGACAAGCTCTGCGAGCTCGGCCGCTACGGCCAGAAGACCGGCGCCGGCTGGTACGACTACCAGCCCGGCAAGCGCGACGCCATTCCGAGCGCACTCGTCAACCAGATGATCGAAGACCACCGCAAGGAGCTCGGCATCACGCCGCGCAAGATTTCCGACGAGGAAATCGTCCAGCGCCTGGTCTATGCCCTGGTCAACGAAGGCGCGCACATCCTCGAAGACGGCATCGCCAGCAAGTCGGGCGACATCGACATGGTCTACCTCACGGGCTACGGCTTCCCGATCTACCGCGGTGGCCCCATGCACTACGCCGGCGAGCAAGGCCTGTTCAACGTGGTGCAGGCCATGGACCGCTTCGCCCAGAACCCGCGCGACGACCAGGCGTTCTGGCAGCCCGCGCCCTTGCTGGCCAAGCTGGCGGCCGAAGGCAAGCACTTCAGCTGACGGACGCGCGCGGTGATCAAGAAGTTCTTTCTTGGCCTGCTGGCACTTGTGCTGCTGCTCGTGGTGTCGCTTGCCGCCAATACGCTGCGCAAGGGTTCGCGCCAGATCGACGTGCCGCCGCTGGCCGTGCTGCCGGTGGACGAGCAGGGCGCCGCTGCCCGGCTGGGGGAAGCCGTGCGCCTGCGCACGGTGTCGTCGCCCAGCGAAGCCGGGCTCAACGCGGACCAGTTCCAGCAGTTCCACGCCCTGCTGCAGGAGCGCTTTCCCAAGCTGCACGCCACGCTGAAGCGCGAACTGGTTGGTGGCCTGAGCCTGCTCTACACCTGGCCCGGCAGCCGGCCCGAACTGCCCGCCGTGCTGCTGCTGGCGCATCAGGACGTGGTGCCGATCGCCCCCGGCACCGAAGGCGATTGGGCCGAACCGCCGTTCAGCGGTGCCGTCAAGGACGGCTTCGTCTGGGGCCGTGGCTCCTGGGACGACAAAGGCAACCTGATGTCGCAGCTCGAAGCGGTCGAGATGCTGGTGGCCAGCGGCTTCCAGCCCGAGCGCACGGTCTACCTGGCCTACGGCGCGGACGAAGAGGTCGGTGGCATGCGCGGCGCGGGGCAGATGGCGGCCCTGCTCAAGCAGCGCGGGGTGCAACTGGATTTCGTCCTTGACGAAGGCCTGCTGGTGCTCGACGGCATCCTGCCCGGGCTGTCCAAGCCCGCCGCGCTGATCGGCGTGGCGGAAAAGGGCTACCTGTCGGTGGAGCTGTCGGTCTCGGCCACGCCGGGGCATTCCTCCATGCCGCCCAGGCACGGCACCAGCGCCATTGCCATGATGAGCACGGCCCTCAAGCAGCTGGAAGACAAGCAGCTGCCGGCGGGCCTGCGCGGCACGGCTGGCGAGCTCTTCGACACCCTGGCGCCGGAGATGAGTGGCTTCTCGCGCGTCGCGCTGTCCAATCTGTGGCTGTTCGGCCCGGTGGTGCAAAAGCAGCTCGAAGGCGCACCCAGCACCAACGCCATGTTGCGCACCACCACGGCACTGACCATCGTCCAGGCCGGCAACAAGGAAAACGTGCTGCCCGGCCGCGCCGAGGCCACGGTGAACTTCCGCCTGTTGCCGGGCGACACGCAGGAACAGGTGCTCGACCACGTGAAAAAGGAAGTGGACCACGCGGTTGGCGCCGGCAAGGTCGCGCTGAAGGTGGTGCCGGGCGCCAAGGAAGCCTCCAAGGTGGCGCCGACCGCGTCTGGGCAATACCTGCTGATGAACCGCACCATCCGCGAGATCTTCCCCGGCACCCTGGTCGCGCCGGGCCTGATGGTGGCGGCCACCGATTCGGTGCACTACGGCGAGCTGTCCGACCACATCTTCAAGTTCTCGCCGGTGCGCGCCAACGCCGAGGACTTGAAGCGCTTTCATGGCACCAACGAACGCCTGTCCACCAGCAACTACGCCGAAGCCATCCGCTTCTACCACCGGCTCCTGAGCGAGGGCGCCAAGGCGCCTTCGCACTGAATACGCACAACCTCTGAAGGATTCCCCATGACCTCCGCAGTGATCGTCTCCACCGCCCGCACGCCGCTCGCCAAAAGCTGGAAGGGCGCCTTCAACATGACGCACGGCGCCACGCTGGGCGGGCACGCCGTGCAGCACGCGGTGCAGCGCGCCGGCATCGACGCCGCCGAAGTCGAAGACGTCATCATGGGCTGCGCCAACCCCGAAGGCGCGACCGGCATGAACATCGCGCGCCAGATCGCGCTGCGCGCGGGCCTGCCCATCACCACCTCGGGCATGACGGTGAACCGCTTCTGCTCGTCGGGCCTGCAAACCATCGCCCTCGCGGCGCAGCGCATCATCGCCGGCGAGGCCGAGGTGTTCGTTGCGGGGGGTGTCGAGAGCATCTCCTGCGTGCAGCAGGAAATGAACCTGCACATGATCCAGGACTTGGCGCTTGCCAAGCAAAAGCCCGAGATCTACTGGAGCATGCTGCAGACCGCCGAACAGGTGGCCAAGCGCTACGGCATCGGCCGCGACGCCATGGACGAATACGGCGCCGCCAGCCAGCAAAAGGCCTGCGCCGCCCAGGCCGCCGGTCTGTTCGACGCGGAAATCGCGCCCATCGAAGTCACCATGGGCGTGGCCGACAAGGTGATGGGCCTGACCACCAAGAAAGTCACCGTCGGCAAGGACGAAGGCACGCGCGAAGGCACCACCTTCGAGAGCATCCACGGCCTGCGCTCGGCGCTGCCGGGCGGCCTGATCTCGGCCGGCAACGCCAGCCAGTTCAGCGACGGCGCGGGTGCCTGCGTCGTCGCGAGTGAAGACTACGCCAGCAGGAAGGGCCTCCAGCCCCTCGGCCGCTTCCTCGGCTTTGCCGTGGCCGGCTGCGAGCCCGACGAAATGGGCATCGGCCCCGTCTTCGCCGTGCCCAAGGTGCTCAAGAAGCTCGGCCTGACGGTGCAGGACATCGACCTGTGGGAGCTGAACGAAGCCTTTGCCGTGCAGGTGATCTATTGCCGCGACAAGCTTGGCATCCCCGCCGACCGGCTGAACGTCAACGGCGGCGCCATTGCCGTCGGCCACCCCTACGGCGTGAGCGGCCAGCGCCTCACCGGCCACGCCCTCATCGAAGGCAAGCGCCGCGGGGCCAAGCGCGTGTGCGTGACCATGTGCATCGGCGGCGGCATGGGAGCCGCCGGGGTGTTCGAGGTGCTGTAAGCGCCGGCCCCACCCTGAACCGGCCCCGAACCGCCCGACGCTGGCCCCAGGCTTGCGTCGGGCAGTTCTCTTTTGATAGCTATCGAGGCCCGCTGGATAAGCGCTAGCGCCGTTTTTTTCTCATAATTTGCCCCCCCCTGTCGCTCAGGCGCCCGTGCGCGGATGCGCCTTGAAGCGCCAGGCCGCCACGGAGCCCGTCACCACCACGGCGCCGCAAAAGCACGCCAGCGCCACGTTCATGCCCCACCGGTCCGCAATCCAGCCGATGCCCAGCATGGGCGCCATGGAGCCGACGTAGCCCACCACGAGGTAGGTCGCCAGCAGGCCCGAGCGGTTGTCCGGCGTGGCGATCTTGTTGACCATGGTCATGCCCGCCAGCATGCACAGGGCGTGGCCCAGGGCGGTCAACAACACACCACTGAAGAACAGCAGCGTGGAGGCGGCCAGCAAATTGGCCAGCAGCATGGCATTGCTGGCGGCAAGCGCCATCAATCCGACGAAGCCGCACCAGCGCACCGAAATGCGCCGCGCCACCAGCTGAAAGCCGGAGGATCCGAACAGGAGCAGCGCCAGGGCTGTGCCGCTCACCATGGGGCCGTGCCAGGGAATCATCCTGTCGAGGAACAGGGGCAGCATCGACGCATAGAGGCCGAACACGCCAAAGGCGACAAAGGGCAGGGCGCAGGTCAGCACCAGTGCGCCCGTGTCTTCGCGTGCGGGCCAGGTCAGCTTGGGGACGATGTCCGCCCATCTCGCCGCGCGGCGCTGCGCGGCCGCCCCGTCGTGCGGGTGGACCTGGACCTTGCGCAGCCCGGCGATGCCGAGCAGCGCCAGCACCAGCGTCGGCAGGTAGGTGGTGACCAGCGGCCAGGGCGCCCACTGGCCCAGGATGCCGCCCACCAAGGGCCCCACCCCGAAGCCGAAGGCCATGAGAATGCTGCTGAGCATGGCCATCCGGATGCGTTTTTCCGGCGGCGCCACGTGCAGGAAGCCCAGCGAGGCGCTGGTGGTGATCATGCTCGACGCCGCCCCGACGATGAACCGGCCCACGGACAGCGACACCGTGTTCCACGCCAGCATCGACACCAGCGTGCCCACCCAGATGGCCCCCAGCGCCCAGGCGAGCGTCGCCTTGAAGCCCAGCACGTCCGGCAGCCGCCCGAAGAAGAGCAGGGCGGACAAGGCACCGCCCATGTAGACCACGTAGATCAGCGACACCTCGACCGTCTGCAGGTGCCAGGCTTCCTGGTACAGGCCGTACAGCGGGCTGATCAGCGCGGTGCCCATCACCCCCACGACCATCGCAAAGCTCAGCAGGAAGAGGGATCGGAAACCGGTGGACATGGGGACGCAGGGGCAGGCGGGGCCCGCTGGGTGGCAGAGAAGGGCAGCGGCGACCCATTCCCGCCGGGCTATTCAGGCAGGTGGCACACCGCCTCGATGTTGTTGCCTTCGGGATCGATGACGAACGCACCGTAATAGTGCGCGTGGTAATCGGGCCGCAGGCCGGGTGCGCCATTATCCTTGCCGCCGGCGGCCAGTGCAGCGCGGTGGAATGCATCCACCTGCGCGCGGCTCTGCGCCCGCCACGCCAGGTGGCACCCGGCCGTGGCGGCAGGGCCGCCGTAGGGCGAGGGGCCGTCGATGAACCACACATCGGTCTTCTTGCCATCGGGCTCGGCCGGGTCCGGGTACGCGAAGCCCAGGATGTTGCTGCCGTACTGGCCCTCGAACGCCAGACGGTAGCCCAGCGGCTCCAGCGCCGCGGTGTAGAAGGCCTTGGCGCGCTGGATGTCGCTTACGCGGAACGTCATGTGATCAAGCATTGGGAACCTTTCGTCGGGTGGTTGAGAGGGCCCATAGTGTCACCGATAACTGTATAAAAAAACAGTTATCAATGGGCGTCACCGCCAAAACGCGGGGGAACCGATGTCGAACCTATGCGGTTCGTCCAAACTGGCTGGCATTCCCCAGCACTTGCGTCCCACGAACGCGGTCGGCCGGTACGGCGCGGGACGCCCGCTCATGATCGGAGGCTCCAGAGCCGCAGGGCAACATGGATCTCCAGGGCGCGCGACGCCTGGCCAAGGTGGCCCAGAAGCCCTTCGATGGTGGTCAGGCGCTGGCGCACCGTGTTGACATGGATATCGAGCCGCTGCGCCGTTGTCCTGGCGTTCTGGTTGCAATCAAAGAAGCACAGCAGGGTGGTGGTCAGTGCCGTGTGTCGCTTGCGATCGTGCTGGATCAATGGACCGATGCTGGCCTCGAGAAACTGTTCCAGGCTGCTGGCGTCGTGGGTCTCGAACAGCGTGGAGTACAGGGCCAGCTCGTTCTGGCTGATGAACTGTTCCTGCAAACCCAGGCGGCGCAGAATGTCCATTGACCGCTTGATCGTTGCAAACACCGCGGGCAGTTCGGCCGGCGATGCCATCGGGCGCGACACCACGCCGCGGTACGCCTTGCCCACTTCGCCGTGGATCCACTGCGACAGCGCCTGCCGCAGTTCCAGCGCTCGGGTGGTGCCGCACAGAACGACCACGATGCCATCGATGTCGTCGATCAGGCAGGGCCGGCTCTCCGGCATCTGGAGCAACCGCCGGGAGACAAAGCCTGCGCTCGGTCCATGGAGCTCGATCATCATGAGCGAGAGGGGTTGCGCGAGATCCAGACCGAACTGTTCGGCCCGGTTGCGCAACACGGCCAGCTCGTCCTGTCGCGGTGAGACCAGTGCACGCATCAAGGCCGACATGCCGCGGTGGTTGCTGGCCGCCTGGCGTTCCTGGGACAGCAGCACGATGCCGATCACGCTCGAACTGCGCTCGAACGTGCGCTCGGCCACCTCTTCCAGCGGCGTCTGGTGGAACAGCACGATGGCGCCCAGCGCATCGTCGCCGCCAATCACCGGCATGACACGGCAGATCTCCCCGTCGGCTTCGTAAGCCTGGGCAGAACGCCCGGTCAGGCGTGCCTGGCGCAGGGCGCGGGCCAGGTCGGCACTGCGCTCGCCATGGGGCTGGTAGCGCTGCGCGGCGGTCCCGCCATATCCGTCGGCCACGCCCTGGCTGATGATCTGGTGGACTTCGTCCAGCACCAGCAGGCTGCCGCCCAGCAGGCCTGCCACTGCCTGGCACAGCGTGGCGAGCGAGGCGCCGCGTGCCAGCAGCAGGGTGATTTCCTCGTGCGCGTCGGCGGCGGCCTGGACGCCACGGACATGGCGTTCCAGTTCGGACCGCGCTTCGTCTGCCTTGCCCAGCGCCGTGTTGATGCGCTCGAAGTCGCGTGCATTCTTCAGCGCCACAGCGCAGTGGGTGGCCAGCGTGCGCAGGATGGCGATGTTCTGGGTGGTGTGGACGCGGGGATAGCGGTCGGCCGCGAACAGCAGGCCGATCACTTCGTCCTGCCAGATCACGGGAACCCCTACCAGCGCGCAGATGCCCTCGACACGAAAAACGTCGTCGAACCGGGGATCGTGGTTGAAGCGCGTGTCGTGCAGGTAGTCGGGTGTGGTGAACGGCATGCGGGTGGACATCACCACACTGGCAACGCCGCGGTCGCTGCGGATGGACATCGCCATCGAACTGCGCGTCAGCCCCCCCTCGGAGGTCAGCGCCCGAAAGACGCCGCACGCATCGTCCAGTTCGGAGATCCACGCCATGTCGGAGCCCAGCAGCCGGCGTGTGCGGTCCACGATGGCCGCCAGCAGGCTGGCAAGTTCCAGTTGTTCGGAGAGATCCTGCGCCGACTCCATCAACGCCACCATACCCTGCTCGCGTTGCTGCAGCACTTCCATGCGGTTGCGCAC
>MEDL01000003.1 GCA_001724785.1 Acidovorax sp. SCN 68-22 | reverse complement strand
CAGGCCCACGCGCTCGAGCATGGCGCGGGCGCGCGCCCAGCGCTCGTCCTTGCCGAGCGTGGTGTTGATGGCCAGCGGCGCCTCCAGCGTGGCGCCGATCTTCTTGCGCGGGTTCAGCGAGCCGAAAGGATTCTGGAACACCAGCTGCACGGTCTTGCGCAGGGCGCGCCGCTGGTGCTCGCTGCTGCGTGTCACGTCGGCACCCCCTATGGACAGCTGCCCACCGCCCGGTCGCTCGATGAGGGCGACCATGCGTGCGAGGGTCGATTTGCCGCAACCCGATTCGCCCACCACCGCCAAGGTCCGGCCCGCGTGCACCTCGAACGAGACGCCGCCCACGGCCTGCAGCTGCGCCGCCGGCTTGAACAGGCCGCGCCGGATGGTGTACACCTGACGCAGGTCGCGCGCCTGGACGACAGGAACCCCGGGCGCGCTCATGCGGCCACCTCCAGGGCGGGCGCGCCGTCGGCCGCGCGGCGCAGTTCGCGCTCCGGGTCGCCGAGCGGATAGTGGCAGCGCACGAGGCTGTCGGTGCGCCCGTCCCCCACGCCCTGCAGCCGCGGGCGCTCCGCCACGCAGCGCGCGGTGGCGTAGCGGCAGCGCGGCGCGAACAGGCAGCCGCCCGGCCGGTCGTACGGGCCGGGCACCACGCCCGGGATGGTGGTCAGGCGGCCGTGCGCCGCCGCCTGCTCCGGCATGGCGGCAAGCAGGGCTTCGGTGTAGGGGTGCTGGGGCGCGGCGAACAGGGCCTCGACCGGCCCCTGTTCGACCACCTGGCCGGCGTACATCACCGCCACACTGTGCGCCATTTCCTGGACCACGCCCATGTTGTGCGTGATCAGCACCAGCGCCATGCCGCGCTCGCGCTGCAGCTGGCGCAGCAGGTCGAGGATCTGTGCCTGGATGGTGACGTCGAGCGCCGTCGTCGGCTCATCGGCGATGAGCAGGCGCGGATTGCAGGCAATGGCCATGGCGATCATCACGCGCTGGTTCATGCCGCCCGACATCTGGTGCGGGTAGTCCGACAGGCGCGACGCCGCCGCCGGAATGCCCACCTGCTGGAGCAGCTCCACGGCCCGCTGGCGCGCCGCCGGCTTGTCCAGGCCCAGGTGCAGGCGCAGCGTTTCGATGAGCTGGAAACCGATGGTGAAACAGGGGTTCAGGCTGGTCGTCGGATCCTGGAAGATCATGGCGATGTCCTTGCCCGTGAGCCGGCGGCGCTCGCTGTCGGACAAGCCCAGCAGATTGCGCCCGTCGAACTGCAGCCGCTCGGCGCGCACACGCCCGGGCGGGGCGATCAGGCCCATCAGCGCCATCATGGTGACGCTCTTGCCCGAGCCCGATTCGCCCACGATGCCCAGCACTTCGCCTTCGCGCACCTGCAGGCCGACGCCCTCGACCGCGTGCATCACCGCGCCCTGGGTGGGGAATTCCACGTGGAGTTGGTCGATATCCAGCAATGCCATGGTCGGTCAGCGTTTGAGCTTGGGGTCGAGCGCGTCGCGCAGGCCGTCGCCCAGAAGATTGAAGGCCAGCACGGCGACGACGATCATCAGGCCAGGGAAAGTCACGACCCACCAAGCGCGCATGACGAACTCGCGCGCGTCGGCCAGCATGGTGCCCCACTCGGGCGAAGGCGGCTGGGCGCCCAGGCCCAGAAAGCCCAGCGCCGCAGCGTCCAGGATGGCCGAAGAAACACCGAGCGAAGCCTGGACGATGAGCGGCGCCGCGCAGTTGGGCAGCACCTCGCTGAACATCAGGCGCAGGGTCCCCGCGCCGCTGACCCGTGCGGCCGTCACATAGTCCTTGGACACTTCGCTGATCACGGCCGCGCGCGTGATGCGCACGTAGTGCGGCAGCACCACCACCGCGACCGCCAGCATGGCATTGACCAGGCCCGGCCCGAGGATGGCCACGATCACGATGGCCAGCAGCAGGCTGGGCAGGGTGAGCACGATGTCCATGACGCGCATGATCGCGATCTCGACCACGCCGCGGTAGAAGCCGGCGATCAGGCCCAGCGTGACGCCCACCACCAGCGCCAGCAGCACCACCACCACGCCGATGGACAGCGACAGGCGCGAACCGTGGATCAACCGCGAAAGGATGTCGCGCCCGATGGCGTCGGTACCCAGCAGGTAGGTGGCCGAGCCCCCCTCCTGCCACGCCGGCGGCAGCAGGAACGCTGCGCTGTTGGTTTCGTCGGGCGCGTGCGGTGCGACCCAGGGCGCGAGCAATGCCAGCAGCAGCAGGGTGCAGACGATCACCAAGCCGAACACGGCACCCTTGTTGGCGGCGAAAGCGTGCCAGAACTGCAGCAGCGGGCCGGGCATCGCCGGCACGGTGTCGTTGGAAGACGTAGAGACCGTGGAAGCCATGCGTGCCTTCAGCGGCTGGCGCGGATGCGCGGATTGATGATGCCGTAGGTCAGGTCCACCAGCAGGTTGACCAGCATGACCACGCCGCCCAGCAGCAACATGCCACCCTGCAGCACCGGGTAGTCGCGCCGGTTGATCGCTTCGATCAACCACTTGCCCACGCCCGGCCAGGAAAAAATGGTCTCGGTAAGGATGGCACCCGTGAACAACACGCCCACCTGCAGACCGATGACGGTCACGACCGGGATCAACGCATTGCGCAGCGCATGCACCGCGACGACGCGAAACGGTGCCAGGCCCTTGGCGCGGGCGGTGCGGATGTAGTCCTCGCCCAGCACCTCCAGCATCGCCGAGCGGGTCATGCGCGCCACCACGGCCAGCGGGTTGGTGCCCAGAACGATGGCCGGCAGCACCAGGTGGTGCAGTGCGGAGCGGAAAGCGCCTTGCTCCTCGCTGCGCAGTGCGTCGATGAGCAGGAAGCCGGTCACCGGCTCGACGTAGTGCATCACATCCATCCGCCCCGACACGGGCGTGATGCCCAGGTACACCGAGAACAGCATGATGAGCAGCAGCCCCCACCAGAAGATCGGCATCGAGTAGCCCGTGAGGGACACCGTCATCACGCCATGGTCGAACCAGGAATTGCGCTTTACCGCCGCCACGATGCCGGCCGGAATGCCCAGCAGCAAGGCAAAAAGGATGGCGCAGACAGCCAGTTCCACGGTCGCCGGGAAAAGCGCCAGGAACTCGTCGAGCACAGGCACCTGGGTGATGATGGATTTGCCCAGGTCGCCCTGCAGGACCCGGCCGATGTAGATGCCGTACTGCGTCAGCACCGGCTTGTCCAGGCCGTATTCCACCAGCAGGGCGGCGTGGCGTGCGGCGTCTATGCCGCGCTCGCCGGCCATGGTTTCGATGGGGTCGCCAGGCACCAGGCGGATGAGGAAGAAGGCAAGCAGGGTCATACCGAAAAACGTCGGTATGAGCAGGCTCACGCGCGTCAGCAGAAAACGCAGCATCGCGGCATCGTCCCTCGGGATGGGGGAGCGGTAAAGACGGGTTTGTGCGCTTGTGGCGCAGCTTATTTTTTGTCGCGCAGTTCGCGCCGCAGAATCTTGCCCACCGGGGTCTTGGGCAGTTCCTCACGGAACTCGATCACGCGCGGCTGCTTGTAGCCCGTAAGGTTGGTTCGGCAGAATTCGCGCACCTGCGCTTCCGTCAGATCGGGCGACTTCTTGACGATCACGAGCTTGACGGCTTCGCCGGTTTTGTCGTCCGGCACGCCCACCACGGCGCACTCCATGACACCGGGGCAAGCTGCCACCACCTCTTCGACCTCGTTCGGGTACACGTTGAAGCCGCTCACCAGCACCATGTCTTTCTTGCGGTCGACGATCTTGAAATAGCCGCGCTCGTCCATGACGCCGATGTCGCCGGTTTTGAAATAGCCGTCCTCCGTCATGACTTTCGCCGTTTCGTCCGGACGCTGCCAATAGCCGGCCATCACCTGCGGTCCCTTGATCGCGATTTCCCCCGGTTGCCCCAGCGCGCTGACCTCCTGACCTTCGTCGTCCAGCAGCTTCATGGACGTGCTGGGCAGCGGGACCCCGATAGTGCCGCTGAACTCCTTGCTCGTCACCGGGTTGCAACTGGCGGACGGGCTTGTCTCGGACAGGCCGTAGCCTTCGCAGATCGGGCAACCGGTCTTGTCCAGCCACAGCTTGGCGACGGCGCCCTGCACCGCCATGCCCCCCCCGACCGACACCTTGAGGTGGCTCCAGTCGACCGTGCCGAAATCCGGGTGGTTGGCCAGGCCGTTGAACAGGGTGTTGACGGCCGGAAAGCTGTGGAACCGGTGCTTGGACAGCTCCTTGAGGACCGCCGGCAGATCCCGCGGATTGGGTATGAGGATGGTCTTGCCGCCGGTGCGCATGCTCAGCATCATGTTCACCGTGAAAGCGAAGATGTGGTAGAGCGGCAGCGCGCAGATGCTGGTGGGCTGTTCGTCCGCGGGAACGCGTTGCATCACGGGGGCGTTCCACGCTTCGGACTGCAGCACGTTCGCAATCACGTTGCGGTGCAACAGCACCGCGCCCTTGCTGACCCCGGTGGTGCCGCCGGTGTACTGCAGCAGCGCGATGTCGTCGGGCCGGATCTCCGGCTTCTTGAGCGTGGCGCGTGTTCCGCGCGCCAGCGCCTCGTTGAACCGCACCGCCCCCGGCAGGCTCCACGAAGGCACCATCTTCTTGACGTTGCGCACCACGTAGTTGACCAGGGCGCCCTTGAGCAAGCCGAGCCGGTCGCCCATGGAACAGACCACGATGTGCTTCACCGGGGTGTTGGCGATACAGGCCTGCAAGGTGGCGGCGAAATTCTCCAGCACCACCATGGCTTTCGCGCCCGAGTCGCGCAGCTGATGCTCCAGTTCGCGCGGCGTGTACAAGGGATTCACATTGACCACCACGTAACCGGCGCGCAGCACGGCCGCCACCGAAATGGGGTACTGCGGCACATTGGGCATCATCAGGGCGACGCGATCGCCCTTGACCAAACCAAGTCCCTGCAGGTAGGCGGCGAGCGCGCTGCTGAGCGAATCGGTTTCGGCGTAGCTCAGGTCCTTGCCCATGAAGCTGTACGCGGTTCTTTGCGCATACTTGGCGAAGGCCTCTTCCATCAAGGCCACAAGGGAGGGGTACTGCGAGGGGTCGATGTCTGCCGGCACGCCATCGGGATAGGCGGCCAGCCATGGGCGATCAATCATGCTTTTCGCTCCAGCTCTAGGTATTAGTCGATGGCCTTGACCATGTCTTCGACGACCTTCTTCGCGTCGCCGAACACCATCATGGTCTTGTCCATGTAAAACAGTTCGTTGTCGAGACCTGCATAGCCCGAAGCCATCGAGCGCTTGTTCACGATGACCGTCTTGGCCTTGTAGGCCTCCAGAATCGGCATGCCGTAAATGGGGCTGCCCTTGACGTGTGCCGCAGGATTCACCACGTCGTTGGCGCCGAGCACGATGGCCACGTCCACCTGGCCGAACTCGCCGTTGATGTCTTCCATTTCGAAGACCTGGTCGTACGGCACTTCGGCTTCGGCCAGCAACACGTTCATGTGGCCGGGCATGCGCCCCGCCACGGGATGGATGGCGTACTTGACGCTGACCCCCTTCTCCGCGAGCTTGGCCGCCAGTTCCTTCACCGCGTGCTGGGCGCGCGCCACGGCCAGGCCGTAACCCGGCACGATGACCACGGTTTCGGCGTTGCCCAGGACGAAGGCCGCATCGTCGGCGCTGCCGCTCTTGACGGGGCGCTGCGCAGCCGCCCCCGCCGCCGCGGACCCCGGCTCGGCGCCAAAGCCGCCCAGAATCACGCTGAAGAACGAGCGGTTCATGGCCTTGCACATGATGTAGCTGAGGATGGCGCCCGAACTGCCGACCAGCGAGCCGGCGATGATCAGCATGCTGTTGTTCAGGCTGAAGCCAATCCCTGCGGCGGCCCAACCGGAATAGCTGTTGAGCATGGACACCACCACCGGCATGTCGGCCCCGCCGATCGGAATGATGATCAGCACGCCGAGCACGAAGGCGAGCGCGAGCATGGCGAAGAAAACGTCCATGCGCTGCGTTGCCATGAAGACGCCGCCCAGCCCAAGTGTCGCCAGGCCGATGACGAGATTGACCGCGTGCTGCCCCTTGAAGGACACCGGCGCGCCCTGGAAAAGGCGGAACTTGTATTTGCCGCTGAGCTTGCCGAAGGCGATCACGGAACCGGAAAAGGTGATGGCCCCGATGGCCGCACCGAGGAACAGCTCCATGCGGTTGCCGACGGGTATCGGAGGGACCGCACCGTCCGCCGCCTTGGCGACGATCTGGAAGGCGTACGGCTCCGCAACCACGGCGACGGCGATGAACACCGCCGCCAAACCGATCATGCTGTGCATGAAGGCCACCAGCTCGGGCATCTTGGTCATTTCCACGCGCTTGGCCATGACCGCGCCAGCGCCGCCGCCAACCACCAGCGCCGCCAGGACATAGGCCATGCCCGCCCCAAACCCGACGTTCAATGCCTGGACCTGGCCATAGATGAGGCCCACGGTGGTCAGCACGGCAATGGCCATGCCGACCATGCCAAAGAGGTTGCCGCGAATGGACGTGGTGGGGTGGCTGAGGCCCTTCAGCGCCTGGATGAAGCACACCGAGGCGACGAGGTACAGCAGGGCGATGACACTGGCGCTCATTTCGCGGCTCCGGGCTTGTCCTTCTTGCGGAACATCTCGAGCATCCGACGCGTCACGAGAAACCCGCCGAACACATTGACGGCCGCCAGGGCCACCGCCAGCACGCCCATGGATTTGCCCAGGGGCGTGACCGTGAGCGCGGCCGCGAGCATGGCACCGACGATGACAATGGCCGAAATGGCATTGGTCACCGCCATCAGCGGCGTATGCAGCGCAGGGGTCACCGTCCAGACCACGTGATAGCCCACATAGATGGCCAGCACAAAAATGGTCAGGTTGATGACGACGTGGGAAATGGCTTCCATCGCAGTCTCCAGAGATTTACCAACAACAGGAAGCGCTGCACGGGCAGCGCCGGGCGGTCAAGTGCGCAGCAACTGGCCTTCGTGCGCCACGAGGCAGGCCTTCACGATGTCGTCTTCGAGGTTCAACGCGAACTGCCCGTCCTTGTCGAAGAGCAGCTTGAGGAAGTCGAGGACATTGCGCGCGTACAGCGCCGAAGCATCGGCTGCAACCAGCGCCGGAAGGTTGGTTTCGCCCACCAGCGTGACACCGTGCGCCTGCACCACCGCGCCGGCCTGGGTCAGCGGGCAGTTGCCGCCCTGGCTGGCCGCGAGGTCGACGATCACCGAGCCGGGCTTCATGGCGGCGACCATCTCCTCGGTCACCAGCACCGGAGCGGGCCGGCCCGGGATGAGGGCCGTGGTGATGACGATATCCGCGGCGGCAACGCGCTTGGCAACCTCCGCCTTCTGCCGGTCGAGCCAGCTCTGCGGCATGGGGCGGGCGTAGCCTCCCACGCCCTCCGCAGCGTCTTTTTCTTCCTGCGTTTCGTAGGGCACGTCGATGAACTTGGCGCCCAGCGATTCGACCTGTTCCTTGACGCTGGGGCGTACGTCGGAGGCTTCAATGACGGCGCCCAGGCGTTTGGCCGTGGCAATCGCTTGCAGCCCGGCCACGCCGACACCCAGGATGACCACCCGCGCCGCCTTGACCGTGCCTGCGGCGGTCATCAGCATGGGGAAGATGCGTTGGTAGCGATCCGCCGCCATCATCACGGCCTTGTAACCAGCGATGTTGGCCTGGGAGGAGAGCACGTCCATGCTCTGCGCGCGTGAGGTGCGCGGCGCGGCTTCGAGTGCAAATGCCGTCAGGCCGGCACCGGCCAGGCGCTGCAGGCCGGGCGCGTCGAAGGGGTTGAGCATGCCGACCACCACCGCGCCGGAACGCATCGCGGGCATTTCGGATTCCTGCGGCGCCCGAACCTTGAGCACCATCTGCGCGCCCAGCGCCTCTTGCGCGTCGCACAGCACCGCTCCCACGGCCGCATATGCTCCGTCGGGCACGCTGGCCCGCTCGCCAGCACCGCGCTGCACGTGCACCGTGTGCCCCTGCGCGATAAATTTCTTGACGGTCTCCGGGGTCGCGGCCACCCGCGTTTCCCCCGCCGCCGTTTCAGCGGGCACTCCTATCTGCATTGGTGTCTCCTCGTGTTCTTGGCAATCCCTGCTCGCTGACCGTAAGCTTACATGAAGATACTTGCGGTCCACGGAGCCGACCGTGGGAACCATGCGCCTCGATTAGAGGCGCGCCACCAGAAGGGGCCGTGGAAACAGCTCAGTTCACCACTTGTGCCAGTTCACCGCTGACGTACTGCGCCGCGACGGCGTGCAAGCTGCGCGGCTGGATCTTGCCGGCCTGGCCTTCGCAGCCGAACTCGAGGTAGCGCTGACGGCAAATCGCCTTGGCCGCCTCCCGTGCCGGCTTGAGCCATTCGCGGGCGTCGAACTTGTCGGGGTTCTCGTGCAGGAACTTGCGCACCGCACCCGTCATGGCCAGGCGAATGTCGGTGTCGATGTTGATCTTGCGCACACCGAACTGGATGGCCTTCTGGATTTCCTCGACGGGTACGCCGTAGGTTTCCTTCATTTGCCCGCCGTACTGGCGAATCACTTCCAGCAGATCCTGCGGAACACTGGACGAACCGTGCATCACCAGGTGTGTGTTGGGGATGCGCGCATGGATTTCCTTGACACGATCTATCGCCAGGATGTCCCCCGTGGGTTTGCGCGTGAACTTGTAGGCACCATGGCTGGTGCCGATGGCGATGGCCAAGGCGTCGAGCTGGGTGCGTTTGACGAAGTCCGCTGCCTGCTCCGGATCGGTGAGAAGCTGCTCAAGCGTCATGGTGGCGTCGGTGCCGTGGCCGTCTTCCTTGTCGCCCTTCATGGTCTCCAGCGAACCCAGGCAGCCAAGTTCACCTTCGACCGTCACGCCCACGCGGTGCGCCATGTCTACGACCTTGCGGGTCACGTCCACGTTGTAGTCGTAGCTTGCGATCGTCTTGCCGTCGGCTTCCAGCGAACCGTCCATCATCACCGAGGAAAAGCCGAGGTCGATGGCACCCTGGCAGACCGCCGGGCTCTGGCCGTGGTCCTGGTGCATCACCAGGGGGATGTGGGGATAGGCTTCGATCGCTCCCTGGATGAGGTACTTGATGAACGACTCCCCCGCGTACTTGCGAGCGCCCGCGCTGGCCTGCAGGATGACCGGCGCGCCTGTTTCTTCGGCGGCCGCCATCACCGCCTGAACCTGCTCGAGATTGTTCACGTTGAAGGCAGGAATGCCGTAACCACACTCGGCGGCGTGGTCCAGGAGCTGTCGCATGGAAACAAGAGGCATGGCATATGTCCGGTGAGGGTATCGAAATGCGGTTTCCAGTCATGTAACCGCGTGGTAACCGGGCATTCTAGCCAAGCCTATCCGCCACCCGAGAACATCCACCCAACGCCAATGGCCGGCGCGCGTACTCAGGCAGCGCGGCAGATCTTCAGCATGTTGGTGCCGCCCGGTGCGCCCATGGGTTCGCCGCAGGTAATGGCGTAGACGTCGCCCGCGCTGACGATGCCACGGTCCTTCAAATGGCGCTCCGCCTGCGCCAGGGCGGTGTCGCGGTCGGCGCTGGTGTCCATCAATATCGGCCGTACGTTGCGGTACAACGCCATGCGCCGCTGGGTGGCGATCTTGGGGGTCAGGGCGTAGATAGGAATGTGGATGCGGTGGCGGCTCATCCACAGCGCGGTCGAGCCGCTCTCCGTCATCGCCACAATGGCCTTGGCCCCCAGGTGGTACGCGGTAAACAGGGCGCCCATGGCGATGGAGTGGTCGATGGCGCCGAAGGTGCGCCCGGAAAAATCGGCATCCAGCAGAACGTCCTCCGCCGATTCGGCGGCGGCGCAGATCTTCGCCATCTCCTGGACGGTTTCCAGCGGGTAGCGTCCAGCAGCGGTTTCCGCGCTCAGCATCACGGCGTCGGTGCCGTCGAGGACGGCGTTGGCCACATCGCTCACCTCGGCGCGGGTCGGCGAGGCGTTGGTGATCATGCTCTCCATCATCTGCGTGGCCGTGATGACGAGCTTGTCCATGTCGCGCGCCATGCGGATCATTTTCTTCTGCAAGGCCGGGACCACCGCATTGCCGACTTCGACCGCGAGGTCGCCGCGCGCCACCATGATGCCGTCGCTGACGCGGAGAATTTCCTCCAGGCGGGGTATGGCCTCTGCGCGTTCGATCTTGGCGATCAGTCCCGGCCTGTGGCGGTATTGCGCGGCCGCCACATTGCACAGCTGGCGCGCCATTTCCATGTCGGTGGCGTTCTTGGGAAAGCTCACGGCGACGTAGTCGGCCTGGAAGCTCATCGCCGTGCGAATGTCTTCCATGTCCTTTTCGGTCAGCGCTGGCGCCGTGAGCCCTCCCCCCTGCTTGTTGATCCCCTTGTTGTTCGAAAGCTCGCCGCCGACGCGCACAACGGTATGCACCTCCTCGCCCCGGACGGCGCTCACGGTGAGGACGATCAATCCGTCGTTGAGCAGCAGCACGTCCCCGGGTCGGGTGTCGCGCGGCAGTTCCTTGTAATCCAGCCCCACGCCAGCCTGGTCGCCCGGCTCGGTGCGCGATGCATCGAGCACGAAGGCAGCGCCTTCCTGAAGCAACACACGTCCCTCGGAGAACTTTCCGACGCGGATCTTGGGGCCCTGCAAGTCGGCCATGATGGCCACCTCGCGCCCGGCGCGCTTGGCCGCCTCGCGCACCAACCGGGCGCGCTCGATGTGGTCCTGCGCCTGCCCGTGGCTGAAATTCAGGCGCACCACGTTGACCCCGGCCAGCACCATCTGCTCCAGCATGGACAGCTCGCCCGAGGCAGGCCCGAGAGTGGCAACTATCTTGGTGGCGCGGCGCAAACTGGTCATACAGATCTTTCCCTGCAACGATGTAATTGAGTTTCAATTTTCACATTGAATTGGTTACATCGACAAGCTGTCCGCCTGCCTGCGCCAGCCAAATAGCAAAAAAGGCTCCAAAGGAGCCTTTTTTTGGGAAGGTTGGCAGCAATTTAGCGTGCGGTCTGCAGCAGACGTTGCACATCGCGGTCGTTGGGCAGCGCGTAATCGTAGCCACGCACGATGCGGCTGTCTTCGGTACGCACGAGCTTGAGGCTCACGTAGGTGAAATTCGCCGCTGCGGAATAGGTGCCCACCAGTACCAACGCGGCGTTGTGGTTGCGCGCAATGTCCTTGATTTCGCGCGACAGCAACAGCTCCCCAGCGCCTTCCTGGACGAACACGTCGCCGCGCAGCTTCACTTCCTTGACGTTAAAGCCTTTGCCGGCCATGGCCGATGCATATTGCTCGGACAGCGTACGCCCCAGCGGGGCCGAGCGGCTGAGATCGTTCACATTCACGATGGTCGCCACCAGCACCGGGCCGCCGCTGACGGCGGGCATGTCGAAGCCGGCAGTCAGCTTCGTAATGGCGTCGGCGCTGCTCAGCAGGAACGGGTTGCTCGCGGCTTCCAGGTAGGTGGGTTCGACACGGACAGGAGCACCGTTCTGAGCACAGCCGGCCAGCAAGGCGCCGGCGCACAGGGAGAGCAAAGCGTAGGATTTCATTGCGACACCACCTTCATGTTGACGCTTCGGTAGGCCGGCGGGGGGCGCAGGAACAATGGCGCGTCCACGTTTTCGAGGTAGTAGACATCGGTCTTGCGCGCAATGTACTGGCCGCCGCGCGACACGGTGGTCGTGAGCACCATCTCCGTATTCGTCGGCCCGCCAGTGTTCACGCTGGCGCCGTAATCGGCCAATGCGGCCAAGCCGAGCGCACCCATCAACTGGGCGTCGATGTGCTCGTGGCGCAGGCCGTAGGCGGCCATCAGGCCGGCCGTGATCATGGTGAACTGGCCGGGAACGAAATGCGGCCGGTCGCTGTTGTGGCGCACCAGCTGGGCGTGGTAGCTCACATCCAGGCCCTGGCCGGGGGCCATCTGCACATTGGCGCCACTTTGCACGAACTTCGTGATCAGGAAATCGCGGAAGGCGAGGTCAAAGGCGCTCGGGTTCGGCGGCAGGCCCACGTGCACCTGCGTGCCAGCGGGAACGCCCGACTTTTCCAGTGTCCCCAGGGTCTGCGAAACGACGTCGCGCGAGAGCAGGTCCCAATGACCGGCCGAACGCACCTTGGGCTGCACAGTGAGGTCGAAATTCTCTGCCAGCGGGATGGGCGCCTTGTTTGCGCAGCCCACCATGCTCGCTACAGCGCCGACCAGCAAGGCGGCGCTGAATGCCTTTGAAAACACCATGATTCCCTCCTAACGATTGAAGCAGGGGCGACGGGCCCACTGGCACCCACAACCCGGATCGAAATTATTCTGGGCGTGCTTCTCAACAAAAACAAGAAAAAGATGCGCTAAGGGCGTTCCGCCACATACGGCTTGTTGTTTTTGTCACAGTCCTTCACTGCGCCGCAGCATTTCCGGCCGCACGTTTCTCAAGGATTTCAAACGCCGGCAGCGTGCGCCCTTCGAGGACTTCGAGAAAAGCACCGCCACCAGTGGATATATATCCCACGCGGTCCTCAATCCCATATTTCGCAATCGCCGCCAAAGTATCGCCGCCCCCCGCAATACTGAAAGCGGGGGAATCTGCGATCGCCTCGGCCAGTACGCGCGTGCCATTTCCGAATGCCGGAAATTCAAACACGCCCACCGGACCGTTCCAGACAATGGTGCCTGCCTGAGCGAGCTGCCGCGCCAGGCGGGCGGCCGTTTCGGGACCGATATCGAGAATCAAATCGTCTTCCTCCACCGCGTCCGCGCGCTTGGTGGTGGCGGGTGCATCCGCCGAGAACGCCTTGGCGGTGACCACGTCGGTCGGAATCGGCACCTCGGCGCCCCGCTCCTTCATGGCTTGCATCACGGAGCGGGCCGCGTCCACCAGCCCGGGCTCGGCCAGGCTCTTGCCGATGGGCAGGCCAGCCGCCAGCATGAAGGTGTTCGCAATTCCCCCGCCCACGATCAGCTGGTCCACCTTGCCCGCGAGGCTTTGCAGGATGGTCAGCTTGGTGGACACCTTGGAACCAGCGACGATTGCCGCCAAAGGGCGTTGGGGCTGGGCCAGCGCCTTGCCCAGCGCGTCGATTTCGGCCGCGAGCAGCGGGCCGGCGCAGGCCACCGGCGCGTACTGCGCCGCGCCGTAGGTGGTGGCTTCGGCGCGGTGCGCGGTGCCGAATGCGTCGTTGACGTAGATGTCGCACAAGGCCGCAATCGCGCGCGCCAGTGCGGGGTCGTTCTTCTTTTCGCCGGGGTTGACCCGGCAGTTCTCCAGGAGCACCACTTCGCCGGGCTGCACGGCCACGCCATCCACCCAGCCGGCGCGCAGCGGCACGCTGCGGCCCAGGAGCTCGGAGAGGCGCTGCGCCACCGGCGCGAGCGAGTCCTCGGGCTTGAATCGCCCCTCCTCGGGCCGACCGAGGTGGCTGGTCACCATGACGGCTGCGCCGGCGGCGAGCGCCATCTGGATGCACGGCACCGAGGCGCGAATGCGCGTGTCTTCGGTGATGTGGCCGTCCGCATCCAGCGGGACGTTGAGATCGGCGCGGATGAACACGCGCTTGCCGGCGACCTGCCCGTTGGCGCAAAGGTCGGAGAAACGAAGAATCTGCATGGCGGTGCCTGTAGTGAGCCCCGAGGGCGGTACGAATGGACGACAGCGCCGCATTTTAGGCAGCTGCTGCGCCGCCCCCGCTACCAGCCCAGACCGATGTGCAGCGGCAGGTACACCGCCATGCCCACGACGATGGTGCCCAGGATGCCGCGGCGCCAGAAGTAGTACGCGCAGGCGCACAGCACCGCCGGCAGCCGCGCGTCCTGCAAGGTGTTCAGCAACACGCCCTGGGTCATGAGCACCTCGGGGGCGATCACCGCCGTGAGGGCTGCCAGCGGTGCGTACTTCAGCCCGCGCTTGAGCCAGTCGGGCATGGGCAGCTCGCGCTCGGGCAGCATGAAGAAGGTGCGCGCCACCAGCGTGACGAGCGCCAGCCCGGCAATCGCCGCCAAGCCGTAGAGGGTTTCGCCGCTCACGGTTCCGCCCTTTCCGCCGCACGGCGGCGCAGCGCATGTTGGCGCGCGTGGCGCTCGGCCGATTCCATGGCCAGGCCCGCCGCCACCGCCGCCACGACGGCCACCAGGATGTTGAGCTTGAGCGGCAAGGCCCAGGCGGCCACCGCGGCGCAGGCGGCCACACCGGTCGCCACCCAGGTGGCGCGGTCGACCAGCAGCGACAGCAGCACGCCGAGGATGGCCAGCACCCCGGCGAAACCCAGGCCCCACGAGAGCGGAATCGCATTGGCCAGCAGGATGCCGGCGACCGAGGGAATCTGCCAGGCGAGCCAATTGAGCGACGCCGCACCCCAGAAATACGGCAACTGGCCAGGTGCCGGCTCAACGCGCGGAAAGCGCTTCATGAAGGCGACAAAGATCACGTCGCCGCTGAAATAACCGATGGCCAGGCGCTGGCGCAGGGGCTGGGCCTGGAAGTAGCCGCGCCACAAGGTGCTGAAGATGACGAAGCGCAGGTTGACGCAGGTCGCCGTCAGCCACACCACCCACAGCGGCGCGCCCACCGCCAGCAGCGGAATCACCGACAGCTGGGCGCTGCCGGCGTACACCAGAAGCGACATCAGAAGCGCGAGCGGCACGCTCATGCCGCTCTTGACCATGGCCACACCCGTCACCAGGCCCCAGGCGCCGACGCCCACCGCCGGACCGATGAGGTCGGACACGCCGGCCCGAAACGCCGGATCGCGCACGCGCGCCGCAAGGCCGGCCAGGCTCACGTCCCCGCCTCGGAGGAGGTGCCGCCGGCGAACTGCATGCCGGGCTGCAGCGCATGCCCGCGCAGGAAGTCGCGCGCCGCCAAGGGGCGACCGCCAGCGCGCTGCAGGCGCGTCAGGCGCACGGCGCCCTCGCCGCAAGCCACCGTTACACCCGAGTCATTTACAGACAAAATATGGCCGTAGCGCCCGTCTGTATTGGTTTTATAGCTATCAATTTCGCAACCCAATACCTTCAGGCTCTCGCCCCCCAGCTGCGTGCTGGCACCCGGCACCGGGGCCCAGGCGCGCACGCGCCGCGCCACCACTTCGGCCGGCCGACTCCAATCGATGTGCGTCTCGGCCTTGCTGACCTTGTGCGCATAGCTCACCCCTTCGGCCGGCTGCGGCGTGCGCGGCAGCGGCCCGTGCGCAAGCTGCGCCAGTGCCTCGACCACCATGTCCGCGCCGAGCGCGGCAAGGCGGTCGTGCAGGCTGGCGGTGGTGTCGTCCGGCGCGATGGCGATGCGCCGGCACGCCAGCATGTCGCCGGTGTCGAGCCCGGCATCCATCTGCATGAGCGTGACGCCGGTTTCCTCGTCGCCGGCTTCGATGGCCCGGTGGATGGGCGCCGCCCCGCGCCAGCGCGGCAGCAGGCTGGCATGGATGTTGATGCAGCCATGGCGCGGCGCGTCCAGCACCCATTGCGGGAGGATGAGGCCGTAGGCCGCCACGACCATCACGTCGGCCCTGCTGGCTTCGATGGCAGCCCGCGCCTGCGCAGCATCCTCGGCATAACGCCCGTCCAGGCGCAGCCCCTGCGGTTGCGCGACGGCCACGCCGTGCTCCAGCGCCAGCTGCTTGACGGGCGAAGGCGCCAGCTTGAGGCCGCGCCCGGCGGGCCGGTCGGGCTGCGTCAGGACCAGCGGGACATCGAAGCCCGCGGCGAAGATCGCCTCCAGTGCCTGGCGGGCGAACTGCGGCGTACCGGCGAAAAGCACTTTCATGGGGAGCCCGGAAAAAAAACGCGCCGCAAGGCGCGCCGTGGCGAAGGAAACACGCGGAGGACCGCCTAGCGATACCGGTCGTCGGCCTTGGTGTCGTCGGCGAATTCCACGCCCTGCACCGCGCCGCTGGCGCTCAGGCGCACGCGCGCGACGCGCCATTTGCCGAATTCGCGCCAGGAGTAAATCCACACCGAACCCGAGCCGGCTTCGTTCGCTTCCTGCACGGCGGCTTGGCGGCTCGCCGGCGGGCCGAAGCTTTGCAGCACGGCGGTGGCGTCCCACTGGCCTTGGGCCAATGCCTGGAAATGCGCCGCGCTGAAAACCTGTTCGCGCGCCAGCAAACGCCCGTTGGCATCGAAATCCAGCCGCTCCTGTTCGCCGGGAGTGCGCTCGTAGAACCAGCGCTGGCCGCCGCCGTCCACGCCGTAGCTGGCACGCGGCGCGCCCCAGCGGCTTTGCACCAGCGCACGCTCCGCCCCGGGGCCGATCTGCGCCGGCGCAGCACACCCCACCAACGCGGCGGCCACGCAGGCCAGCGCCAGAGCGCGCCTCACGCCCGCTCCTCGCGCTGGCGCTTGAGCATTTTCGAGCGGATGCGGCTGCGTTTCAGGGGCGAGAGGTATTCGACGAACACCTTGCCCAGCAAATGGTCCATTTCGTGCTGAATACACACCGCGAGGATTTCTTCGGCCTCGATCGTCTGTGGCTCGCCTTGCGCATCGAGCGCCCGCACGCGCACCTGGGCCGCGCGTTCGACACCGTCGTAAATGCCAGGTACGGACAAGCAGCCTTCGTCGCCGACCCGCATTTCGGCGCTGGCCCAGACGATCTCCGGGTTGATGAGCACCAGCGGACGATTGCGCTCTTCCGACACGTCGATGACGATCACGCGTTGGTGCACGTCCACCTGGGTCGCGGCCAGGCCGATGCCGTGGGCGTCGTACATGGTGTCGAGCATGTCCTGGACCAATGTGCGCACGCGTTCGTCCACCGCATTCACCGGCTGGGCTACGGTATGAAGGCGCGGATCTGGGTAACAGAGAATGGGAAGGATCGCCATGGCCAATACGAAGGGATGTCGCTATTTTCGCCACTTTTTTCTGTACGCGGCGCCTGACAGCCCAATAATCATTGCCCAATCAAGGGCTTGAGCAGAGAATCTCAGTTGATTTGTAACGTCTTCGGCCGCGCTTTTCCACCGCAGGGAACAGCAGCGCCACCAGCGAGGGGGCAGGGAACCATGCAAGCAAACACGAGAAAGCACGCCGCATCCCGGGGCATTCTGCGCACTGCGGGGGGCGCTGCGGCGCTGCTGGTCGCTGCACTGGGCGCGGCGCCTGCTGCTTGGGCACAGAATTATCCCGTCACCCCGGGTCAGCGGGCCACCGCGCAGGACGTAGCCCAGCGCGGCGTCCCGGTAGCCGACCTTGCTCCCAACGCGCCCGACGTCTATGTGGTCAAGCGCGGCGACACGCTCTGGGCCATCTCCGGCATGTACCTGAAGAAGCCCTGGCGCTGGCCGGAGCTGTGGGGCATGAACCTGGAAGCCATCGCCAATCCGCACCTGATCTTCCCTGGCCAGACGCTGTACCTGGACAAGACCGGCGGCTTCGCCCGCCTGCGCACCAGCCTGCCGGGCCAGCCCGAGGAAGTGCGCGTTTCACCGCGCACCCGCACCGAAAGCCTGATGGAAACGGCGCTGCCGACGCTCCAGCCACACCTGATCGAGCCCTTCCTCGTGGAGCCGCAGGTGGTGGAGGCCAATACGCTGGAGCAGGCGCCGCGCATCGTCGCCACGCTCGACGACCGCGTGCTGATGGCCGCCGGCGATCGCGCGTACGCGCGCGGCGACATGCTCAAACCGCTGGAAATCGCCCCCGGCGAGCCGCGCTACTACGGCATCTACCGCAACGCCGTCGCGCTGCGCGACCCCGCCACCAAGGACATCCTGGGCTACGAGGCCCAGTTCGTCGGCAAAGCCGAGCTGATCCGCGGCGAATCGATCGAAGACACCCCGAACGGCAAGGGCGGCTTCACGTCCGACTACGTCCCCGCCACGGTGAACATCCTCTCCACGCGTGAGGAAGTCCGCGCCGGCGACCGCTTGCTGCCCGCCGCTGCGCGCGGCTTCATGAGCTACGTGCCGCGTGCGCCCGAGCAGCAGGTGGACGCCCGCGTGGTGTCGATCTACGGTGGCGCCGCCTTGGTGAACGCCGCGCAGAACCAGGTCATCGCCATCAACGTCGGGCGCGAGGACGGCATCGAGACCGGCCACGTGTTGCAACTGCTGAGCGCCGGCCAGCGCATGAAGGACACCACGGACGCAGCCAAGACCGTCATCCGGCTGCCGAACGAAAAAAATGGCATGGCCATGGTGTTCCGCACCTTTGACCGCGTGTCCTACGCGCTCATCCTCGGGGTCAACAACACGGTGCGCGTAGGCGACCACCTGACCAATCCCCGCTAAGGCGGCGCTGCCCAGGCCAGCGGCATGCAACGCGACGAGCTCGCTGCCTGGCTGCGCTTGTGCCACACGCCCGGCTTGGGCCCGGCCGCAGCGCGCCGGCTGCTGGCGGCTTTCGGCAGCCCCCAGGCGGTTCTTTCGCAAACGCAGGCGGCCTGGCTGCAGTGCATCACGCCGTCCAAGGCGGCCGCATTGCTGGAGGGTCCCGAACAGCACGCGGCGCTGCTGGAACGCACCTGGACCTGGCTCGGGCTGTCGGGCGAAGCCGGCGTCGCACGCGCCATCGTCCCGCTCGGCCATCCCTGGTACCCCCCTGCGCTGCTCGAAATTGAAGACCCACCGCTGATGCTGTACCTGATGGGCGCGCCACGCCATCTGGGGCAAGCCCAGTCCCCGCTGCGGCGCGAGAGCAGCCTGGCGATCGTCGGCAGCCGCCACCCCAGCCCGCAAGGCCGAGAAACCACCGAACAATTCGCCCGCGCCTTGCGGCAGGAGGGCTTGTCCATCATCTCCGGCATGGCGCTGGGGATCGACGCTGCTGCCCACACCGGGGCACTCACCGCGGCCAGCGCCGCGGCCAGCCCGGCCACCGTAGCGGTGGTCGGCACCGGGCTGGACCGGGTCTACCCATCGCGGCACCTCGAACTCGCCAGGCGCATCGCCGCCGAAGGCTTGCTGATGAGCGAATACCCGCTGGGCACCCCGCCGCTGGCGGCGAACTTCCCGCGCCGCAACCGCATCATTTCGGGGCTCGCCCACGGTGTGCTGGTGGTGGAGGCGGCGCCCGCATCGGGCTCGCTCATCACGGCGCGCATGGCCGTCGAACAAGGGCGCGACGTATTCGCCATCCCGGGCTCGATCCATGCGCCGCAATCGCGCGGCTGCCACGCACTCATCAAGCAGGGGGCCAAGCTCGTGGAGACGGTGGCCGACGTGCTGGAAGAATTCCCGGACGGCATCGGCAACGCTCGTGCGTATCCAGCCCCGGTGGCCGAGCCGCAGGCCGAAAGCAGTCTGCTCCAGGCCCTGGGGTTCGACCCGGTGGGGCTGGACACCCTGCAGGCACGGACTGGCCTCGATACCGCCACCCTGCAAGTGCAGCTGCTGGAACTGGAACTGGCCGGGATCGTTGCGCGCCTGCCCGGCGGGTTGTTCCAAAGACTGGTGCGCGCCTGAGGCAGCTTTACGAGGCGGCCCGACAACGTTATGCGTTGAAGGTGGAACCGTAGGAAGCGCCGGCCTTATCCGAGGAGGCGCTCGGGATTGGCGTCCAGCTTGGCCAGGGCGTCGCGCGTGGCGCGCGTCGTGAGGCCTTCGTCGTCCCGCGCCACCAGCAGCCCCGACTGCAGGTAGGCCCCGAGGCGGCGCAGCTGAATCAAGTAGCTGATGCCGTCCGTCGAGACAAAGAGGTGCAGTTGCTTGTGTTGGCTGTGCCAGGCGTACTGCACCTGGCAGCTGGCCCCGCTGTGGTCCAGCGTGAACCAGTTGCCAAGCGCCAGTTCCTGGGCCCAGGCGACCATCGCTTCGTCGACCGGCGCACCGTTGTCCGCAATCACGTGGATGGCGCTCGCGTCGATGCCGGTCATCATCTCGATGTGCTCCGCATCCAGCGGCAACTCACCGAGCACGGCGTCGCCAAGGAACTCTTCCACATTTGCGAGCCGGCGCGCCATGGCCTCGATATGTTCCAGCGGGATGTTGGCGGTCTTGGACAGGAAGGCTTCCGCCAGCGTATCGGTGAGCGCCTTGATTTGCGCGTCCTGCGCCTCGCCTTCCACGCCCACCATGGCAAGCCCTTCCCGAAGGCGGTGCAGGATGTCCGGTAACGCCTGGATGACCTGGGCGCGTTCGGTGCGGTTGGGTTTGGCGCTCGACGCCCACACCAGGTCGGCCGCCGTGCGCTTGAACGACACCGTCTCGGCATGCTGCGCGCCATGCCGCACGGCCGAAAGCGCCAGCACTTCCGCCCAGGTTTTGAAAAGGAACTCACGCACTTCGTCGCGCACCGGCATGTCGTTCAGCATGGTGCGCAATTCAATGGTGTATTTGATGGCGAGCGTTTCCCGCTGCTCGACCTGCTGGGCCACGCTGACCAGCTGGCTGGTGCTCTGTTTTTCGGTAAGGTGCTTGGCGAGGAACTTCTCGAACTCGTCGTGCACCAGCTGGAACACCCGGCGCCCGGTCTCGGGATACTGCTCGATGACCTGGACGATGCGCCGCACCTCGGTTTCGAGGGCGCTGCCGGTGATGGAAGCCGAATCGAATCCGAGCGCCACGGCCCCCATGCGATCGATGAGTTTGCGCGCCGGGTGGTTGATGTTGCTGAAGAACTCGGGCTCGGCCAGCGCCACGCGCAGCACCGGCACCTGCAGGCGAGCGAACCAGACGCGCACGGCGGAGGGGATGCGGTCCTCCGAGAGGATGCTCTGAAACATCAGCGCGACCACTTCAATGATCGCCTTTTCGCTGTCCGTCTCGGCCTTCTTCTTGAACTCCGCCGAGCGCTCGCGCACCGCCCCCGCGAGCTGGACCACGGCCGCAGGGCTGTAGTCCTCGACAATCGCGCCCATGGTGCTGTAGTACACGTCGGCCTGGACACGGTGCGCCGCCAGCGCATGCGCGAGCGCCGCCGAAGCGGGCGGCGCCTGCGCGAAGTCCAGCCCGCGCATGGCGGGCGCCAGCAGGCGGCGCAACTGCACCATCACACCTTGCGCCCGCTGCCGGGCGCGCAGCAGCGGGGTAGCTGCGGCGTCGAACGGCCCCATGGGCGTGCCCGCGTACGCCGGAGCCCCCGAGGGCACAAAGCCCGAGCGGCCCGAATGCACCGCCTGGCGCGATTGCTCCAGCGCGTGCGAGGCCAAGCCGCCCGACTGGCCAGAATCCCCGTAACCGCCGGTTGTGCCACCGCCGGTGCGCGCCACCCGCACACGCATTTCCTGCTGCGCCTGCACGCCCTCGTCAGCCAAGACCTTGTTGGCCGCCTGGTACGCGGACTGCAGCACCGACGCCAAGGCCCGTTGCAAGGGCTCAACCGCCATCTGCAAGTCGTCGCGCGACAAGCCTACCTTGAGCCAGGATTCCACCAGCCGGAGGCTGACCGTTTCCGGCCGCAGACCGTCGGTGGGCGCCATGTCGGCCGTCTCGAGCGTGCGCAGGCGCAAACGCAGGGCATCGAATTCCGCCGCCACGTCCTCCAGCACCGTCAAGGCGATGCGCGAGGCGATGATCTTGTTTTCCACGACGTCGTCGCCGACCAGTTCCAGTTTGCTGTCGACGGAGAACGCGGCCGGCGTCGGCGCTGCCGGCGCGGGGGTTTCCTGCGGCGCGCGCAGGGCGGTGGTCAGCTCCTGCAGCCAATCCTTGCGCTTGTCCTGGAAGCCCTGCCAGCTGTCGCGCCGCGCCTGGCGCTCGCGCTGCGTGCCGACCTGCTCCATCAAGGCCGCGAAAAAATCCACCACGGCTCTGTCCAGGTCAGACGTACTGCCCAACAGCACGTCGGTCCAGCGCTCTCGCGCCATGCGCGCGAGCCTTCGCGGGGAAGGGGCCGTGGACCGGGGCATCTGCATAGCCGGATATTAGCCCGGAAGTCGCGCTCCCGGGGCACCTGCCGGCCCCGCTGCGCGCCGCCCCAATCGCCCCGGACGCCCGCGCAACTTCATGGCACGGTCACACCACGGCGCCGGCGTTCGGGTCGTTCGGGTCGCCTTCACTGCGCGAGGTCTTGACCAGGTCCTCGCGCTTGACCCCCAGCCACATGGCGATGGCGGCGGCAACGAACACCGAGGAATAGATCCCGAACAAGATGCCGATCGTCAGCGCCAGTGCGAAGTAGTGCAGGCTGGGCCCGCCGAAGAAGAACATGGACAGCACCATCGCCTCGGTGGAGGCGTGGGTGATGATGGTGCGGCTCATCGTCGAGGTGATGGCGTGGTCGATGACCTCGCGCGTGCTGAGCTTGCGAAAGCGGCGGAAGGCTTCGCGGATCCGGTCGAAGATGACCACCGACTCGTTCACCGAATACCCCAGCACCGCCAGCACACCGGCCAGCACGGAGAGCGAGAACTCCCACTGGAAGAAAGCGAAGAAGCCCAGGATGATGACCACGTCGTGCAGGTTGGCGATGATGGCGGCGACACCGAACTTCCACTCGAAGCGGAAGGCCAGGTAGATCACGATGCCCAGCACCACCATGCCAAGTGCCATCAGGCCGCCGTGCACCAGCTCGTCGCCCACCTGCGGGCCGACGAACTCGGTGCGCCGCAGGTTCACCTCGGCGTCCTGGGCCTTGAGTGCGGAAAGCACCTGCTCGCTCTGCTGTGCGGAAGTGACCCCCTGCTGCACCGGCAGGCGGATCATGACGTCGCGCGAGGTGCCGAAGTTCTGCACGATCACGTCCTTGTAGCCCAGACCGGCGACCGTCTCGCGCACCTTGGCGATGTCGGCGGTCTGCTGGTAGGCGACCTCCATGACCGTGCCGCCGGTGAATTCCACCGACAGGTGCAGTCCGCGCGAGACCAGGAAGAACACCGCCAGCGCAAAAGTGATGAAGGAAATCGCGTTGAGCACCAACGCGTACTTCATGAACGGGATGTCTTTTTTGATGCGGAAGAATTCCATGACGCATCCTCCTTATTGGTCGCCGCGGGCCGCGACCGAACGTAGGCCCGAGGTGTCCTCTGGCTTCCACACCTGGCCGATCGCCACGCTCTTGAGCTTCTTCTTGCGGCCGTACCAGAGGTTGACCAGGCCGCGCGAGAAGAAAACCGCCGAGAACATGCTGGTCAGGATGCCGATGCAGTGCACCACGGCGAAGCCGCGCACCGGGCCCGTGCCGAAGGCGAGCAGCGCCAGGCCGGCGATCAGGGTGGTGACGTTCGAATCCAGAATGGTCGACCACGCCCGCTCGTAGCCTGCGGCGATGGCGGCCTGGGGCGCGGCGCCGGCGCGCAGCTCCTCGCGGATGCGCTCGTTGATGAGCACGTTGGAGTCGATCGCAACGCCCAGCGCCAGCGCCATGGCGGCGATGCCGGGCAGTGTCAGCGTGGCCTGCAGCATCGACAGGATGGCGACGAGCAGGAGCACGTTCACGCCCAGCGCCAGCGTCGAGAAGACGCCGAACAGCATGTAGTACACGCACATGAAGGCGGCAATCGCCGCCATGCCCCAGACCACGCTGTGCACGCCGCGCTGGATGTTGTCCGCGCCCAGGCTCGGGCCGATGGTGAATTCCTCGATGATTTCCATGGGCGCGGCAAGCGAGCCGGCGCGCAGCAGCAGCGCCGTGTCGTTGGCTTCCACGGTGGTCATGCGGCCGGAGATCTGCACCCGCCCGCCGCCGATTTCCGAGCGGATCACGGGCGCCGTCACGACTTCGCCCTTGCCTTTTTCAAAGAGCACGATGGCCATGCGCTTGCCAACGTTCTCGCGCGTGATGTCCTTGAAGATGCGCGAGCCCTTGGCGTCGAGCGTCAGGTTGACGGTGGGCTCCTGCGTCTGGCCGTCAAAGCCGGGCTGCGCGTCGGTGAGGTTCTCGCCCGTCAGGATGACCTGCTTCTTGACGATCACGGCCTGGCCGTTGCGGTCGAGGTACTTCTCGTCGCCGAACGGCACCGGGCCACGGCCGAGTTCGGCCGCGCGCGCTTCGGTGCCCTCGTCGACCATGCGCACTTCGAGCGTGGCGGTGCGGCCGAGGATGTCCTTGGCCTTGGCCGTGTCCTGCACACCGGGCAACTGCACGATGATGCGGTCCAGCCCCTGCTGCTGGATCACGGGCTCGGCGACGCCCAGCTCGTTGATGCGGTTGTGCAGCGTGGTGATGTTCTGCTTGAGCGCCTGCTCCTGCACCTTGCGCGTCGCCTCGGGTTTGATGCTGGCGCGCAGGCGCTGCATGCCGTCGGGCTCGCTGCTGACAGCGACCTGCAGTTCGGGGAACTGGTCCGTGATCAGGTTGCGCGCGGCCGTCAGCGTGGCGGCGTCGCGCAAGCGGATGTCGATGTTGTCGCCCTCGCGCGCAATACCGCCGTGGCGGATGTTCTTGTCGCGCAGCGTGGTGCGCAGGTCCCCGGCCAGGGATTCGGCCTTCTTAGTGAGCGCCGCCTGCATGTCCACCTGGAGCATGAAATGCACGCCGCCGCGCAGGTCGAGCCCCAGGTACATGGGGGCGGCATGGATGGCCGAGAGCCAGGCGGGCGAGCGCGACACCAGGTTCAGCGCCACGATGTAGGCCGGGTCCTGTGGGTCGGGAATCAAGGCCTTTTCAATGACGTCCTTGGCCTTGAGCTGGTTGTCCGGCGTATCGAAGCGGGCGCGCACCGAGGTGCCTTCGAGCTGCAGCAGGTCGGGCACGACGCCGGCCGCCTGGAGTGCCTCGCGCACGCGCTGTTCCACGGCGGCGTCGACTTTCACCGTCGCCTTGGCCGATGAGACCTGCACCGCAGGCGCTTCGCCAAAGAAATTGGGCAGGGTGTAGAGCACGCCTACCAGCAAGGCCACCACCAGGATGGCGTATTTCCAGATCGGAAAACGGTTCATGTTCGAGCGTCCCTACGCGCAAAACCAACAGCCGCGGCGCGCGGCCGCATCGCATGGCGCGCACCGGCGGTGCGCGCCGGTGAGAGCGTGCAATTACTTGAGCGTTCCCTTGGGCAGTACCTGCACCAGGGCCGCGCGCTGGACCTGCACCTCAACGCCATTGGCGATTTCGATGTGCAGGTACTGCTCGGACAGGCGCGTCACGCGGCCCAGCATGCCGCCGCCGATCACCACCTCGTCGCCCTTGGCGATGGCTTCGACCATGGCGCGGTGCTCCTTCTGGCGCTTCATCTGCGGGCGGATCATGACGAAGTACAGCACCACGAACATCAGCACCAGGGGCAGCATGCCGCTCAAGGTGGACATCATGTCGCCGCCTGCGGGGGCGGCCGGCGCGGTCTGGGCAATGGCAGAAGAAATGAACACGGGGAAGCTCCAAGGAAAAAGGGGGCAGACACGCTACCGCGGGCGGCAGGCGCAAAAGAGGCGGCAAAACCGCAAGCGCGCCATTGTATGCGGGTCGGTTTGCTGCGCCGCAGCACGCGGCCAGTCCCTCTCAGCCGCGCCTGCCCAAGCACAAGAATTATTGATTAAATAAGGCCTCAGCGCTTATCCATCAATGTTTTATAGCTACTTTTTAAGTAGCAATCATGCCACTTTCTGCTGCGCCCCCGGCGCACGCCAGCGCGCCATGAGCGCGTCCCACTTGCTGCGTGCGCTCTTCAGGTGGCGCTCCTTCACATGGCCGTAGCCGCGAATGTCCTGCGGGATGTTGGCGATTTCCACCGCCAGCGCGAGGCGGTCCGCCTGCAGGCCGCCCAACAGTTCATCGATGCAGGCGCGGTACTCCTGGATCAGGGCGCGCTCGGCGCGGCGCTCCTCGGTGCGGCCGAAGGGATCGAAGGCCGTGCCGCGCAGGCCCTTGAGCCGGGCGAGCACACCAAAGGCTTTGCGCATCCAGGGGCCGTAGGCCTGCTTGACGAGTTCGCCCTTGTCGTTGCGCTTGGCCAGCAGCGGCGGCGCCAGGTGGTGCACAACCTTGTAGTCGCCCTCGAACATGCCGGCGAGCTTGTCTGTGAAGCTGCGGTCGGTGTGCAGGCGCGCCACTTCGTATTCGTCCTTGTAGGCCATCAGCTTGAACAGGGAGCGCGCCACGGCTTCGGCCAGGCGCGTGCTGGCGAGCGGCGCTTCGGCCGCCTGGACCTTGGCGACAAAACCCTGGTACTGCGCCGCATAGTCGGCGTTCTGGTAGGCGGTGAGGAACTCGACGCGCTGGGCCAGCAGGCTGGCCAGCGTCGGCTTCTTGACGAACTCAATCACCTGCGCCGGCGCCAGCAGCGCCAGCACGGCGGCCATGTCGTGCGCGCAGCGCCGGCCCCATTCGAAGGCCGCCTGGTTGTTGGCGACCTGCACGCCGTTGAGCTCCATGGCGCGCATCAGCGCGGCGTGCGACAGCGGCACGCGGCCCTTCTGCCAGGCGTAGCCCAGCATCAACGGGTTGGTGTAGATGCTGTCGCCCAGCATGTGCGTGGCCACGCGCTCGGCGTCGAACGCGCCCACCAGCTCGGCGCCCACCGCCGCAGCGATGGCCGATTCGCAGGCCGCTCCGGGGAACTGCCATTCGGTGTTGGTCACAAAGGCCGCCGTCGGCGTGCTGTGCGTGTTCAGCGCCACGAAGGTGCGGCCCGGCTGCATGGCGGCGAGCGTCGCCGGATTGGCGGCGACGATGGCGTCGCAGCCGATCACCAGGTCCGCCTTGGCGGTATCGACCTTGGTGGTGTGGATGGCGCCCTGCCGGTTGGCGATCTGTACGTGGCTCCAGGTGGCGCCGCCCTTCTGCGCCAGGCCGCCCGCGTCCTGCGTGACCACGCCCTTGCCTTCCAGGTGCGCCGCCATGCCCAGGAGCGAGCCGATGGTGATGACCCCGGTGCCGCCCACGCCGCCGACGACAATGCCCCAGGCCTCTTCGGCATCGGGCAGGCGCGGCTCGGGCACCGGCGGCAGTTGCGCGGCATCGGCCTTGGCCTCCTTCTTGGGCTTCTTCAGCTGCCCGCCCTCGACGGTGACGAAGCTCGGGCAAAAGCCGTCCACGCAGGAATAGTCCTTGTTGCAGGTGCTCTGGTTGATGCGGCGCTTGCGGCCGAAATCGGTTTCCACCGGTTCGACCGAGAGGCAGTTGGATTTGACCGAGCAGTCGCCGCAGCCCTCGCACACCAACTCGTTGATGACCACCGTCTTGGGCGCCTGCGGCATCAGGCCGCGCTTCCTGCGGCGGCGCTTTTCGGTGGCGCAGGTCTGGTCGTAGATCAGCACGCTGCAGCCCTTGACTTCGCGCAGCTCGCGCTGGATGCGGTCGAGCTCGCGCCGATGGTGCACCGTGACACCCGCCGCCAGGGGGGCGCCGTCGTACTTCTCCGGCTGGTCGCTGACGATGACGATGCGCGCCGCGCCCTCCGACTTGACGCTGTTCATGATCTGCAGCACCGAGTGGCCCTCCGGCCGCTCGCCGACCTGCTGGCCGCCGGTCATGGCGACGGCGTCGTTGTACAAAATCTTGTAGGTGATGTTCACGCCCGCCGCGATGCTCTGGCGGATCGCCAGCAGGCCGCTGTGGAAGTAGGTGCCGTCGCCCAGGTTGGCGAACACGTGCGCGTCCTTGGTGAACGGCGCCTGCCCGACCCAGGTGACGCCTTCACCGCCCATTTGCGTGAAGGTACTGGTGCTGCGGTCCATCCACACCGTCATGTAGTGGCAGCCGATGCCGGCCACCGCGCGCGAGCCCTCGGGCACACGCGTGCTGGTGTTGTGCGGGCAGCCGCTGCAGAACCAGGGCGCGCGCTCACCGGTGGCTTCGCGCGGCGCCTCCAGGGCGCGCTCACGCGCCTCGACGATGGCCAGGCGGCTGTCCATGCGCGCCACCACGTCTTCCGGCACGCCCAGCTTCTTGAGGCGCTTGGCGATCGCCTTGGCGATGATGGCCGGCGTCAGGTCGGCCTTGGCGCGCAGCAGCCAGTTCTGGCTGGGGTTGGGCATGGACCATTCGCCGCATTGGCCGTTCTCGCCCTCGGCCTCGTCGAATTTGCCGAGCACGTTGGGGCGCACGTCGGCACGCCAGTTGTACAGCTCTTCCTTGATCTGGTATTCGATGACCTGGCGCTTTTCCTCGATGACGAGGATTTCCTGCAGGCCCTTGGCGAAGTCGCGCGTGATGGTCGCCTCCAGCGGCCAGACGACGTTCACCTTGTGCACGCGGATGCCGAGCCGGCGGCAGGTCTCGTCGTCCAGCCCGAGGTCGACCAGCGCCTGGCGTGTGTCGTTGTACGCCTTGCCGCTGGCGATGATGCCGAAGCGGTCGTGCGGGCCCTCGATCACGTTGTAATTGAGTTTGTTGGCGCGCACGTAGGCCAGGGCGGCGTACCACTTGTAGTCCATCAGGCGCGCTTCCTGCGCCAGTGGCGCGTCCGGCCAGCGGATGTGCAGGCCGCCGGGCGGCATGGCGAAATCCTCGGGCAGGACGATGTTCACGCGGTCCGGGTCCACCGAGACGCTGCTGGACGATTCGACGACCTCCTGGATCGTCTTCATGCCCGACCACACGCCGGAAAAGCGGCTCATGGCGAATGCGTGCAGGCCCATGTCCAGGATGTCCTGCACGTTGCTCGGGAAGAACACCGGCAGGCCGCAGGCCTTGAAGATGTGGTCGCTCTGGTGCGGCGCGGTGCTGCTCTTGCTGATGTGGTCGTCGCCGGCGATGGCGATCACGCCGCCGTGCTGCGCCGTGCCGGCCATGTTGGCGTGCTTGAACACGTCGGAGCAGCGGTCCACGCCCGGGCCCTTGCCGTACCAGATGCCGAAGACGCCGTCGTACTTCTTGCTCTCCGGGTACAGGTCGAGCTGCTGCGTGCCCCAGACCGCCGTGGCGCCGAGTTCCTCGTTCACGCCGGGCTGGAAGACGATGTGGTTCTCCGCCAGGTGCTTCTTGGCCTGCCACAGCGCCTGGTCGTAGGTGCCCAGCGGGCTGCCACGGTAGCCGCTGATGAAGCCGCCGGTGTGCAGCCCCATGGCGGCGTCGCGCTGGCGCTGCAGCATGGGCAGGCGCACCAGGGCCTGCACGCCGCTCATCATGGCGCGGCCCCGGTCCAGGGTGTATTTGTCGTCGAGCGTGACGGTTTCCAGGGCCTTGCGAATGTGTTCGGGCAGAGGGGCGTTCATGGCCGGTGTCTCCAGTTCTTCTCGGGGGTTGCCTGCGTGGCGTGCGGGTCGGGCAGGCGCGCACCGCCCGCTAGGGCCGCGCACCCATTGTGGCGGTAAGTGTAGGTGCGTGCAGCGGGTAAGTGTTTGCGTTCTATGCGCGCAATACGCTATCCTGAGAAAGGATCTTTCTCGATTCAGGCAAATTTTGGAAACCCTCGACAAATTCGACGTCGCCATCCTGGGCGAGCTGCAGCGCGATGCGCGCCTGACCAACGCCGAGCTGGCGCAGCGCGTGGGCCTGTCGGCCGCGCCGTGCTGGCGGCGCGTGCGCGCGCTTGAGCAGGCCGGCTTCATCCTCGGCTACCGCGCCGAGATCGACCGGCGCAAGATCGGCCTGGGCGTGCTCGCCTTTGTGCGCCTGGACGCCGACCGCAACACCGGCGGCGTCACGCGCGCCATGGAGGAAGCCATCCGCCAGATCCCGGAAGTCGTCTCGTGCCACTACATCAGCGGCACCGGCACCTTCGAGCTGCAGGTGGTGGCGCGGGATCTGGACAGCTTCTCGCAGTTCGCGCGCGACGTGCTGCTGCACCTGCCCAACGTGAAGGACATGCACACCAGCTTCTCGCTCGGCGAGGTCAAGGCGGGCGGCGCCCTGCCCCTTTCGCACCTGGATGTGGCGCGATAATCACTATTTAATCAATAGCTACTAACGCTTACAGGTTAAGCGCTAGAGCCTGTTTTGACCATTAATTTTCTGACCGGGGCCACAACGCCCACAAGCGCAGCGGCTGCTTGAGCCGGCCCGCCACCTCGCCCGCCTGCGCCCCCCAGCCAAGGAAATAGTCGGCGCGCACCGCGCCGACGATGGCACTGCCCGTGTCCTGCGCCAGCACCAGGCGCGCGAGCGGCAGCAGCGGGCCCGGCGAGGCGAGCCAGACCGGCGTGCCGTAGGGAATGCTGGCCTTGTCCACCGCGATCGAGCGTCCCGGCGTCAGCGGCACGCCCTGTGCGCCGCGCGGGCCGAAGGCGGCGTCGAGCGCGTCCATGGCTTCCTCGCGGAAGAACACGTAGCGCGGGTTGGCCCAGAGCAGCTCGTTCACGCGCTGCGGGTTCTGCACCATCCAGGCGCGGATGCCGGGCCAGGTCGCGTCGCGCACCAGGCCCTGGTCGAGCAGCCAGCGGCCGATGCTGCGGTAGGGCTGGTCGTTGGTGCCGGCATAGGCCACGCGCACCAGGCGGCGCGCGCCGTCGGGCTCCAGCACGTTCAGGCGCCCCGAGCCCTGGATGTGCAGCACCATGGCGTCCACCGGATCGCGCAGCCAGGCGATGGCGCGCCCGGCGAGCGCCGCCTGCGCCTGGGGCACGGTGTCGATCTCCTGGCGCGTGTACCAGGGGCGGCGGCGCGCCAGGTCCGCCGGCGGGGCGTACAAGGGCACCTCGAAGCCGTTGCCCCTCTGGCGCGCGGCCTCGTACTCGGGTTCGAAGTAGCCGGTGAGCAGGCCCTCGCCCGCGCCGCCGGGCGCTTCCACGCGGTAGGGCTGCAGGCGCGCGACCATCCAGGCGCGCTGCTCCTCCGGGCCCGCGATGCTCAGCTGCCGCACCTCGGCGCAGAGCGCCGCGAAAGGCGGTGCGGGGCGTTCGCAGCTCTTGATCCAGGCGTTCCAGGCTTCGTGCAGCGCATCGCCGGCGAAGCCCGGCAGTTCGCCCCAGTGCACCGGCACCCAGTGGCTGCGCGGCTGGACCAGCGGTCCCGGCAAAGCAGCGGGCTCGCCGGGCAGGGTCGCGACGGCGGCGGGCGGCGCCACGGACGGCGCGGGCGGGGTGTCGGGCGTCGGGCGCGTGGCGCAGGCCGCGAGGCTTCCTACAATCAGGGCCAGCAGCGCATGGCGCAGGAGTGGGAGATTCATGGGACTGATTTTGCTTGAGGCCCTGGCGGCCCTGGTGGTGCTGCTGCTCATCGTCTGGTGGACCATGTTTTCCGGCCGGCCGGGCGGGGAACCGCCCCCGCGCGAAGGGGATGCCGTGGACAAGAAGTTGGCCGGCACGCGGCCGCCTTCCGACCCGCCGGAGGAATAGTCCTACATCCTTACGGCTGGCAGCGCCACAGGCGCACCCAACCGCATGGCAAAGAATGCAAGGCAGCCCCCTCGCGGGCATTTCCCCTTTTCCGACCTTGCCAGGAGCCTGCCATGCACCACCCCCGAATCCTTGCCCTTGCCGCCGCCGCGCTGTTTGCCACCGGGTGCGCCAACATGGACGACACTCAGCGCCGCACCGCCACCGGGGCCGGCGTGGGCGCGCTCGCCGGCGCCGTGATCGGCTCGGCCACCGGCGGCAGCGCCGGCACCGGGGCGGTGGTGGGCGCCGGCGTCGGTGCCCTGGGCACCTACATCTGGTCGCGCAACATGGAGAACCAGCGCCGCAGCATGGAGCAGGCAACGCGCGGCACCGGCGTCGGCGTCACCCAGACGGCAGACAACCAGCTGCGCCTGGAAATCCCGAGCGACATCTCCTTCGACACGGGAAGCGCCGACATCCGCGGCCCCTTCCGCCCGCTGCTCGACCAGTTCGCCCAGGGCCTGCGCGATAACCCGCGCACGGAAGTGCGCATCGTCGGCCACACCGACAGCACCGGCAGCGATGCCATCAACGACCCGCTCTCGCTCGACCGTGCGGCCAGCACGCGCAGCTACTTGGCCGCGCGCGGCGTGGACCCGGCGCGCATCCGCATCGAAGGCCACGGTGCGCGCCAGCCGATCGCCAGCAACGACACCGAGCGCGGCCGGGCGCAGAACCGCCGCGTGGAAATCTACGTCGGCGAGCGCCAGCAGGGTTAGCGCCCAGGGTTCTAGAACACCCGGTGGCCGAGCGCCGGCAACTGGCGCCGCACCTGCGCCAGGCGCTCGGGGTTGGCATCGGCCAGCACCACCCCGGCGCCTTCGGGCAGCGCCTGCAGCACCGTGCCCCACGGGTCGGCCACCAGGCTGTGCCCCCAGGTCCGCCGGCCGTTCTCGTGCCGGCCGCCTTGCGCGGCGGCCAGTACATAGGCCTGGTTCTCGATGGCCCGCGCACGCAGCAGCACCTCCCAGTGCGCGCTGCCGGTGGTCCAGGTAAAGGCTGCAGGCACTACCAGCAGGTCGGCCCCGGCCAGGGCGTGCAAGCGGTAGAACTCAGGAAAGCGCAGGTCGTAGCAGATCGAGAGCCCGACGCACCAGGCCCGGCCGGAGCGGTCGGTCAGGTGCAGCTGCACCGGGTCGCCCCCCGGTTCGATGGTGCGCGTTTCGTCGATCTGCTCATCGCCATGCGCCAGGCGGAACAAATGCACCTTGTCGTAGCGCGCGACGCGCTGGCCCGCCGGCGAATAGGCGAGCGTGCTGTTGCGCACCCGCTCGTGGTCGCTGCAGGCGAGCGGCAGCGTGCCGCCGACGATCCACAGGCCCAGCTCCCGCGCGGCGCGCGCGAGGAAAGCCTGCACCGGTCCGTCGTCCAGGCATTCGGCGTGGCGGAGCTTGTCGCGCTCGTGCAGGCCCATGGCGGAAAAGTATTCCGGCAACACCGCCAGTTCGGCCCCTTCGGCTGCAGCGCGCTCCAGCAGCGTGCGGGCGGTGGCCAGGTTGTCCGCCACGTGCGGGCAGGAGACCATTTGCAGGGCGGCGATCTTCATGGCTTTTCCTCGGAGGCGGCAGGGGCAGGCGGCGCCGCCGACGCGGCTGCGGAGTCGGTGGCAGGCGCGCGCAGCGGGCGGCGGGGCAGCTTGGCGACCTCCGGGTCGCTCCAGGTGCCGCGCACCGAGAACTCCTGCGTCGCCGCGGCGATCAGGGGCCCGCGCAGGAAGACCTGCGCCAGGAAGCTGCCCAGGCCGATCACCGGGTTGATGGCGGTGGCCACCAGCGAGGCGGTCATGGCATTGATTTCCGGCACCACGACGACGTGCAGGTCCTGCGTCTCGTGCTCGATATCGGCGCTGCCCTCCATCAGCACCGCCGCGTTCACGCCCTTCATCTGCAGGTTGTTGGTGGTGGCGACGCCGCGCGCGATCTGCACGTCGCCACGCACGAAATCGAAGGCGAAACCCTGGCTGAAGATGTCCCGGAAGTCGAGCGCGAAGCGGCGCGGCAGCGATTGCAGGCTGAGCACACCGAGCAGCTTGGCCAGGCCGGGCTCGGCCTTGAGGAACTGGCCACTGCCCACGTCCAGGTGGACCTGCCCGGCCATGGAGCGGTAGTCGGGGCTGATGGGCGCACCCAGCCAGGAGATCTGCCCGTCCATGCGCCCGCGCCCGCGGCGCACCACGTCGGGCATGCCCAGGCGCGCCAGCAGTTCGCCGGCGTCCTGCATGTCGAGCGCGAAATTGAGCACAGTGCGGCGCTGCGGCGCGCCGCCCGGCGCCTGGGCCGCGCCCTGCACCCGCGTCCAGTTGCCGCTGGCCGTGAACGCGGCTTCGGCCGTGGTCAGGTTGAACTTGGCCAGGCGCCACTCGCGCTGTGCGTCGTCGCTGCCCCGGTTGCGCGCGTCGATCTCCAGCCGACCCAGCTTGCGCCCGCGCAATTCGAAGGCCTCGACGACGATGTCCAGCGCCGGCAGGCTGGCCGGCTGCTCGTCCAGCAGCGCGTCGATCTGCCGCGCCGCGCCCTCGGGGACCGAGAGGCGCGAAAGCCGCGCGTACAGGCCCCCGGCGTCGGGGTTGGCACGCCCCGCCTGTCGGTACTCCACGTAGCCGGCCAGCTCGCGCGCCTCCAGGTTGGCGCGCCATACCGGGCCGCTGCGCGAGCCGCCGACGACCACGCCGTTCAGGGTGCGCCCATCCAGGCGCACGCTTGCCGCCTGCAAGGCAAAGGCGTCGGGCAGGTAGCGTTGCAGGGCCTCGGGCACCGCGGGGCCGGGCGCCGAGCCGGCCGCCGGGGAGCCGGGGGCGCCGGCACCGGGCGCGGGCGGCGCGGAAAAAACGCGCTGCCAGGCATCCAGGTCCAGGGCGTCGAAACGCAGGTTCGCCTGGACGCCGTCCTCGGGCGGTGCGCGAACCTGCGCGGCGGGCACGCCGAGCGCGATGCTGCCGCGCAGCACCACGGGCTCGCCCGGTCCGAGCTGGCGCAGGTAGCTGAGCGTGGCGAGCGCGCCCACTTCAACGGCCAAACGGTCCTGCAGGCCGCCCGCCGGCGCTGGACGCGCCAGGGAGGCCGCCGTCAACTGATTCTCGAAGCGCACCGGCAGGCTGGCATCGGCCGGCTTGGCGAGCGGCGCCGGCAGGTCGAGCGCCATGCCTTGCAGGCTGGTGCTGAGCGCGATCTCCGGAACACCGCGGCGCACGGTGAGCGCCAGCGCATACGGCGCGCTGCCCGTGGCGCGCTGCGCCAGGGTGGCGAGCAGCCCGAGTTCGCGCGCCTGGCGCAGCCCCTGAGCGCTGGCCGTGCCCTGGGCGCGCAGTTGCACGCTGCCCGGCTCGGCACCCTTGCCGCCCATGCCGCCGTCGATGCGCACATCACCGCCGAGCGCGCGCGCCTGCACACCGGCGAGCGAAAACCCGGTTTCGGTGAACTGCACGCTGCCGCGCGCACGCGCCAGCAGCGGCGTGTCGGGCGTGATGCGCACGTCGTTGCCGGCCAGTTGCAGGCTGCCCTGCACCTTGGAGGCCGGCAGGTCGCTGATGGGCAGTTGCAGGCGCAACTGCAACTGGCCGTTGCCCGTGGCGCTCGCCTGCGTCAGGGCGCCGCCCGTCATCTGCGCCAGGGGCGACTCGGCGACAAAGCCAAGCAGCTGGGCCAGCGGGCCGCGCGCGTCGGCGGAGACGCTGACCACCGTGTGCGAGAGGTCGGGAATGCGCGCCTCGACGTTGCGCGCCTCGACGCCCGGTCGCCCGGCAAAACTGCCTGCCGCGCCCTTCACGAGCATGCTGGCGCGCTCGAAGATGAGCTCGCCCGAGAGCTTCACCAGCGCCGGCCAGGCCGCTTCGCCGGGCGTTTGCAGCTGCGGCGGCACGTAGGCGTAGGTGACGCCCTGCACGCGCGCAGCGATGCGGAAATCGCCCTGGCGCGGGTCGTTGAAGGGCATGTCGTACAGGTCGCCGCGCACGCGAAACGCGACGCTGCTGGCACGCCCGGCCTGGACCGCATCGCGCACGTAGTGGCGCGCCTCGGCGGACACGGACAGCGGCAGGTAGCGGTGCACGCGCGTGCCGTCGGCGCGGTGCAGCTGCCCGCGCAAATCCAGCACACCGGGAAAACGCCCCTTGGAGCCGGACACCGCCGGGTCGCTGGTGTGCCAGCTGGCGCGCGCCTGCCCGGCGGCATCGGCATTGGCGAACTGCGCACGCGGCACTTCCACCGAAATGCGCCCGTCGGCCAGCTTCCAGGACACCTCGGCCTGCAGTTCGTCGAGCGGCAGCAACGCTTCCTCGAACACCTCGGGCAGCAGCAGCGCGCCGCCCTTCATCTGCAGCGTGGCCTTGCCGCCCTGCTGCGTGAGGTCGAAGTCGACGTCCAGGCCGCGCACGCCCGGGGACGCCGCGTCCGCTGGCGCCGTGCTTCCATCCGGCGGGACCGCAAGCGACAGCGCAGCCACGCGGCCGCGCGCCTCGTAGCGCTGCGGCGCATCCAGGGGGCCGTCCCAACGCGCCGCGATGCGCTCGACCAGGCCGCGCGGGGTGTAGCGGCGCAGCTGCGCGCGCACGGCATCGGACAGCGGCAGGCGCTCGGCGATGCGCGCCAGCGCCGCCAGATCCAGCTGGTCGGCATCAAGCTGCCCGTGCGCTGGCGTGCCAGGCCGCGCCTGCGCGTAGGCCAGGCGCAGGTTCCCGCCCGGCCAGTCGCCCTCCTCGCTGGCAAAGCGCAGGCCCTGGGTGAACAGCTGAAACCCCGCCGCATCGCGCCGGCCACCGACCCGGCCCTGCACGCCGTGCAGCAGCAGCGGCTCCAGTTCGGGTGTCAGGCGCAGGTCGAGCTGGGCGATGGCCACGTCGGCGACGCCGCCCCGCGCCTGGCCGCGCTCCACGTCCAGCCAGGCGCGCACGGCACCAGCGCCGCGTGTCAGCGTGGCCTGGCCCAGGTCGGCGTGGCGCCCGAGCTGGGACATGTCCACGCGGGGAAACGAGGCGAAGACCTGCCCGCTCCAGTTGCGCCAGCGCCCGCTGTGCACCGACAGAAAGGGCTCGCGCAGCTGCGCCATCAGCGTGAAGCGCGCGCCAAAGCCCGGCGGCGGTGTGGCGTCGATGCGCGCCGCGTGGCGCCAGTTGCCGCTTCGCAGCAGCACATCCACCTGTTCCAGGGCCAGCGGCGGCGCGCCGCGCAGTTCGTCGGTCCAGCGCACGCGCCCGCCGCGCAGCACCACCTCAGGCTGGGAAAACAGCCAATCGGCGGCGCCGCTGCCGTCGCCTGCGGCGCTCACGTCCAGCCCGGCGACCCAGATGCGGCCGTCGGCCGTGCGGCGCACGTCGAGCTCGGGTCCTTGCACGAACAGCTGCTCGAACTGCAGGCGCAGGAGCGAACGCGGCGAGAGCGCCACGACCACCTGTTCCAGGCGCAGCGCCTCACGCCCCGCCGGATCGAGCAAGACCACGCCGCCGAGCTCCAGCGTGGGGATCACGCCCTCGGTGCGCGCGCTGATGGAACCCAGCCGCACCGGCACGCCCAGCGCCTGGCTGGCGCGCGCCTCGATGTACAGACGGTATTCGCCGATTCGCGGCACAATCCAGCCGTGCAGCGCCCCCCAGGCGAGCGCCAGCAGCAAGCTGGCCGCGAGCAGCAGGCCCAAGGTCCACCGTGCACACAGCGCCACCCATTTCAGGAGGCGCGTGGGGTGGGCAACAGGATCGAGCATGTTCTGGCGAGAGCTGGCAAGAATTATGACCCGCTGAGGGCGCCCACGGCCCTTGGAACCCGCGTCCCATCTGCCGTACCGACCCGCCGCCCAGGCCATGCCCACAGAACTGCCCGCCCTCGCCGAACCGGCCGCACACTCCCGATTCTTCCAGCGCCTGCACCGGCGTTACGCGCAGTACCTGGGGTTGCTGCCGGCCGGCATGCCGCAGCACGCCACCATGGCGCCCACCCTGGCGGCGTTGCTCGGCCAGGGGCATGCGCTGGGCGAGGCGCTGCGCATCCTGCGCCAGCTGGTGCTCGAACGCTGCATGCGCCTGGACTGCGCCGGTCGGGCGGACCTCGCCGATGTCACGCGCGCCATGACCGAACTGGCCGAACTGGCGCTGGACGAAGCCTGCCGCCACGCACGCGCCGAACTCGACAGCCGCCACGGCGCACCGCACTGCGAGGACGGCAGCGCCGCCGAGCTGTGGATCGTCGGCATGGGCAAGCTCGGCGCGCGCGAGCTGAACGTATCGAGCGATATCGACCTGGTCTACGTCTACGCCTGCGACGGCGAAACCACCGGCACCGCCGACGGGCGCGGGCGCATCTCGCACCACGAGTACTTCGCGCGCGTGGTCAAGGCGATCCACGCCCTGGTGGGCGAAGTGACGGAGCACGGCTGCGTGTTCCGCATCGACCTGGCCCTGCGCCCGAACGGCAACTCCGGCCCGGCGGCGGTCTCGCTGGCCGCGCTGGAGGAGTACCTGCAGGTGCAGGGGCGCGAGTGGGAGCGCTTCGCCTGGCTCAAGAGCCGCGTCGTGGCGCCGCGCGCCAGCGTCGCCGGCCAGGCCGTGCAGGCGCTGCGCGGCGTGGTGCTTCCCTTTGTGTTCCGCCGCTACCTGGACTACGCGGTGTTCGACGCGCTGCGCGCCCTGCACCGGCAGATCCGCGAGCACGCCGCGCGGCGCAGCGCCGGCCATCCGGAACGCGCCAACGACGTGAAACTCTCGCGCGGCGGGATCCGCGAAATCGAATTCACGGTGCAGCTCCTGCAGGTGGTGCGCGGCGGCCAGTTTCCCGAACTGCGCCGGCGCCCGACGCTCGAAGCCCTGCCGCGCCTGGCGCACGCGGGGCTGATGCCGCAGGAAACCGCCGAGGCGCTGGCGCGCGCCTACGTCTTCCTGCGCCGCGTGGAGCACCGCATCCAGTACCTGGACGACCAGCAGACGCACATCCTGCCGGCGCGCGACGACGACCTGGTCTGGATGGCCGAAACCCTGGGCCACGACGGCTGCCGCTCCTTCCTGCACGAGCTGGACCTGCACCGCGAGCTGGTGGCGCAGGAGTTCGACAAGCTCCTGGGCGGCGAGGAGCGCAGCTGCAACGGCAAGCGCTGCACACCGCGCAACGCCGCCGGCGAAGCCATCACCGCGGCACCCGACCTGGAAGGCCTGATCGAAGGCCTCACGGGGCCCCTGCGCGAGCGCGTTGCCGAGTGGCGCGCCAACCCGCGTGTGGCGGCGCTCCGCCACGAGGCGCGCGCGCGCCTGCTGCGCCTGGTGCAGCGCACCGCGCAGTGGGCCGGCGAGGGGCGCGTGGCCGAGGAGGCCGCCGTGCGCCTCGTCAATTGGCTGGAAACCCTGCTGCGCCGCGAAAGCTACCTGGCGCTGCTGCTCGAACGCCCGGCCGTGCACGAGCAATTGCTGCACCTGCTGGGCGCCGCGCGCTGGCCGGCGCGCTACCTGCAGCAGCACCCCGGGGTGATCGACGAGCTGGCCGGCACCGACATGCTGGCCGAGCGCTTCGTCGCCGCCGATTTCGAGCAAGGCCTGGAGCTGCGCCGCCGCTCGCTGCGCTCGACGCAGGAGGACGACGACGAAGCCCTGCTCGACCTGCTGCGCCGCGCCCACCATGCCGAGACCTTCCGCACCCTGGCGCGCGACCTGGAAGGCCGGATCACGGTCGAGCAGGTGGCCGACGACCTCTCCGCGCTGGCCGACAGCGTGCTGCGCCTGACCGCCCGCTGGTGCTGGGAGCGCCTGCGCGGGCGCCACCGCGAGGAACCGCAGTTCGGCATCATCGGCTACGGCAAGCTCGGCGGCAAAGAGCTGGGCTACGGCAGCGACCTCGACATCGTCTTCGTCTTCGACGACGAGGACGAGCGCGCCCCCGAGGTCTATGCCGCCTTCGTGCGCAAGCTCATCAACTGGCTGACGGTGAAAACCGGCGAAGGCGACCTGTTCGAAATCGACACCCAGCTCCGCCCGAACGGCAATTCGGGCCTGCTGGTGACCAGCTTCGAGGCCTTCGCCAATTACCAGGAGCGGCGCGGCAGCAACACCGCCTGGACCTGGGAGCACCAGGCCATGACGCGTGCGCGCTTCGTGCTCGGTAGCCGCGCGCTGGGCGAGCGCTTCGACGCCGTGCGCAGCGCCGTCGTCACCGCCGAACGCGACCCGGTCGCGCTGGCGCAGGAAATCATCGGCATGCGCGAGCGCGTGCGCGCCGCACACCCGGTGCCGGCCGGCAGCTTCGACGTCAAGCACAGCCAGGGCGGCATGGTGGACGCCGAGTTCGCCGTGCAGTTCCTGGTGCTGTCGCAGTCGCGCGCGCACCCCGAACTGGTGCAGAACCTGGGCAACATCGGTCTGCTGCAGCGCGCGCAGGATGCCGGCCTGCTGCCACCGGGCGTGGGCACGGCCGCCGGCGCGGCCTACCGGCGCCTGCGCCAGATCCAGCACCGCGCGCGCCTGAACGAGGAACCCACGCGCGTGCCGCCAGACACCGTGGCGGCCGAACGCGCCGCCGTGCTGGCGCTGTGGCAGGCCGTGTTCCCGGCCTGAGCGCCGTCCGGCCACTCCTGTAACCATAGCTACTTGCGCTTGGTACATAAGCGCTGGTGGCATTTTTCTGCTAAAAAGCACGACCCGGCGCGCCAGCGATCCTGCACCGCGCCCCGCACCCTGCACCGGGACGGCACCACCAAGGCCTGCCTTCACATGAACGCCTCGCACTTCCCCTGCGCGCCCCGCACGCGCGCCCTGCCCGCCGTGCTGGCGCTGTGCCTGCCGCTCTGGCTCGTCGCCGGCTGCGCCCTGCCGCGCCCGCCGGCCCAGGTGGACGCGCCCCTGCCGGCGCACTGGCGCGCCCCCCTGCCGCACCAGGGCGACGTCGCCGCCCTGGCGCGCTGGTGGGAGCGCGCCGGCGACCCGCTGCTGGCCGAACTCATCGCGTCCGCCCAAGCCGCCAGCCCCGACCTGGCCCAGGCGCGCACGCGGCTGGCGCAGGCGCGCGCCGGACAGGTCGCAGCGCGCGCCGCGCTGCTGCCGGCGCTCGACGCCCGCGCCACGGCCAGCCGGGGCTTCAACGAACAGGTGGGCGGCCTGGCCGGAACGGCACAGATCGGCCTGCAGGCGGGCTGGGAAATCGACCTGTTCGGCGGCAACGCCGCCGCCAGCGACGCCGCGCAGGCCCGCCTGGCCGGCGCCGCCGCAGGGTGGCACGCGGCGCGCGTGTCGGTGGCTGCCGAGGTGGCGCTGCAACTGGCCACGTGGCGCGCCTGCACGCAGCATCTCGCCATCGCCGAGGCCGACGCCCGCTCGCGCGGCGCGACGGCCCGCCTGGCGGAGGAGAGCGAGCGCGCCGGCTTCACCGCGCCGGCCACCGCCGCGCTTGCCAGTGCCAGCCTGGCCGACGCGACCGTGCGCGCTGAGCGCCAGCGCATGCAGTGCGAAACCGACCTGAAGACCCTGGTGGTGCTCACCGCCTGGGACGAAGCCGTCCTGCGCGCGCGCCTGGCCGACGCGCCCGCACCGCACCCGCCCGAGGCGCTGTTCGCCATTGCCAGCCTGCCCGCCCAGGTGCTGGCGCAGCGCCCCGACGTGTACGCCGCCGAGCGCGAAGTGGCGGCGGCCAGTGCCGACGTGGCGGCGGCCGAGGCCGACCGCTACCCGCGCCTGACGCTGGCCGGCTCGGTCGGCCAGGGCTGGCTGCACACCGGCGGCACGCGCGCGAGCAGCACCACCTGGTCGATCGGCCCGGTGGCGCTGGCGCTGCCGGTGTTCGACGCCGGCCGGCGTGCCGCCCAGGCGGACGTCGCGGCCGCGCGCTACGAAGAAGCCGCCACCCGCTACCGCGCCCAGGTGCGCCGCGCCGTGGGTGAGGTCGAGCAGGCGCTGGTGCAGCTGGCCAGTACCGGCGCGCGCGGCGCCGACGCCGAGCGCGCCGCCGCCGGCTACCAGCGCTCCTTTGAAGCCACCGAAGCGCGCTGGCGCGCCGGCCTGGCCAGCCTGGTGGAGCTGGAAGACGCCCGCCGCACGGCCCTGGCCGCGCAATCCGCGCTCGCCGCGCTGCGGCACGAACGCATGGCCGCCTGGATCGCGCTCTACCGCGCCGCCGGCGGCGGTTGGGACGCCGGCGAGCAAGCGTCCGGCCCGGCCCACGCCGGCTGAACCACCCGACACCCCTTTCACCACCGGACCTTTCCATGCAGCGCAGGAAACTGACCCTCTCCATCGCCGTGCTCGCCACGCTGGGCGTGCTGGCCGCCGCGGGCGCCCTTTTCAGCTCGCGCGCGGCGGGCGACCCGGCCGCCAGCGACCCGCCCAAGGACGCGGCCAACGCGCCGCGGCCGTCGCTGGCCGTGAGCACCACGGAGCCAACGCGCTCTTCGATCCACCTGCGCCTGCCGGCCAACGGCAACATCGCCGCCTGGCAGGAGGCCAGCATTGGCGCCGAGAGCAATGGCCTGCGCCTGACCGAGGTGCGCGTGAACGTCGGCGACCGGGTCAGCGCCGGCCAGGTGCTGGCCGTGTTCGCCGCCGAAACCGTGCAGGCCGAAGTGGCGCAGGCGCGCGCCAGCCTGCTCGAAGCCCGGGCCAACGCTGCCGAGGCCGCCGCCAACGCCGAGCGCGCGGGCACGCTTTCCGCCTCCGGCGCGCTGAGCGCGCAGCAGATCCAGCAGTACGCCACCGCCGCGCAGACGGCGCAGGCGCGCGTCGAAGCGGCGCAGGCCATGCTGAACGCCCAGCAGCTGCGCCTGGCGCACACGCGCGTGCTGGCGCCCGACAGCGGCGTCGTCTCGGCGCGCAGCGCCACCGTCGGCGCGGTGGTGGGCGCCGGCACCGAGCTGTTCCGCCTGGTGCGCAAGGGGCGCCTCGAATGGCGCGCCGAGGTCGGCTCGGCCGACCTGCCGCGCATCCGGCCGGGCGAGCCGGTGCACGTCACCACGGCGGCGGGCACGCAGGTCGAGGGCACGGTGCGCATGGTCGGGCCGACGGTGGACCCCAAGACGCGCAACGCCCTGGTCTACGTGGACCTGCCGGCGCATCCCGACCTGCGCGCCGGCATGTACGCGCAGGGCGAGTTCCAGCTCGGCGCGCGCCAGGCGCTGAGCGTGCCGCAGTCGGCCGTGGTGGTGCGCGACGGCTTCAGCGCCGTCTTCGAGATCGCCGAGGGCGAGCGCGTGCGGCTGCGCCGCGTGCAGACCGGCCAGCGCGTCGGCGAGCGCGTGGAGATCGTCTCCGGCCTGGCGGAGGGCGTGCGCATCGTGGCGCGCGGCGGCGCCTTCCTGAACGACGGCGATCTGGTGCGCATCACCGAAAATTCCGAACAAAAACCGGCTCCAGCGCTTGCTGCGCCTATGCAGGCAGCTAGCAAATAAGGAGTTCTGGAATGAACCTCTCCGCCTGGTCGATCCGCAACCCCATCCCGGCGGCGATGCTGTTCGTGCTGCTGACGCTCGCCGGCCTGCTGTCGTTCCGCGCCATGAAGGTGCAGAACTTCCCCGACATGGACTTCCCGGTGGTCATGGTCACGGCCGTGCTGCCGGGCGCCGCGCCCGGCCAGCTGGAAGCGGATGTGGCGCGCAAGATCGAGAACGCCATCGCCACCACGCAGGGGCTCAAGCACATCACCACCACCCTGACCGACGGCTCGGCGACCATCGCCGCCGAGTACCAGCTCGAAAAGCCCGTGCAGGAAGCTGTGGACGACGTGCGCTCGGCCGTCTCGCGCGTGCGCAGCGACCTGCCGGCGGACCTGCGCGACCCCATCGTCGCCAAGCTGGAGCTCTCGGCCCAGCCCATCCTCGCCTTCGCCATCGCCTCCGAGCGCATGGACGACGAGGCGCTGTCCTGGTTCGTGGACGACACGCTCACGCGCCGCCTGCTGGCCGTGCCGGGCGTGGGCGCCGTCGCGCGCGTGGGCGGCGTGGCGCGCGAGGTGCGCGTGGCGCTCGACCCGCTCAAGCTCCAGGCGCTCGGCGCCACGGCGGCCGAAGTCTCGCGCCAGCTGCGCCAGGTGCAGATCGAGAGCGCCGGCGGGCGCACCGACCTGGGCGGCGCCGAGCAGCCGGTGCGCACGCTCGCCACGGTGCAGACGGCCGGCGAGATCGCGGCGCTCGACATCCCGCTCACCGACGGGCGCCATATCCGCCTCGACCAGGTCGCTGCGGTGCAGGACACCGTGGCCGAGCCGCGCACCGCCGCGCTGCTCGATGGCCAGCCGGTGATCGGCTTTGAGGTGTCGCGCAGCCGGGGCGCGAGCGAAGTGGAGGTGGGCGCCGGCGTGCAGGCCGCGCTCGACCGGCTGCTCGCCGAACACCCCGACCTGCGGCTGACACGCACGGTGGACTTCGTGCAGATCGCCAGCGACGAGTACGACAGCTCCATGCACCTCCTGTACGAAGGCGCGCTGCTGGCCATCGTGGTCGTCTGGCTGTTCCTGCGCAACTGGCGCGCCACGGTGGTTTCCGCCGTGGCGCTGCCGCTGTCGGTCATTCCGGCGTTCACCGGCATGTACCTGCTCGGCTTTTCCATCAACATCATCACGCTGCTCGCGCTCTCGCTGGTCGTCGGCATCCTGGTGGACGACGCCATCGTCGAGGTGGAAAACATCGTGCGCCACCTGCGCATGGGCAAGACGCCCTACGAAGCGGCGATGGAAGCGGCCGACGAGATCGGCCTGGCGGTGATCGCCACCACCTTTTCGCTGATCGCCGTGTTCCTGCCCACGGCCTTCATGAGCGGCATCGCGGGGCGCTTCTTCAAGCAGTTCGGCTGGACGGCGGCGCTGGCCGTCTTCGCCTCGCTGGTCGTGGCGCGCCTGCTCACGCCCATGATGGCCGCCTACATGATGAAGCCGGTGGCGCCCCATGCGCACGAACCGCGCTGGCTGGCGACCTACATGCGCGCGTCCGCATGGTGCCTGCGCCACCGCGTGCTGACGCTGGCCGGGGCGCTGGCGTTCTTCGTCGCCTCGATCGCGCTGATCCCGCTGCTGCCCTCGGGCTTCATCCCAGCGGACGACAACGCGCAGACGCAGGTCAACATCGAGCTGCCGCCCGGCAGCCGGCTCGCCGACACGCGCGCCGCGGCCCTCCAGGCGGCCGAGCGCGTGCAAGGCGTCGGCCATGTGCAGAGCATCTACACCACCATCGGCGGCGGCTCGGCCGGCACCGACCCGTTCGCCGGCGGCGGCGCCGGCGAACCGCGCAAGGCCACGCTGACGCTGCGCCTGGCGCCGCGCGGGGAGCGCCCGCTCAAGCAGGAGATCGAGCAGCGCCTGCGCGCGGCGCTGGCCGACCTGCCCGGCGCGCGCGTGAAGATCGGCCTGGGCGGCTCGAACGACAAGTACGTGCTGGCGCTCGCCAGCGAGGACCCGCAGGCGCTGGCCAGCGCGGCGCGCGCCGTCGAGCAGGGCATACGCACCATCCCCGGCATCGGGGGCGTGAGCTCGAATGCCAGCCTGGTGCGGCCGGAGATCGCCGTGCGCCCCGACTTCGCGCGCGCGGCCGACCTGGGCGTGACCAGCAGCGCCATTGCCGAAACGCTGCGCGTCGCCACCGTCGGCGACTACGACCAGTACCTGCCCAAGCTGAACCTGGCGCAGCGCCAGGTGCCGGTGGTCGTGCGCCTGGAGGACGCGGCGCGCGAGGACCTCACGGTGCTCGAACGCCTGGCCGTACCCAGCGCCAGCGGCCCGGTGCGCCTGGGCGAAGTCGCCACTTTGGCCCTGGCCGGCGGCCCGGCCGTCATCAGCCGCTACGACCGCTCGCGCAACGTGAACTTCGAGATCGAACTGGGCACGCGCGGCCTGGGCGAGGTGACCGAGGCCGTGAAAAGCCTGCCCGCCGTGCGCAACCTGCCGAGCAGCGTGCGCCTGATCGACGTCGGCGACGCCGAGATGATGGGCGAACTCTTCGCCAGCTTCGGCCTGGCGATGCTCACCGGGGTGGTCTGCATCTACATCGTGCTGGTGCTGCTGTTCAAGGACCTGCTGCAGCCGGTGACCATCCTGATGGCGCTGCCGCTGTCGCTCGGCGGCGCATTCGTCGGCCTGCTCATCGCCGGCAAGAGCTTTTCCATGCCCTCGCTGATCGGCCTGGTGATGCTCATGGGCATTGCCACGAAGAACTCCATCCTGCTGGTGGAATACGCCATCGTGGCGCGGCGCGGGCACGACGGAAGCGACGGCCGGCCGGCCGTCCTGGGCATGAGCCGCATCGACGCGCTGCTCGACGCCTGCCACAAGCGCGCACGGCCGATCATCATGACCACGCTGGCCATGGGCGCGGGCATGCTGCCGATCGCGCTCGCCCTGGGCGGCGCCGACATGAGCTTCCGCTCGCCCATGGCGGTGGCGGTGATCGGCGGCCTGCTCACCTCCACCGTGCTGAGCCTGCTGGTGGTGCCCGCCGTGTTCACCTACATCGACGACCTGGCGCAGTGGCTGCGCCGGCTGGTGCGGCGCGATCGCGCGCGACCGGAGCGCAGGCCGCCCACCACGCTGCCAGAGGCTCCCAAGGCCTAGTCCCCGAATTGCCCGCCTTCCGCTGCGCTATTGCGCGCCTGGGGGCGGGCGCCCAGGTTCCATAATGGGGCGCTCCGTATGAACCTCGTCGCGCTCAACCCCGAATCGCTCGTGCTCGGCCAGCCCCTGCCCTTCGCGCTGCGGGGCACGGACGGCACGCTGCTGGCCACCAAGGGCTACGTGCTGCGCAAGCAGGACGAGGTGGACCTGCTGGTCGAACGCGGCGTGCAGCTGTGCGTGGACATCGAGGAATCCGGCGACAGCTACCGGGCCTACCTGGCCCAGCTGCAGCAGATGCTGATTTCCGACACCTCGCTGGGCGAAATCGCGGCGATGAAGATCGACGGCTCCGCCCACGCCAGCGCCACCCGCCCGCGCGAGGGGCCGGTCGACTGGCCGGAACTGCAGTGGTCCACCACGCAGCTGCTCAGCAGCCCCAACGCGGCGGATTTCAGCACCCGCTTCGTCGCCCTGCAGCGCGAGGTGGCGCGCGCCTGCCTGCAGGCGCCGGATGCAACGCTGCTGGCGCTGATCCAGCGCTCCAGCGACGAGACCCGCATCTACAGCGCCACCCACGTGCTGCTCGTGGCCAGCGTGTGCATGCTGGTGGCGCGCGACGGCCTGCGCTGGGGCGCCGCCCAGGTCGCGCGGACCGGCCAGGTGGCGTTGTCCATGAACATCTCGATGACGGAGCTGCAGGACCGCCTGGCCCAGCAGAGCGCGCCGCTCTCGGCGGCGCAGATCGCCCAGATCCAGGACCACGCGGAGCGCTCGGCCAACCAGCTCGCGGCGCTCGGGGTGGCCGACCGCGTCTGGCTGGATGCCGTGCGCCAGCACCACGACCGCGCGCCGGGGCCGCTCGCCGGGCGCAGCGAGGCGTCGCAGATCGCCCGCCTGGTGCAGCGCTCGGACATTTTCGCCGCCCGCCTGGCGCCGCGCGCCGGGCGCACACCGATGGCGGTGACGGCGGCCATCAAGGCCTGCTACTACGACGAGAACCGCCAGGTGGACGAGGCCGGCGCCGCCATGCTCAACACCCTGGGCATTTACCCACCGGGGGCGCTGGTGAAGCTGGCGAGCCAGGAAATCGGCGTGGTGCTCAAGCGCGGCGCCACACCGACGACGCCGCGCGTGGCCGTGGTGCGCAGCCGCACGGGCATGCCGACGGGCGAATTGATCCCGCGCGACACCGCCCAGCCCAATTGGCGCATCACGGGCGTGGTCAGCCAGCAGGAAGTGCGCATGCAGCTGCCCATCGAGCGGCTGGTGGCCATGGTGTAGGGGCGAGCACCACAATTTGTCGACTTTGGCACACAATTTTGCGGAACTTCACGCCGCGTGCCGCACTCCATGCTGGACAACGGTGCACCATGTGCCGAATCCACTTCTGTGTTGCGAAGCCTTTCGGCCTGGCCGACTGAAATCCCGAGGCGCTTCTCCTCCCTCCCTCTCTTCTTCGCGTCGGGGCGCTTCGCAACTTTTTTCTTCCCACCGCCGGCACAGCGCCGGCGGCGCTCAGCCCGGCACGGTGTCGGCGAAGCTGGGGCGGGCGGCGAGCTTGTCCTGCAGGCGCGCCAGGTTGGCGTACTCCTCACGCCAGGTGATTTCAGGAAAGCGGAACTCCAGCCAGCCGAGCGCGCAGCCCACGGCCACATCGGACAGGCTCAGGTGGATGCCGCTGCAAAACGCCTTCTCTCCCAGCCCAAGGCTCATGGCGCGCAGCGCGGCGTGCACCTTGGCGAGTTGCCGCTCGATCCAGGCCTGGCTGCGTTCGCCGTCGCTGCGCCCCGCGAACGTGCGTTCGAGCCGCACCAGGATCGCGGCGTCGAGCAGGCCGTCGGCCAGGGCTTCCCAGGTCTTGACCTCGGCGCGCTCGCGGCCCGAAGCGGGGATGAGCTTGCCCACCGGCGAGAGGGTATCGAGGTACTCCACGATGACGCGCGAGTCGAACATGGCGTCGGCGCCGTCCATCACCAGGCAAGGGACCTTGCCCAGGGGGTTGGCGGCGGCAATGGTGGTCTCGGCCGCCCAGACTGAACGAGAGTGAGATAAAAGAAGAGGGAGAGGCGCGATAAATGGGATTTTTGGGGACTCGATGGGACAGGAGGGATGGGTCGCAAGAAACTCCATTTCGCGTCACGAAACAGTCAGAACGGGATGTCGTCTGGGCCTTCGCCGACTTGCATTAGGCGCGGCAAGCGCTGCTCCCCGTACATCTGGCCGCCCAGTGTGACATAGGCCGGCACCGTCACATTGGCCGCGACGATCGCTGCCTCCAAGACCGCGAACATGCGCTCCGGGTGCGCGCGGGCTAAACGTACGGCCTCTTGCTCTGCCACCTCCCTCGACGGATGCAGCACCGTGGGGCGGCGCTCATCTGGGATGCGGCGGCAGCCTCGAAACGGCGCCCATTGGTCGTGGTCGGAGACCTCGATCACCACACATGGATTGCTCATTTCAGGCCCCCTGAAGTCCTGAGCCAGTCCAGCGTGCGTTCCACCAGCTCGTTTTTGTCGTCCTCTGAGAGCCCCAGGTAGGGTCGGGCCGGGATCGTCACAGATTTGGCGACGTGGCCACGGAAGGCCAGCAGCTTGCCGCTCTTGGGCTTGATGGTGGCGCCGAACTGATGCACGGCCGCGTAAGCCAGGTTGCTGCCCACCTCGACGGACCTGCTGCCCACCACCTGCGACACGAGCTGGCCGCGCAAAAAGCCGCGCAACGTCAGCACGCGGTTCTTGTTCTGGGACTTTTCCTTTTTGTACCAGGGCACCAGGGCCTGCCAGGCCGTGCCATCCGGGCCAGTCTGACTTTTGAAGCGGTCGCGTGTCGTGCGCAGCGTGTATTCGCCCAGTTGCGCCAGCAGCGGCGCCGGGTTCTCGATACCTGCCAGTAACCCGCGCAGGCTGGCCGTCGCCGTCTTGGCGTCGAACTCGACGGACATGCGCGTGCCGGTCATTGCCACTCCTCCTGTGAGCGGTACGAGCGCCACCGGTCCCGGCCAGGCGCATATTCAAAGCCGGGGTCGATGCCTTCGGGCACGGTCACCACGCGAGGGCCGCCTGGGCTGTTCTTGCCGATGAGGCGCTCGGTCCAAAGCACGTCAGGCGCCGGGTCGGGCTGCGCTTTGCCAAGCCGCGCCAGGTCGCGCGGCCATAGGCCGATCACCTTGCACTGGCAGCCCCAGCCGTTCGGTGGGTAGTGCGTTCGCCACCAGGGGTCATCTCGCGCCAACACCATGCCGTCCCAGGCCAAATGCTGGTGCCGGGGGTTTTGGACCCAATCCGCGTGCTCGTATTGCCAGTACGGGGCGGCCTGCAGTTGCTCCCACCGGCCCGCCGCGTAGCTGGTGTTGAGGTTGGTCTCATAGATTACGCGCGTGCGCCAGTCGCGCCCGCCGTTGTAGTCCCAGCCATGGCGGGCGACGATGGTGTCGAAGTCCCTGCGGAACTCCTCCAGCGTGGTGCCGTCCGCGATGGCTTTGTCGAGTGCGGCCCGGAAATCTCGCACGATGGCGTCTCGGTTCGCCCCGGCCACCACAAACGACCATTCGTGCTCGGCCGCGTACACGTCGAGCCACGACTCGGTGGTGAGGTTCAGCTTGCGCCGGAAGAACGCGATCATTTCCCGGAATGGCAAGCTGCCGTATGCCGCCTCAGCCATTGCTGCGCCCCTTGTTTCGAAGCGCTCGCTGGCGGCACCAGGCGGAATGCTCGCGGGTCAGCGGGTGGTCATTGAGGTAGACGCGGCACATGGGCTGCTGCGCATTGATGCACACGGCGCGCGTAGCTTCCGGGGGCATCACCCTGGCCCGCTGCTCGCACTCGGTCAGCGTCATGGTGTCGCCAGCGCTGACAATCACGCCCCGCACCAAGAAGGCAAGAACCCAGAGATCAGCCATTGGCGCCGGCCTCCTGCAGAACCTCATAGCGGCCAGCCAATTGGGCAGCGGCCAGGGCCTCTGCCATGGCGGCGGCGTAGTCGTCCAGGCTCATGTTTGGGTCGAGCTTTGCCAGCCCATCACGAATTTCCTCCAGGCTGGTGGCGCCCGAGACCAGTTCCCGGATCTGTTCGACCCACGCCGCCGCCGGCGCCCGCACCTTCTCCGCCAGTTGGGGGAGCATGGCCGTTTGCGGGCCTGGCGGCTGCGGGTTCACCGGAATCTGCCCTGCCGCAGCGGCCAGACCCCAGGGGCCAGCAGCGGGTGGCATACGGCCGGCCGCCGCCGCCACGCCCTGCCGAAAAATGGCAGGCAGAGTCGCCTGCAGCACTGACTCGCCCTTTTCCGGCTGCGGAATGCCCAGCTTCTCCTGCGCCCACTGCACCGGGATTTGGACGCCGATATCCACCAGCTTAGGCAGCGCGTCGGCATAGGCGGTCAGATCTTCCGTCTCGCCCACGTCCAGGCGGAACACCGGGCAGCGGCGCATGCCATCGGGCGCCAGGCCATTGAGCACCGCCAGCGGATACAACAGGTCGCGCGACAGCGTGCCGCAGACCTGCCGGATGTCGCTGTCGCGCAGGTCTTTGCGCACTTCGTTGTGGACGTTGCCCAGTGCATTGGTGCTGCTCTTGCCGTCCGCGCCGCTGGTCAGCGTGCCGCCCAGGATCACCTTGGACTGCGTGCGCTCGCACCAGTTGATCATCAGCTCAAAGGCGTCGGGGTCGC
>MEDL01000002.1 GCA_001724785.1 Acidovorax sp. SCN 68-22 | reverse complement strand
CCAGAATTTCAAGGCCTGGAAGGACACCGGGCCGATTCGCCTGGCACCGCTCACGGTGCTCTTCGGCGCCAACAGCGCGGGCAAGAGCAGCCTGGGCCAGCTGCTGCTGGCCTTGCAGCAAACCGCGCGCTCCGCGGACCGCAAGCGCGCGCTGCACCTGGGCGATGCGTCGTCGCTCATTGACCTGGGCAGCTTCACCGATTGCCTGCATGGCCACGACCTGAGGCGGTCGCTGCGCTTCGAGATCGGCTGGACCCTGCCCCAGCGCATGGAGGTCCGGGACCCGCTCGGGGCCGGGTCGCGCTACCAGGGCGACCGCATGCGCCTCGAGGTGGCGCTGGCGGCCGACAAGGCGCGGCAGGCCGAGGTGCGGTCCCTGCGCTACGCCTTGTCGTCGGGCACGGACGAAGTGCTCGATGTGGTGCTGGGCCGTGACGAGCGGCACCGGCTGCAGCTCACGTCCGCGCACTACGGATTCCAGCTCGCCGAGGGGCGCAAGTGGCCGCTGGAAGCGCCCGAGAAGTTCTACCGGCTGTCTGACGCCAGCATGGCGCGGTACCGGAACGCCGGGTTCCTGGCCGATTTCGCGCTGGCCACCGAGGCCATGCTGGAGCGCGTTGCCTACCTCGGGCCGCTGCGCAGCCACCCCAGGCGCATGTACCAATGGTCCGGCGAAGCGCCGGCCAGCGTCGGACACATGGGCGAATACGCGGTGGCGGCGATTCTGGCGGCGCAGGGCGAAGGCCGCCGCCTGAGCCGGGGGGCCGGACAAGCCGGCCGAGGCTTTGCCGCATTCATCGCCGCGTGGCTCAAGGACCTGGGCGTCATCCACGGCTTCGCGGTGCGCCCCGTGGCCGAGGGGCGCAAGGAATACGAGGTGCTGGTGAAGACCCATGCCAGAGCCCCCGAGGTCAAGATCGCCGATGTCGGCTTCGGGATCTCCCAGGTGCTGCCTGCCCTGGTGCAGGCGTTCTACTGCCCGCCGCATTCCACCGTGTGGATGGAGCAGCCGGAAGTCCATTTGCACCCGCAGGTCCAGGCGGAACTGGCCGACGTGTTCATTTCCGCCACGCAGGCGCGGGAGGGCGGCAAGCCGCGCGACGTGCAGCTGATCGTCGAGAGCCACTCCGAGCATTTCCTGAACCGCCTGCAGCGCCGGGTGGCCGAAGGCGCCGTCCAGGCGGACGACGTGGCCGTGTACTTTTGCCGCCGTGCCGGCGCCGCCACCGAGCTGGAGCCGCTGCGCCTGAACATGTTCGGCGACATCGAGAACTGGCCCGAGCATTTCTTCGGCGATGAAATGGCGGACATCGCGGGCCGCTCCCTGGCGGCCATGCGGCGCAGGAAGGCGATGCAACCGCGCGAAGGCGGCCTGTGAAGGCGGTGATCGACACCAATGTGCTGCTGGTCGCCAACGGCCAGCATACCGATGCTTCGCCCGAGTGCGTGGTGGAGTGTGTGCAGCGGCTGCAGGCCATGCAGCAGGGGGGCGTCACCGTCATCGACGACGGGTTCCGCATCCTGGGCGAGTACCTTCACAAGACCCGCCTGAACCCGCCCAAGGGCGTCGGGGACCTGTTCCTCAAGTGGCTGCTGCGGCAATCCGGCACGGCCCGGGTGGAACAGGTCGCGTTGCACGAGACGGCAGAGAATTGTTTCGCCGAGTTTCCCGACCCCGCGCTGGAGGCCGCGTTCGACGCGTCGGACCGCAAATTCGCCGCCGTCGCCCACGCGCACCCAGACCGGCCCGCGATCTGGCAGGCCGCGGATTCCAAATGGCTGGATTGGTGGCCCGCCCTGCAAGCGCGCGGCGTGCGCGTCGAGTTCCTGTGCGCGCCGGACGTTTGCGCGTCCTACCAGAAGAAGTTTCCCAACAAGCCAGCGCCCGCGCTGCCGGAACCATCCCGTGACGACTGATTTTTTCCGTTTCCCGCAAACCCCCCACATTGCCTGGCTCGGCAAGGGCATGCCGCGCGACGACAAGGTCCTGTCCGCCGATGAAGGCGGGCACTTGCTGGCCGGCGAGGTGGCGGTGGAGGAAAAGCTCGATGGCGCCAACCTCGGCTTTTCACTCGCACCCGACGGCGTGCTGCGCGCGCAGAACCGGGGCCAGTACCTGGCGCACCCGCACGCCGGGCAGTTCGCCCGCCTGGCCGACTGGCTGGACCTGCATGGCGATACCGTGCACACGGCGCTGGCGCTGCATGCCGACGCTGGGCTGATGCTGTTTGGCGAATGGTGCGCGGCGCGGCATTCGCTGGACTACACCGCGCTGCCCGACTGGTTCCTGCTGTTCGACGTGTACGAGCGCCAATCGGGCCGTTTCTGGAACAGCACGCGGCGCAACGCGCTGGCGGCGGAATGCGGCCTGGTCACCGTGCCCACCTTGTTCCGTGGGCAGCGCAGCCTCGCGGATTTGCGGGCGATGCTTGAAACCGTTCCCAGCCGCTACCGCTCCGGCACGCTCGAAGGCGTCGTCGTGCGGCAGGAAAGCGCCCAGTGGTGCGAGGCCCGCGCCAAACTGGTGCGCCCGGATTTCACCCAGACCATCGCCGAGCACTGGAGCCGCCGGCGCCTGGAGTGGAACCGCCTGGACTGGGGCAGCGCCGCCGAAGGCGGGTGAGGTTCCCCAGGCCTCCTAAAGAAAAACCCCCGCTATGCAAAACATAGCGGGGTTTCTTTACGGACTTGGTGCCGGAGAGATGAATCGAACACCCGACCTTCTCATTACGAATGAGCTGCTCTACCGACTGAGCTACACCGGCTTAGCTCAAAATTATAGCTCGGAATGGTAGCTGGTGACGCGCTCGACCTCGTTTTTGGAGCCGAGGATCACGCTGACGCGTTCGTGCAGCTTGGTCGGCTGGAGGTCCAGGATGCGTTCCTTGCCGTTGGTCGCGGCGCCGCCGGCCTGTTCGATGAGCCAGGCCATGGGGTTGGCCTCGTACATCAGGCGGAGCTTGCCGGGCTTGTTCGGTTCGCGCTGGTCCCAGGGGTACATGAAGATGCCGCCGCGCGTCAGGATGCGGTGCACGTCGGCCACCATGCTGGCGATCCAGCGCATGTTGAAGTCCTTGCCGCGCGGGCCGTCCTTGCCTTGCAGGCATTCGTCGATGTAGCGGCGCACGGGCGGCGCCCAGTGGCGCATGTTGCTCATGTTGATGGCGAACTCCTGCGTGTCGGCGGGGATGCGCACGTTCTCCTGCGTCAGGACGAACGAGCCCTGCTCGCGGTCGAGCGTGAACATGGCGACGCCGTCGCCCACGGTCAGCACCAGGGTGGTTTGCGGGCCGTAGACGCAGTAGCCGGCGGCGACCTGGCGGCTGCCCGGTTGCAGGAAGTCGCCTTCGTCGACGCCGCGATCGTCCTCGGGCATGTGCAGCACGCTGAAGATGGTGCCGATGCTGACGTTGACGTCGATGTTGCTGGAGCCGTCGAGGGGGTCGAACAGCAGCAGGTATTCGCCCTTGGGATAGCGGTTGGGCACGACGTAGATGGCGTCCATCTCTTCCGACGCCATGCCCGCCAGGTGGCCGCCCCATTCGTTGGCTTCGATCAGCACCTCGTTGGCGATGATGTCGAGCTTCTTCTGCACTTCGCCCTGCACGTTTTCGCTCTGCGCGCTGCCGAGCACGTTGCCGAGCGCACCTTTGTTGACGGCGTGGCTGATGCTCTTGCAGGCGCGTGCGACCACTTCGAGCAGCAGGCGCAACTGGCCGGGGATCAGGCCGTCGATGCGCTGCTGCTCGACCAGGTAGCGGGTGAGGGAGATTTTCTTGGGCGGTGTCATGCGGGCTCCAGGGCGCGGGTGACGACCTCGCGCACGTCGTTGCTGAGTTTGCCGTGCGCGGCGACGCGCTCGATGGCCGCGCGGGCGCTGCCGCGCCAGGGTTCGGCGAGCTTGCTCCAGCGGTCCAGGGCGCGCGCCAGGCGGGCGGCGACTTGCGGGTTCAGGGCGTCGAGCTGCAGCACGCGCTCGGCCCAGAACTGGTAGCCGGCGCCGTCGGCGCGGTGGAAGGCGCCGGGGTTGGCGCAGAAGGTGGAGACCAGGCTGCGCGCCCGGTTCGGGTTGCCGATGTGGAAGTCGGGGTGGCGCGTCAGCGCCTGCACGGCGGGCAGCACGTCGCCGCCGTGGTCGGGCGCACCGGCCTGCAGGGCGAACCATTTGTCGATGACCAGCGCGTCGTCCTTGAAGAGGGCGTGAAAGCGTGCCAGCGCGGCGCCGGCGTGCGGATGGCGGCTCGCCACCAGGGCGGACAGGGCGCCCAGGCGATCGGTCATGTTCCCGGCGTCCTTGAAGCGCTGCAAGGCTTTGCCGGGCCAGATCGGGTCGCCCGCCTGCTGGGCCGCCAGGCACAGCATGCCCAGGGCCTGGGCGGCGAGCGCGCGGCGGCCGGCGGATGCGGCATCGGGCTGGTAGGCGCCGGTATCGCGCTGCGCTTCGTAGGTGGCTTCCCAGTCGGCGCGCAGTGCGCTGGCCAGCTGCTGGCGCATGGCTTCGCGCACGGCGTGCACGCGCTGGGGGTCGACCACGTCGAGCTGCTCGGCCAGGTAGCCTTCGGAGGGCAGGCTCAGCACCAGCTCCTTGAAGGCAGGGTCGAGCTGCGGGTCGCGCAGCGTCTGGCGCAGGGCGGCCAGCAGTTCGGGGTCCATGATTTCCGAAGAAAATTGGCCGTTTGCGCTTGTTCCATCTACGTCTTCAGCTATTGCATTAATAGCGCTGCGCAGCATCAGGCGCTGGCCGGCTTCCCAGCGGTTGAAGGCGTCGGTGTCGTGCGCCAGCAGGGTCAGCAGCTCGGCGTCGGTGTAGCCGTATTCGAGCCGCACCGGGGCGCTGAACGCGCGCAGCAGCGAGGGCACGGGTGCGCTCGCCACGCCGGTGAAGCGCAGCGTGAGGCTGGGCGCGTCGAGCACCACGGTGCGCGTGTTGCCGGCAGCGGCGGCTTCGCCTTCCAGTTGCAGGGGCAGGGCGCTGCCGTCCTGCGCCAGCAGGCCGAGCTCCACCGGGATGACGAAGGGCAGCTTGCTCGGCTGGCCGGGCGTCGCCGGGCAGCTCTGGCTGAGCGTGAGCGTGTACGCCTGCGCAGCGGCGTCGTATTCGCCCACCGCGCGCACGCAGGGGGTGCCCGCCTGGCTGTACCAGCGCTTGAAGGCATCCAGGCGTGTGGCGAGCGCGCTGCCGGGGTTGGCGTCGGCGATTGCCTGGGCAAAGTCGTCGCAGGTCACGGCCTGGCCGTCGTGGCGCTCGAAGTAGCGCTTCATCCCGGCGGCGAAGCCCTCGCGGCCGACCAGCGTGTGCATCATGCGCACGACCTCGGCACCCTTTTCGTAGATGGTGACGGTGTAGAAATTGTTGATTTCCACATAGCTCTCGGGACGCACCGGGTGCGCCATGGGGCCGGCGTCCTCGGGGAACTGCACGCTGCGCAGCACGCGCACGTCCTCGATGCGCTTGACGGCGCGCGCCGAAGGGGAACCCGCCATGTCCATGCTGAATTCCTGGTCGCGGAACACCGTCAGCCCTTCCTTCAGGCTGAGCTGGAACCAGTCGCGGCAGGTGACGCGGTTGCCCGTCCAGTTGTGGAAGTACTCGTGGCCGACGACGCTCTCGATGTTGGCGAAATCGGTGTCGGTGGCCGTCGCCTGGCTCGCCAGAACGTACTTGGTGTTGAAGACGTTCAGGCCCTTGTTCTCCATCGCGCCCATGTTGAAGTCGCTGGTGGCGACGATCATGAAGCGTTCCAGGTCCAGGCTGAGGCCAAAGCGCGTTTCGTCCCAGGCCACGCTGGCCATGAGCGAGCGCATCGCATGCTCGGTCTTGCCCAGGTCGCCGGGGCGCACGTACACCTCCAGCAAATGCTCCTTGCCGGCGCGCGACGTGATGCGCTGCTGGCGCGCCACCAGCTTGCCGGCCACCAGGGCGAACAGGTAGCTCGGTTTCTTGTGCGGGTCCACCCACTCGGCGAAGTGGCGCCCGCCCTCCAGGTCGCCCTGGGCGACGAGGTTGCCGTTGGACAGCAGCACCGGGTAGAGCGCCTTGTCCGCGCGCAGCAGCACGCGGTAGCTGGCCATGACGTCCGGCCGGTCCAGGAAATAGGTGATGCGGCGGAAGCCCTCGGCCTCGCACTGCGTGAAGAAGGTGCCCTGGCTGACGTACAGGCCCATCAGCGCGGTGTTCTTGGCCGGCGCGCAGGTGGTGAAGATTTCCAGCTCGAAGCCGGCATCGTCCTGCGGCAGGTTTTCCAGCACCAGCTGGCCGGCCTCCATGCGAAACGAGGTGCCGGCGCCGTTGACCAGCACGCGCGCCAGGTTGAGCTCTTCGCCGTCCAGGCGCAGCGGCTCGGGCGCTCTGTCGGGGTTGCGGCGCACGCGCATGCGGTTGAGCACGCGTGTCTTGGCCGGGTCGAGGTCGAAGCTGAGGTCCACGGTGTCGATCCACCAGGCCGGTGCCTGGTAGTCGCCCCGGTGGTGGGCCGCCGGAGGGGCCTGGCCGTCTTCGCGCAGGGTGTGCATGCGGGTTCCTTAAATACCTTGCTTCAACGAAGCTTCAATGAAGGCGTCGAGGTCGCCGTCCAGCACTTTCTGCGTGGCGGAGATCTCGACGTTCGTGCGCAAATCCTTGATGCGGCTGTTGTCCAGCACGTAGCTGCGGATCTGGTGGCCCCAGCCGACGTCGGTCTTGGTGTCTTCGAGCTTTTGCGCTTCTTCCTGGCGCTTGCGCATCTCGTGGTCGTAGAGCTTGGAGCGCAGGCGCTGCCAGGCGATGTCGCGGTTGCCATGCTGGCTGCGCCCGTCCTGGCACTGCACCACGATGCCGGTGGGGATGTGCGTCAGGCGCACGGCCGAGTCGGTCTTGTTGATGTGCTGGCCGCCGGCGCCGCTGGCGCGGTAGGTGTCGGTGCGCACGTCCGAGGGGTTGATGTTGATCTCGATGGAATCGTCGATCTCGGGGTACACGAACACGCTGGCAAAGCTGGTATGGCGCCCGCCCGAGCTGTCGAAGGGCGATTTGCGCACCAGGCGGTGCACGCCGGTTTCGGTGCGCAGCAGCCCGTAGGCGTATTCGCCCTCGATGTGGATGGTGGCACCCTTGATGCCGGCCACGTCGCCGGGCGTCTCGTCGTCCACGCTGGTCTTGAAACCCTTGCGTTCGGCGTAGCGCAGGTACTGGCGCAGCAGCATGCTGGCCCAGTCGCAGGCTTCGGTGCCGCCGGCGCCGGCCTGGATGTCAAGGTAGCAGTTGAGCGGGTCGGCCTCGTTCCTGAACATGCGGCGGAACTCGAGTTCCTCGATGTCCGGGCGCAGCTTGGCGGTTTCCTGCTCGATGGTGGCGAGGCCCGCGTCGTCGCCTTCGTCGCGGCTCATCTCGAAGAGCTCGCTGTTGTCGGCCAGCTCGCGCGTCAGGCGCTCGAGCGTGAGCACGACGCCGTCCAGCGCCTTTTTTTCCTTGCCCAGCTCCTGGGCCTTCTTCGGGTCGTTCCAGACGGACGGGTCTTCCAGCGAGGCGTTTACCGTGCGCAGGCGTTCAAACTTGGCATCGTAGTCAAAGATACCCCCGTAACTCACGCGTGCGCTCGGTGAGGTCTTCCAGCGTGCTGCCGATGAGGTTGATGCGTTCTGCTTCCATGGTGTTCTCTTGGGTTGTAAGGGGGAATGGGGCCATTTTCTCACGCGGCCCCGGGCGACCCGTTTTGCTATCTGAAAAATAGCTGGAAAATCAATACCAGCAAGCGCTGGAGGCCTGAAAAGCTTGAAAATTGGCCGCCTCTTGCGGCCGTGGTTCAGGCGGTCGCCCCGGCCGCCGCGATCCAGGCGAGCAGTTCCTGTGCCGCCATGGGGCGGCCGCAGTGGTAGCCCTGCGCTTCCGTGCAGCCCTGGGCGCGCAGGAAGTCGAGCTGCTGCGGGGTCTCCACGCCCTCGGCCGTGGTATCGATGCCGAGGGCCTGGGCCATGCGCACGATGGCGCTGACCAGGGCGCGGTCGCTCGGGTCGTCGCCCAGGTCGCGCACGAAGGACTGGTCGATCTTGAGCTTGCTGATCGGAAAGCGTTTGAGCAGGCTGAGCGAGGAGTAGCCGGTGCCGAAGTCGTCGATGGCGATGCGCACGCCCAGGGCCTGCAGCTGCGCCATGGTGACGCCGGCCAGGTACGGGTCGTCGAGCGCGGCGCCTTCGGTGAGTTCGAGCTCCAGCGCCTGCGCGGGCAGGCCGGCCTCCTCCAGCAGCTCGGCGATGCGCTCGGGCATGCCGGGGCGGCGAAACTGCACGGCCGAGAGGTTCACCGCGACGGCCGGCACGGCGTGGCCCGCGTCCTGCCAGGCGCGCAGCTGGGCCAGCGCCGTGCGCAGCACCCAGTCGCCGATGGCGAGGATCTGGCCGCTGTCCTCGGCCAGGGGAATGAACTCGGCCGGCGAAATGGCGCCCAGTTCCGGGTGGTGCCAGCGCAGCAGCGCCTCCACGCCGCGCAGCCGGCCGGTGGCGATGCACAGCTGCGGCTGGTAGTGCAGCCTGAACTGGTCGCGCTCGAGCGCGCGGCGCAGGGCGTTCTCCAGCATCAGCGCGCGCGCCGAATGGGCCTGCATCTCCGGCGTGAAGAAGCAGAAGGTACCGCGCCCGCCCTGCTTGGCGCGGTACATGGCGACGTCGGCGGACTGGGCCAGGGTGTCGAAATCCATGCCGTCCTGCGGGAACACGGCAATGCCCATGGAGGGCGCCATGGTCAGCTCGTGGCGGTCGATCTGGTAGGGCTGGCGCGAGGCGTCGAGCAACTTGCCGGCGACGCGTTCGGCGCCGTGCGCGCTGGCGCCGGGCAGCAAGAGGATGAATTCGTCGCCGCCGAGCCGGCACACGGTGTCCTTCTCGCGCACCACGCTGCGCAGGCGCTCGGCGATCGCCACGAGCAGCGCGTCGCCGACGCGGTGGCCGAGCGAGTCGTTGACGTGCTTGAAGTGGTCCAGATCGACGAACACCACCGCCAGCGGGCTGCCGTCCTTCTTGGCGAGCGCGATGGCCTCGCGGCTGCGCTCGGCCAGCAGCGTGCGGTTGGGCAGGCCGGTGAGCGCGTCGTAGTGCGCCAGCCAGTGGATGCGGTCGCGGTCGGCGCGGCGCTCTTCCATTTCGCGGTGCAGCGTCTGCACGGTTTCGCTCAGCTGGCGCGTGCGCTCCGCCACCAGGCGTTCGAGTTCGGCCTGCACGCGCGTCAGCGAGGCCTGGGCGTTCTTGCGCTCGGTCACGTCCATGGCGATCCAGAGCGAGCCGCGCGCGGGGTTCTCCGGGTCGAGGGCGCGGCTGCGCACTTCGCAGGCGATGATGCTGCCGTCCTTGCGCCGGACGCTGACTTCGCCCGAGAACGATTCGCCGCGCATCAGCACCGGGCCGCTGCGCCGGGCGATGTCCTCCCACTCCGCGTCGCTGGCGTACCACGTACGGGTCGAGCAGCCAGACAGCTCGCCCGGGCCGTAGCCAAGCATCTGCTCGAAAAAACCGTTGCAGCGCGTCATGCGCCGGTCCACCAGGTAGACGATGCCGACCATGGCGTTGTCGAACAGCGTCTGCTTCTCCCACAGGGCCGCTTCCAGTTGTTTTTGCGCGGCCTTCTGCGCGTCCAGGTTGTCGATCACCCAGATCGCGCCCTCGTCGGGCTGCGCGGGGTTGATGAGGCTGCCCGTCAGGCGCGCCCAGAAGCGCTGGCCATCGCGGCGGCGCATTTCGCGTTCGGTGACGTAGGGCTGGCCGGCGGCGATCACCGGAAACGCCGCCCGGCCCAGGTCGCGGTAGGCCACGCGGCCGAGCGAAAAGCTTTCGCTGCGCTGGCCAATGAGGTCGGCGGCGCTGCGGTAGCCGAACAGCTGGGCGAAGCGCGCGTTGCAGCGCACCACCTCGCGCGCGCGGATGAAAACGATGCCCGCGCCCGCGTTGTCCAACAGCGCCTGCAATTCATGGAATGCCCGCTCCGCGGGCGCTTTCTGGGGCAGGGGCGCAGGCAGGGGAGTTGCAGTTTCGTTCACAAGGGCGGGGGGAGGGGCACGGACGAAAAACGGTGGATTGTATGAAATTGTTTCAAAAGCAGGGGTCCGAGGCGTAAAAAAGCCCGACAAGTTCCATGCGGCTCTGCCGTGCGTGCGCAGGGACGGCCGTTCGCAGCGGGTGCTGTCACGGGCCTGTCACACGGACGCCGCACAGTGGCGGCGTTCCTCCTGCGCGGGCCCATTGGCCGCGCAGGCCGCTGCAACGCGGACCGCGTGGCGACTGCCGCAGCGCCGCGCTGCTTTCCGCACCGCACCGCCCCATGCTTCTCAGCGCGCATTCGCCTTCGGGCGCAGAGCTTCCGCCGGTCACCGGCACCGTAACGTTCCGCAGCGCGCTGCTGGACCGCGACGCCAGCATCCTGGCTTTCAACCAGCGCGTCTTCGACTGGGCGCTGCGGCGTGAGGTGCCCCTGCTCGAGCGCGTGCGCTACCTGACCATCGTGTCGTCCAATCTGGACGAATTCTTCGAGGTGCGCGCCGAGCCCCACGTGGCGGCGGCGCGCGCGTCGGGCAGCCAGACGGCCGAATTCGAGCAGATCACGGCCCAGGTGCGCCACCTGGTGGAGCGCCAGTACGCGCTGTACCAGGACGAACTGCTGCCGGCCCTGGCGCGCTGCGGCATCCACGTGGTGGCGCACGGCGAGCGCAATGCCGAGCAGCGCCGCTGGGTGCGCGCGCTGTTCGAGCGCGAGGTGCGGCCGCTGCTGCTCCCCGTCGGCCTGGACCCGGCGCACCCCTTTCCCCAGGTGGCCAACAAGTCGCTCAACTTCATCGTGCGCCTGGGCGGCACCGACGCCTTCGGCCGGCGCAACGAGATCGCCATCGTGCGCGTGCCGCGCGCGCTGCCGCGCTTCTTCAAGCTGCCCGAGGCGCTGGCGCAGGGCGGCACGCGCTTCGTCAGCGTCTCCAGCGTGGTGCGCGCGCACCTGGCCGACCTGTTCCCCGGTCGGGACGTGGTCGAGATGTCGCAGTTCCGCGTCACGCGCCACTCGGATCTGGCGGTGGACGAGGAAGACGCGCGCAGCCTGCGCACCGTGCTGCGCCAGGGCTTGCACAAGCGCCAGTTCGGCCGCGCTGTGCGGTTGGAGGTGTCGGCCGGCTGCACGCAGTTTCTGTCGGACTTCCTGCTGGGCCAGTTCGACCTGCCGCCGGCCGCCCTGTACCGGGTGCAGGGGCCGGTGAACCTGGTCCGCCTGGCGCAGCTGATCGACCTGGCTGCGGCGCCCGACCTGCTGTTCCCACCGTGGACGCCGGCCTGGCCGGAGGCGCTGCCCAAGGCGGGGTCGGTGTTCGAGCGCCTCGCCGCCGGCGACGTGCTGGTCCACCAGCCCTACGAGAGCTTCGACGCCGTCCTGGCCCTGCTGCGCCAGGCGGTGTTCGACCCGGCCGTGGTGGCCATCAAGCAGACCATCTACCGCACCGGCTCGGACCTGGAGCTCCTGGAACTGCTGCGCGAAGCCGTGCGCCGGGGCAAGGAGGTGATGGCGGTGGTCGAACTCAAGGCGCGCTTCGACGAGGAAGCGAACATCAACTGGGCCGAGGCGCTGGAGAGCGCCGGCGCCCAGGTGGTGTACGGCGTGGTCGGGCTCAAGACGCACGCCAAGATGCTGCTCATCACCCGCCGCGAGGGGCGGCGCATGCGCCGCTACGGGCATTTGTCCACCGGCAACTACAACCCGCGCACCGCGCGGCTGTACACCGACCTGAGCCAGCTCACCGCCGATCCGGCGCTCACCGCCGACATGGACCAGCTGTTCAACCACCTGGCCAGCCAGAACCCGCTGCCGCGCATGCGCCGCCTGCTGGTCGCGCCCTTCCACCTGCACGACAGCATGCTGGCGCGCATCGCCGAGGTCGGCCGCGCGGCGGCGGCAGGCCGGCCGGCGCGCATCGTCGCCAAGATGAATGCCCTGACCGACGAGGCGCTGGCGCTGGCGCTGATGCGCGCCGGCGCGCAGGGCGCGCGCATCGATCTGATCGTGCGCGGCGCCTGCATCCTGCCGGCGCAGGTGCCGGGCCTGACGGAGAACATCCGCGTGCGCTCGGTCATCGGGCGCTTCCTGGAGCACTCGCGCGTTTTCTACTTCGCCCATGGCGACGAGGAGGCGCTGTGGCTCTCCAGCGCCGACTGGATGAACCGCAACATGCTGCGCCGCGTGGAACTGGCCTGGCCGGTGCAGGACCCGGCGGCGCGCCAGCGCATCGTCGACGAATGCCTGGTGGCGTCGCTGCACGACGACCGCGACGCCTGGTGCCTGCAGGCGGACGGCAGCTATGCGCCGGCGCCGCACCCGCGCACCGGCCGGGGCGTGCAGGATGCGCTCATGCGGCGTTACGGCGGCGCCGCGACTCTCCCAGGCCCGGCGCCGCGGCGCGCCGGCAAGCGCCCATGATGGACCTGATCCTGTGGCGCCACGCCGAGGCCGAGGAGGGCGACGGCGCCACCGAAGACCTGCAGCGCGCCCTGACCGCACGCGGCGAGCGCCAGGCGGCGCGCATGGGCCGCTGGCTGGACCGCCAGCTGCCCGAGGGCCTGCGCGTGCTCTGCAGCCCGGCGCTGCGCGCCGAGCAGACGGCGCGCGCGCTCGGCCGGCGGGTGAAGCTGCGCGCCGAGCTGGCGCCAGGCGGCACGGCGCAGGACCTGCTCGACTGCGCGCGCTGGCCGGACGGCCGGGGCGCGGTGCTGGTGGTCGGGCACCAGCCGGTCATCGGCCAGGTGCTGGCGCAGCTGCTGGGCATGCCGGCCGGGGCCTGTGCGGTGCGCAAAGGCGCGGTGTGGTGGCTGCGCCAGCGCGAGCGCGCCGGCGCAGCCGAGACCGTGCTGCTCACGGTGCAGTCGCCAGAGCTGCTGTGATTTGTAGTGAAATTGGCCTCTAGCGCTCTACCATCATAGGTTTATAGCTACATTTAGAGTAGCTTTCCGCGCCTTCAGGGCAGCGCGACCTGCAGCTCCCAGGGCGTTTTTTGCCAGGCGGCGGCTTCCTCGCGCAGCAAATGCGCCGACTGCGGAAACCGCGCCGCCCAGCCGGTGGGGGCCGCCAGGGTGAACACCTGACCCGCCCGCGCCAGCCGCAGGCCCTGCACGGCCGGATCGCGGCGCGCATGGCACAAGGCCGTGGCCAGGCGCAGGCACAGGAGCTGCAGCGCGACCGTGCTGTCGCTCATGTCCACGTCCATCTTGCGCAGCTTGCCGCGCTGGCCCAGCACCAGCGTGCCCAGGGTGGCCAGTTCGGCCCGCGCGAAGCCGGCGGCATCGGTGTTGTCCAGGATGTAGGCGCCGTGGCGGTGCGCGTCGATGTGCGAGACCAGGCAGCCGATTTCATGCAGTTGCGCGGCCCACACCAGTTCGCGCGCACCCGGTGCGCCCGCCTGGCCGGTGAGCTGGGCGTGCAGCGCGGCGGCGGTGCCGGCCACGCGCGCGGCCTGCGCCGGGTCCACCGCGAAGCGCTGCATCAGGGTCTGCACCGCCAGCCCGCGCAGGTCGGTCTCGGGGTGTTCGCGCTGCAGCAGGTCGTACAGCGCGCCCTGGCGCAGGGCGCCCTGCGCCACCTGCATGCTGTCGATGCCGAGCAGGTCGAAGACGGCGCACAGCACGCTGATGCCGCCGCCGATCACCGGGCGCCGGTCGTCCTTGAGGCCTTCCAGGCGCACCCGGTCGGCGCTTTGCGCGCGCAGCAGCTGCCCCTTGAGCCAGGACAGGCCCGCGCGCTCGATACGCCCCTGCTCGAAGCCGGCGTGGCCCAGGATGTCGGCCACGGCGCCAACGGTCCCCGAGGAACCGTAGGCCACATCCCAGGCGCCAGGCGCAAACACTGCCGTCGCGTCTTCCAGCACCGCGAGCGCCGCCACCTCAGCGCTGGCAAAGGCCTTGGCGGAAAAGCGCCCGTCGGGGAAATGCTGACCCGACCAGGCGACGCTGCCGACACGGTACGAGGCCACGGCGCGCGCCTCGAATTGCTGGCCCAGGATGAGCTCGGTCGAGCGCCCGCCGATGTCCACCACCAGCCGGCGCTCGTCGGACTGCGGCAGCAGGCGCGCCACGCCCTGGTAGATCAGGCGCGCTTCTTCCGGGCCGGACACGAGGTCGATGGTGTGGCCCAGGATCTCGCTGCCGCGGCGCAGGAATTCGTCGCGGTTCCGGGCTTCGCGCAGCGTCTGCGTGGCGACGGCGCGCACCTGGGCGGGGGGAAAGCTCCCCAGGCGCTCGGCGAAGCGCGCCAGGCAGGCCCAGCCGCGCTGCATGGCCTCCAGGCTGAGCTGGTGGTCCTCGTCGAGACCGCCGCCCAGGCGCACGGTCTCCTTGAGGTATTCGGTGCGCTGGATGTGGCCCTGGTCGAAGCGGCCGATTTCCAGGCGAAAGCTGTTGGACCCGAGGTCGACTGCGGCGAGCAGTGTGCCGTTGTGCATGCGTGGGGCGAAAAGAAAGAAGGGCGAAGTCGCCGATGGTAGTGGGCCTGCAGCCCCAGCAAGAAAGGCTTGTCAGCCGATGATGCGGCCGTCGGCCGCGAGCATGGTCTGCGTGACGTAGCCGCTGCGGCGCTCGGAGCCGGCGCAGCGCACCATGAAGCCGTCGATGTCGCTGTCGGTGCGTTCGCGCAGCGCCTGCAGCACGTTGGCGCGCGTCGGCTCGGCGCGCAGGCCCGAGAGCACCGCCGCGGCGTAGCGCGCCGACACGAACCCGGCCAGACCCTGGGGCGAGGGCGGTTCGTCGTAATAGCGTGCCAGTGCCTGGCGGTAGGCGCGCACCACGCCCAGGGTGGAGGTCAGCAGGGGTACGGCCTGCGTGGCGATCACCGAGGAGTGGCGCGGCGTGCCGCCCAGTTGCGCGAGGACCTGCAGGTTCACGTCCGCCAGCGCGACGATGTAGCGGTGCGTCCCCGGTTGCACGGGCAGGCGCCGGGCAAAGGCGTGCAGCTCCGGGGTGCCGCCGATGAACAGGACGATGGCCTGTGTCTGTTCGGCGCGGCGTTCGGCGGCGCTGGCCGCCTGGCCGGGGGTGGGCAGGAGGTGCAGTTGCAGGCCCAGGGCGGTGGCGGCGCGCTGCACCGTCTCGAGCGCCTGGGCACGCTGCGGCGCGCCGGCGAACGCCACGCCCATGTCGCGCACGCCCACCGTGGCGAGCGTCTTGAGGGCGTGTGCCATCTGCTCCTGGTAGCCGGGGAAGATGCCGAACACATGGCTCCCCGGCGCATGGGCGGCCTCGGCCTGCACCCAGGGTGCGACTTGCGCCAGGCGCGTGCCGGCGGGGCTCTGCGCCTGCAGTTCGGACAATGCGCGCGTGGCGGCATCGCCCACGCAGCCCGAGAGCATGACGCAGTGGCTGGACTCAATGCGCTGCCAGGCGCCCTGCAGGCCTTGCCGCGAGCCATCGGTCACGATGGGCAGGTGCCGCACCTGGCGGCCCTGCACCCCGCCTTGGGCGTTGACGCTTTGCCAGGCCGCCTGTGCGCCGACGAGGAAGTCGCGGCCCACGTCCTGCAGGCCGGGCGACATGTCCACCACCTGGGCGACGGTCACCGGGGCGCCGCCCTCGGTCCGGGCCTGGCCGGCGGCGGGAAGGCCCCAGGCCGCAAGGGCGGCGGCGCTGCCCTGCAGCCAGCGGCGGCGTGCCGGGGAATGGGAAAAACGGGAAACCAGGGGCATGGGGGCAGGCGCTTGGGCGCGGAACAATGCGATCCCCCGACGCTATGGGGCACGCATGACAAGCGCGTGACAGGCCCGCTGCGTGCCCTTTCTGCACAAGGAAATGTGTCACGCCGCTGTCACATTGCACGCCTAAATTCCACCTTGCTTTCTTTATCAACCACAAGGCAAGAGGTCTCTCATGAATGGTTCCGTGATCAAAGTTATGGTGGCCGGCGCGGCCGCTGCCGCGTTCGCTACCGGCGCCTATGCCCAGCAGGAAGCCACCGGCGCCGGTGCCACCTTTCCGGCCCCGCTGTACTCCAAGTGGGCGGCGGACTACAACAAGGCCACGGGTGTGCGCATCAACTACCAGTCCGTCGGTTCGGGCGCGGGCTTGCGGCAGATCGAAGCCAAGACGGTCGATTTCGGCGCCTCGGACGCCCCGCTGAAGGACGAGGACCTGGCCAAGAAGGGCCTGATCCAGTTCCCCACCGTCATCGGCGGCGTGGTGCCGGTGGTCAACATCGCCGGCATCGCCCCGGGCCAGATCAAGCTGAGCGGCCAGGTGCTGGGCGATATCTACCTGGGCAAGATCACGCAGTGGACCGACCCGGCCATCGCCAAGCTCAACCCCGGCGTGAAGCTGCCCGATGCGGCCATCGCCCCGGTGCGCCGCGCCGACGGCTCGGGCACCAGCTTTGTCTTCACCAACTACCTGAGCAAGGTGAACGAGGAATGGAAGGCCAAGGTCGGTGAAGGCACGGCCGTCAACTGGCCCACGGGCGCGGGCGGCAAGGGCAACGAAGGCGTGGCCGCATTCGTCGGGCGCCTGCCCAACTCCATCGGCTACGTGGAGTATGCCTACGTCAAGCAGAACAAGTTGACGTACGTGCAGTTGTCCAACAGCACCGGCAATTTCGTCTCGCCGGACGACACCTCCTTCAAGGCGGCCGCCGCCGGCGCCGACTGGAGCAAGAGCTTCTACCAGATCCTCACCAACCAGCCTGGCAAGGATGCCTGGCCCATCACCGGCGCGACCTTCATCCTGATGCACAAGGTGCAGGACAAGCCCGTCCAGGCCGCGACGACGCTCAAGTTCTTTGAGTGGGCCTACCGCGTGGGCGACAAGACGGCGTCCGACCTCGACTACGTGCCCATGCCCGACAGCGTCAAGGCGGCGATCATGAAGCAGTGGGACAGCATCCAGGACGGTTCCGGCAAGGCCGTCGCGTACAAATAAGAAAAGCAGCCGGACACGACGGCGCATCTGCCGCCGGGGTGCATTGGTCGCCCCGGTGAACCGACTTCAGGAGGCCAAGTGTCTACACTGCCCATTCCCCCCGCCCAAAGCGCCTACCTGCTGGCGGGGGCCCAAAAGAATATGCCCCCACCACGCAAGTTCAAGATATCCGGCGTGCTGGCCGACCGGCTGTTCGCCCTGTTGGCACATGCGGCCGCCTGGTTCACGCTGCTCATCCTGCTGGCCATCCTGGTCTCGCTGGTGGTGGGCGCGTGGCCGGCCATTTCCGCCTACGGCCTGGGGTTCCTGACCAGCAGTGTCTGGGACCCGGTGCAGAACGAGTACGGCGGGCTGGTGATGATCTACGGCACGCTGGCGACCTCCCTGATCGCGTTGGTGATCGCCGTTCCGGTGAGCTTCGGCATTGCGCTGTTCCTCACCGAGCTGTCGCCCGGCTGGCTCAAGCGCCCGCTCGGCACGGCCATCGAACTGCTGGCCGCCGTGCCGTCCATCGTCTATGGCATGTGGGGGCTGATGGTGTTCGGGCCCATCCTGGCGACCTGGGTGCAGGCGCCGCTGCAGAAACTCTTTGCCGGCGTGCCCTACCTGGGCGCGCTGGTGTCGGGCCCGCCCGTGGGCATCGGCATTCTCTCGGCCGGGATCATCCTGGCCATCATGATCATTCCTTTCATCTCGGCCGTCATGCGCGACGTGTTCGAGGTCACCCCGGCGCTCCTCAAGGAATCGGCCTACGGCCTGGGTGCGACGACCTGGGAGGTGGTGTGGACGGTGGTGCTGCCGTACACCAAGACCGGCGTCCTGGGCGGCATCATGCTCGGCCTGGGGCGCGCGCTGGGTGAGACCATGGCCGTCACCTTCGTCATCGGCAACATGAATCAGCTCGATTCGGTGTCGCTCTTTGCCGCTGCCAACAGCATCACCTCGGCCCTGGCCAACGAGTTCGCCGAGGCCGCCGAGGGCCTGCACCAGGCGTCGCTCATCTACCTCGGCCTGGTGCTGTTCTTCATTACCTTCGTGGTGCTGGCGCTGTCCAAGATCCTGCTGATGCGCCTGCAAAAGGGCGAAGGAGCACGCGCATGAGCACGGGAGAACAACTCCTGACGGCGGCCGATGCCCAGCGCGCGCGTGCCGCGCGCTACGCCCGGCGCAAGCGCACCAACCGCATCGCCCTGGCGCTGGCGCTGGCGGCCATGGCGTTCGGCCTGTTCTGGCTGGTGTGGATTCTCTGGGAAACCCTGCGCCTGGGATTGGGCGGCCTGTCGGTGGCGCTGTTCACCGAGATGACGCCGCCGCCCAACGAAGCCGGGGGCTTGTCCAACGCCATCTATGGCTCGCTCACCATGGTGGCGCTGGCGACCTTCGTCGGCACCCCGGTAGGCATCATGGCCGGCATCTACCTGTCGGAATACGACACGCGCGGCGCGCTGGCGCAGGTCACGCGCTTCGTCAACGACATCTTGCTGTCGGCGCCCAGCATCGTCATCGGCCTGTTTGTCTACGCGGTGGTGGTGGCGCGCTTCAGGAGCTTTTCGGGCTACGCGGGCAGCGTTGCGCTGGCGCTGATCGTCGTGCCAGTGGTCATACGCACCACCGAGAACATGCTGCTGCTGGTGCCGGCCGGGCTGCGTGAAGCGGCTTACGCGCTCGGCACGCCCAAGTGGAAGGTCATCCTCTCGATCACGCTGCGTGCGGCACGCGCCGGCGTCATCACCGGCGTCCTGCTGGCCGTGGCGCGCATCGCTGGCGAAACCGCGCCGCTCTTGTTCACCGCGCTCAACAACCAGTTCTGGAACGCCGACCTGGCCAAACCCATGGCCAGCCTGCCGGTGACGATCTTCAAGTTCGCCATGAGCCCGTACGAGAACTGGCAGCAACTCGCCTGGGCGGGAGTCTTCCTGATCACCATGGCCGTGCTGGCCCTGAACATCCTGGCGCGCGTGCTGACGCGGCACAAATAGAACCCTCTGCACACCATGCCTTCTTCGACCATCGCCCTTCCCGAGCGCAGCAGCCAGCCCCTGGCGGCGCCGGAACCCAAGATCACCGTGCGCAACCTGAACTTCTATTACGGCAAGTTCCATGCACTCAAGAACATCAACCTCGACATCGCGCGGCACAAGGTCACCGCCTTCATCGGCCCCTCGGGCTGCGGAAAATCGACGCTCTTGCGCACGTTCAACCGCATGTTCGAGCTCTACCCGGAGCAGCGTGCCGAAGGCCAGATCCTGCTCGACGGCGAGAACCTGCTCACCAGCAAGCAGGACGTGGCGCTGATCCGCGCCAAGATCGGCATGGTGTTCCAGAAGCCGACGCCCTTTCCCATGTCGATCTACGACAACATCGCCTTCGGTGTGAAGCTCTTCGAGAGCCTGAGCGCCCCCGAGATGGACGAGCGTGTCGAATGGGCGCTGCGCAAGGCGGCGCTGTGGGGCGAGGTCAAGGACAAGCTCGGCCAGAGCGGCGCCAGCCTCTCGGGCGGGCAGCAGCAGCGCCTGTGCATCGCCCGGGGCATCGCCATCAAGCCCGAGGTCCTGCTGCTCGACGAGCCGTGCTCGGCGCTGGACCCGATTTCCACCGCCAAGATCGAAGAGCTGATCGCCGAGCTCAAGAGCGAGTACACGGTGGTCATCGTCACGCACAACATGCAGCAGGCGGCGCGCTGCAGCGACTACACCGCCTACATGTACCTGGGCGACCTGATCGAGGTGGGCGAGACGGAACAGCTGTTCGTCAAACCCAGGCGCAGCGAAACAGAGGACTACATCACCGGTCGCTTCGGCTGACCGCAAATGCCATGACAGACAAGCACCTTTCCTCCCAGTTCGACGCCGAACTCAACACCGTCTCGGCCCGTGTCATGGAGCTCGGCGGCCTGGTCGAGGCGCAGATCGGCCATGCCATCCGCGCGCTTTCGCAGTTCAGCCTGGAGGCCGTGGACACCGTGGCCACGCTCGAAGGGCGGGTGAACGCGCTGGAGGTCGATATCGACCGCGAGCTTTCCACCATCATTGCCCGGCGCCAGCCCACGGCGCGCGATTTGCGCCTGCTGATGGCGTTTTCCAAGGCCACGGCCAACCTCGAGCGCATGGGTGACGAGGCCAGCAAGATGGCGCGCATGGTGCGCTCCATCATCGAAACCGGCGCGCCGCGCAACCTGCCGACCATGGACCTGCGCGTCGCGGCCGACCTGGCTTCGGGGCTGCTGCACAAGGCGCTGGACGCGTTTGCCCGGCTCGACACGCGCACGGCGCTGGCCATCCTCAAGGAAGACGACCTGATCGACGAGGAGTTCGACGGCTTCGTGCGCAAGCTCATCACCTACATGATGGAAGACCCGCGCACCATCTCGCCGAGCCTGGATTTGTTGTTCATCGCCAAGGCCATCGAGCGCATCGGCGACCACTCCAAGAACATGGCCGAGCTCATCATCTACCTGGTGGAGGGCACCGACGTGCGCCACACGTCGCTCAAGGAAATCGAATCGGTGCTGCGTTGATGAGACACCTGCCCAAAGTGCTGGTCGTCGAGGACGAGCCGGCCATTGCCGAACTGATCGCCGTCAACCTGCGCCACAACGGCTTTGCGCCGGTGTGGGCCGAGGACGGACCGAGCGCCCAGCGCGAGCTCGACGCGGTGCTGCCGGACGTCATCCTGCTCGACTGGATGCTGCCCGGCCAGAGCGGCCTGCAACTGGCGCGCAGGTGGCGCGCCGACGCGCGCACGCGCGCCATCCCCATCCTCATGCTGACCGCGCGCGGCGACGAGCCGGACAAAGTCGCGGGGCTGGACGCCGGCGCCGACGACTACATCACCAAGCCCTTTTCCACCCAGGAGCTGCTGGCGCGCATCCGCGCCGTGCTGCGCCGGCGCGCGCCCGAACAGGCGGCCGAGGCGGTCGAACTCGGCGGCCTGCTGCTCGATGCGGCCGCGCACCGCGTGGCCTACCAGGGAACAGAGCTGCGCCTGGGGCCGACCGAATTCAAGCTGCTGCGCTACTTCATGAAGCACCCGGAGCGCGTGCATTCGCGCGCCCAGTTGCTCGACAAGGTCTGGGGCGACCACGTGTTCATCGAGGAGCGCACCGTGGACGTGCACGTCAAGCGCCTGCGTGAAGCGCTGGGACCGGCCAGCACCATGGTCGAGACGGTGCGCGGCGCGGGTTACCGCTTCAGTGCACCGGCTGGGGGCGCGGCGCCGGCAGCCTGAGTCGAGTGCTACTGTTGTAATAGCTACAAAATAATACGCAGTAAGCGCTGGAGCCTGATTTGAGCTATTTTCTCTGTCCCGTCGACCGGGGGCGCCCTGCATGCTGGTCCGCACGCTGATCTTCTGCGCGGTGCAGGCGCTCGGCGCGGGCCTGGGCTGGTGGTGGGGCGGCGTGTGGGGCGTGCTGTGGGCCGGCGCGGCGGGCGTCTGGCTGTGGTTCATCGCCGACCTCCTGCGCTCGGCGCGCATGCTGCACTGGTTGCGGGGCGAGGCCGCCGGCCCGGCGCCCGCGCGCACGGGGGTGCTGGGCGAAGTAGCCGAGCGCGTGCAACGCCTGCTGCGCGCGCGCGAGCAGGCGGCGCAGGACAGCGCCGTGCGCCTGCAGGACATCCTGGATGCGCTGCAGGCCACGCCCAACGGCGTGCTGCTGCTCGACGACCGCGACCGCATCGTCTGGTGCAACCACAATGCGGCGCGCCACCTCGCCATCGACGCGCAGCGCGACATGCTGCAGTTCATCGGCAACCTGCTGCGCGACCCGGACTTCACCGCTTACCTGGCAGCGCAGGACTGGTCGCACGATGTCGTCATTTCCACGCGCCTGGGCGATGGCGCCGGCCTGGCGCGCCTGTCCATCCAGCTGTGCGCCTACGGCGAGGGCCAGAAGCTGATGCTCACGCGCGACGTCACGGCGGTCGAGCAGGCCGAAGCCATGCGGCGCGACTTCGTCGCCAACGTGTCGCACGAGATCCGCACGCCGCTCACGGTGCTGTCGGGCTTCGTGGAGACCCTGCAGACGCTCAAGCTCGACGCCGACGAGGAGGCGCGCTACCTCGCCCTCATGGCGCAGCAGGCCGAGCGCATGCAGCGTGTCGTCGAGGGGCTGCTGGCGCTGTCGCGCCTGGAGGCCAGCCCGCCGCCCGGCACCGCCGAGTGGCTGCCGGTCGCTGGCCTGCTCGGGCGCTGCGAGCAGGAAGCGCGCGCCCTGCATGCCTTGCTGGCGCAGGAGCAAACACTCAGCTTTCCGCACTGGAGCCGGCCCGAGGACGCCGGCGAGGTGGCCGGCGTGCCCGCCGAACTGCACAGCGCGCTGGCCAACCTGGTCGGCAACGCCATCCGCTACACCCCGGCGGGCGGGCGCATCGAGGTGCAATGGAACTGGCAGCCCGACGGCAGCGCCGAGTTCCTGGTGCGCGATACCGGTCCCGGCATCGATGCCGAGCACTTGCCGCGCATCACCGAGCGCTTCTACCGGGTGGACCGCAGCCGTTCGCGCGACACCGGCGGCACCGGGCTGGGGTTGGCCATCGTCAAGCACGTGGCGCAGCGCCACGGCGCCCAGCTGCTCATCGACAGCGTGGCGGGCAAGGGCTCGACCTTCCGCCTCGTCTTTCCCGCCATGCGCCTGCGCCGGCCGGCGAAGTCTTGAAGCGCGCCTACGGTTCCACGCGCCGGTACACCACCAGCGCATCGTGGCGGTCCGTCGGCCGGCCGATGCGTTCGACCGGCGTCCATTCCCCGGCCGCCAACGGCGTGCGGCGCCGTTCGGGTACCGTGGCGGCGTCGGCCTCCAGCAGCCAGGGGCAGGCCGGTGCGGCGGCGGTCAAGGGACGCGTCGGGATGCCGGTGTAGACCTGCAGCGCGGCGTACTGGCCCCGGTCCAGCCCGAGCACGTGCACGCAGGCCGGGCGCCCGACCAGCGCCAGCACGGCGCGCATTTGCGGGGCGTCGCTGCGCGCGTAGTTGAGCATCGGCAGCCACAGGCTGGTCAGCAGCAGCCAGCACAGCGTCGTGCCGGCCGCCGGCAGCACCAGCGTCTTCCACAAGGCGCTGCGGTTGCGCCCGGTGCGCCACACGACCACGGCGCACCAGGCCGCGCTGGCGGCCAGCGCCACACCCAGCGCCAGGGCGGAAAACTCCGGCTGGAAGCCCAGGGCCAGCCGTGCCACATTGGCAGCAGGCTTGGCGGGAACACCCGTCTGCGTGGAAATCCATATCACCCAGATGGCGATGGCCGAGGCCGAGAAGAACAGCAGCGTGAACCAGTCGATCAGGGCCGAGACGCTGCGTTTGAGCGTAGGCAGCGCGAACGCCGCCAGCGCCGCCAGCGCCGGCAGGCCCAGCAGCAGGGCGCGGTCGGCCGGGTGCGACAGCAGCATGGCGCCTAATGCACAAACAGCGAACCAGCCCGGCAGCCACAGGTGCCGCTGCAGCGGTCGCGCCCACACACGGCCGCGCCAGCGCCACAGCGTCCACAGGGCAAGCGGCCAAGCTGGCCAGGTGAACCAGACGAGCAGGCGCGCCAGGCTGCTCGCGTCCTTTTCGACCTCCGGCCAGAGCGCGCGCCGCTCCCAGAAGCCGAGCTGCCAGGAGAGCAGCGCTGCGACCAGCGTCAGCGCCAGCACGCCCCAGGCCGCGCGGCGTGCCTGCGGTTGCGGCTGCTCGGCCGCCCACAGGCACAAGGCGGCGCCGCCCAGGCCATAGAGCAGCGCCAGCACCGGGGCGCCGCTCAGCAACAGCCCTGTGAGGCCCGCGGCGAGGGCCAGCCAGGGCCACCAGCGATGGCGCGGCATGGCGGCCAGTCCGTAGAAGACCAGCGCGGTCGCGCACAGTTGTGTGAGGTAGGCGCTGGTTTCGTGGGACGGCTGGGCCAGCCCCAGGCTGGCCAGCAGCGCCAGCAGGCCGCCATCGGCGATGGCACGGGCGTAGTCGGCCGGCGAGGCTTCGCCACCGAAGGCAAAGGCGACCGGTTGGGCTCCCGGGCTGCGCGCCAGGGCATAGATGCCCCACCACGAGGCCCACAGGGTGAGTACCAGCAGCAGCGCGAAGGGGATGCGCACCGCCAACAACGCAGGCAGCAGGCCTTGCGCACCCTGCAGCGCCCAGGCGCCGATCCAGTAGGGCAGCAGGCCGTCCGACTCGGGTGGAAGGCCGCCCAGCAGCGGCGTCAGCCACGGGGTTTGCCCCTGTGCCAGGAGCTGCATGTAGGCGTAGGCGGTGACGTCCGCGCCGCGCCAGGGGTCGCGCCCGATGAAGCCGGGCAGCACGTAGGCCGCGCACAGCAGCAACAGGGCCCAGCGCGGCAGCGGGCGCACGGCGCTGTGGGGAACGATGGCGGGGGTCGGTTGTTTCACGCGGAATCGGGCGGCGGCTCGCCGCGAAGCATACGGGCAAACAAAAAGGCAGCGCGGTTTCCCGGGCTGCCTTTTCGGCGGGTGCTACGGCACCGGCGGCAGAGCGCCGCTCGCCTTCGGCGCTTACTTGGCTGCGGTCTTGCCGAAGCGGTTGCGGAAGCGCTCCACGCGGCCGCCCATGTTGTCCACCGACTTCTGCGTGCCGGTGTAGAAGGGGTGCGATTCGCTGGACGTATCGAGCTTGAACAGCGGCAGTTCACGGCCGTCGTCGGTCTTGCCCATTTCCTTGGTGTTCACACACGAACGCGTGACGAACTTGAAACCGTTGGAGAGGTCCACGAAGAGCACTTCGCGGTAGTTGGGGTGAATGCCTTCTTTCATGATCCATCCTTGTCAAGTGCGGGAGCCGTGCCGGCCAGTCCGGCGTACTTTCCGCAAGAAAAAGCCCGCCATTATGGCACAGGGCATCTTTGCTGCAATTTCAGGGTTCCAAACTTCGCTCGGTACCGACGCGGCGCCATGCGAGAACCGCCGCGCAAGCGCCTCAGGGGGATGTCACCCGCCTCGTCGCATCATGTCGAAGAATTCGACGTTGCTCTTGGTGGCCTTCATGTTCTTGATCATGAGTTCCATGGACTCGATCTCGTCCATGTTGTACATGAACTGGCGTAGGATGCGGGTCTTTTGCAGGATCTCGGGCGCCAGCAGGAGCTCCTCGCGCCGCGTGCCGCTCTTGTTGAGTTCGATGGCGGGGAACACGCGCTTTTCATACAGGCGGCGGCTCAGGTGGATTTCGCAGTTGCCGGTGCCCTTGAATTCCTCAAAGATCACTTCGTCCATGCGGCTTCCGGTGTCCACCAGCGCCGTGGCGATGATGGTCAGCGAGCCGCCTTCCTCGACCTTGCGCGCCGCGCCGAAGAAGCGCTTGGGGCGCTGCAGCGCGTTCGAATCGACACCGCCCGACAGCACCTTGCCCGAGCTGGGCACGACATTGTTGTAGGCGCGCGCCAGGCGGGTGATGGAGTCGAGCAGGATCACGACGTCCTTCTTCAGCTCGACGAGGCGCTTGGCGCGCTCGATCACCATTTCGGCCACGTGCACGTGACGGGCAGCGGGCTCGTCGAAGGTCGAGGCAATGATCTCGCCCTTGACCGTGCGCTGCATTTCCGTCACTTCTTCCGGGCGCTCATCCACCAGCAGCACCATCAGGTGCACGTCGGGGTTGTTGGCCGTGATCGCGTGGGCGATGTGCTGCATCATCACCGTCTTGCCGCTCTTGGGCGGCGCCACGATCAGCGCGCGCTGGCCACGGCCGATGGGCGCGATGATGTCGATGATGCGGCCGGTGATGTTCTCTTCGCTCTTGATGTCGCGCTCGAGCCGCATGTGTTCCTTGGGGAACAGCGGCGTGAGATTCTCGAACATCACCTTGTGCTTGTTCTGTTCCGGTGGGCCGTCGTTGACCTTGTCGAGCTTGGTCAGGGCAAAGTAGCGCTCGCCATCCTTGGGCGTGCGCACTTCGCCTTCGATCATGTCGCCGGTGTGCAGGTTGAAGCGGCGCACCTGGCTCGGGCTGATGTAGATGTCGTCGGTGCTGGCGGTGTAGCTGGTGTCGGGGCTGCGTAGGAAGCCGAAACCGTCGGGCAGGATCTCCAGCACGCCGTCGGCAAAGATCTGTTCGCCCGCCTTGGCGCGCTTCTTGATGATCGCGAACATCAGCTCCTGCTTGCGCATCCGGCCGCCGTTTTCGATGTCAAGCGCTTCCGCCTGCTTGAGGACTTCGGACACGTGCAGTGCCTTGAGTTCGTTGAGGTGCATGGGGTTACTCCTGAACGGAGTTGGTGGAAATCAGGGAGAGGACTCTGTGCCAGGAAAGCCGCTGTGAGCGGGTCTGTCAGGGCCTGAAGGCTCGAACCGGACGCATGGGTTTGCGCAGCGGTGAGCGGAAACGATTATGACAGGAAAATTTTCAGGTCAGGCCGCCGGGGCGGCGCGCGCCCGCAGCAGCAGGGAGGGCGCGCTGGGCGCCAGGCTGGCGCGGCAGCGCACAAGGTGGTGAATCAGGCCAGTTGCTGGTCGATGAAGGCCGTGAGCTGCGCCTTGCTCATGGCGCCAACCTTGGTGGCGGCGAGCTCGCCATTGCGAAACAGCATGAGCGTGGGGATGCCGCGGATACCGTAGCGTGCCGGAACCTCGCGGTTCTCGTCCACGTTCATCTTGGCAATCTGGAGCTTGCCTTGGTAGGTGCCGGCCACCTCGTCGAGGATGGGGGCAATCATTTTGCAGGGGCCGCACCATTCGGCCCAATAGTCCACCAGGACGGGCGTTGCCGATTGCAGCACGTCGGCCTGGAAGCTGGCGTCCGACAGGTGCTTGATGAGATCGCTGGCCATGCTTTTCCTTTGCTCGATGCGAAACAGATAGAGTACGTCGATTGTGACAGAAACAGGCATCCACCCACCTCCGAAAGGGTTGGGAACTGCTATGACTGTCATAGCGAAAAACGATGCCTGGAGAACCCCATTGCCCACAGCGACGACCACCCCAGCCAGCCCGCCGCAGCACGGCGGAGAGACCGATCTCCCGGTGGATGCGGCGGTGGTGGGTGCCGGTCCGGCGGGCCTGATGGCGGCCGAGCAGCTCGCGGCCGCGGGCTGGCGGGTGCATGTGTACGACGCCATGCCGTCGGCGGGGCGCAAGTTCCTGCTGGCCGGAAAGGGCGGCCTCAACCTGACGCATTCCGAGCCCGCGGCCGCTTTTCTGGGCCGATACGGCGAGCGTGCGCCCTGGGTCGGGCCGTGGCTGGAGGCGTTCGGTGCCCCGCAGGTGCGGGCCTGGGCCCACGGCTTGGGGGTGGATACCTTCGTGGGGAGCTCGGGCCGCGTCTTCCCGCAGGAGATGAAGGCCGCGCCGCTGCTGCGCGCCTTACTGTCGCGCCTGCGCGCCGCCGGCGTGCAGCTGCACATGCGCGAGCGCTGGCACGGCTGGGCGGACGATGGCACGCTGCTGTTCCTGGGCCCGCACGGGGCGCACCGCGTGCCGGCGCGTGCGCTGGTCCTGGCCCTCGGCGGAGCGAGCTGGCCCCAGCTCGGTTCGGACGGCGCCTGGGTGCCGCTGCTGGGGGACGCTGGGGTGGCGCTGGCGCCGCTGCGGCCGGCCAACTGCGGTTTCGATGTTGCCGGCCGCCCGGGGCCCCGCGCAGAAACGCGGCGCGAATTCCTCAAGGACCTGATCGGGCAGTCCGGCCCTGGGGGTAGCGGCTGGAGCACGCACTTTCGCGAGCGCCATGCCGGCGCGGCGCTCAAGTCCGTCGCCGTGTCGTTTGTCGACAGCCTGGGCCGGTCGTTCACCCGCCGGGGCGAATTCGTCGTTACCGAAACCGGCGTGGAAGGCAGCCTGGTGTACGCCGTGTCGGCCTTGCTGCGCGACGAGATCGCGCGCAGCGGCCAGGCCACGTTCGCGCTCGATTTGCTCCCCGACCACGCGGCCGAGCGGGTGGCGGCCGAGGTGGCGCACCCGCGCGGCTCCCGGTCCCTGTCCACGCACCTCAAGAGCCGGCTCGGCCTGTCGGGCGTGAAGCTGGCGCTGCTGTATGAACTGCTGGACAAGGAGCAGCTGGCCGATGCGGCGGTCCTGGCCACGGCCATCAAGCAGCTGCCGGTCACCGTGCTGGCGCCAAGCCCCGTGGCACAGGCCATCAGCACGGCCGGCGGCGTCGTGCCCGAGGCCCTGGACGGGCAACTGATGCTGCACCAGCGCCCCGGCGTGTTCTGCTGCGGCGAGATGCTCGACTGGGAGGCGCCCACCGGCGGCTACCTGCTCACCGCGTGCCTGGCGAGCGGCCGCGTGGCGGGGCAGGGCGCCGCGGCATGGCTGGCGCGCGCGTCGGCCGGGCCGACGCCAAAGGCACAGGGCGAATCGGCGCCCAGCGCCTAAACTCGGCGCATCCCTTGGCCCACGGCACCCCCATCTTGCGCACCTTTGCCACCGTCATGTTTTCCGACCTGTCGGGAAGCGCCGCGCTGTACGAATCCCTGGGCAACGAGCGGGCTTCGAAAGTCGTCAACCGGCTGACGCGCTGGATGGGCGACGTGGTCGTGGCCCATGGCGGCCGCGTGGTGAAGGAGCTCGGCGACGGCGTGCTGAGCGTGTTCGTCGATGCCTCGGCCGCCATCGCCGCCTCGGCCGCCTTGCAGCGCAGCCACCAAGCCAACCTGGCGCACTGGGCCGAGCCCTTGCGCATGGCGATCCGCATCGGGGTGGCGAGCGGCGAAGTCATGGAGCTCGATGGCGACACCTACGGCGACGCCGTGAACGTGGCGTCGCGCCTGTGCGAGCGCGCGCTGGCGAACGAAGTCTGGGTCACCGACGCCACCGCCGTGGACGCCGGTGCGGTGCCCAATGTGCACTTTCGCCGGCTCGGGGTGTTCGACATCCGCGGCAAGTCCGAAACGCAGGTGGTGTACCAGGCCGATTGGCGGGAGGACGTTCCGCAGGACGCTCTGACCGAGCACGCCGACCTGCCCAGCATGGTGGCACCCATGGACCGTGGCGCGGGGCGCCTGGAGCTGGGCTGGCTGGACGAGGCGCGGGTGTTCGGTTCGGACGAGGCGCCGCTGCACATCGGCCGCTCGCCCGAGGCCGATTGCTTTGTGCACGACCCGCGCGTCTCGCGCATGCACGCGCGCATCGACTGGCGCCAGGGGTGCTTCACGTTGACGGACGTCAGCAGCTTCGGCAGCTGGGTGCGCTTCGACGGCAGCGAGGCCGAGGTGCGGCTGCGGCGCGACGCCTGCATCCTGCACGGCCGTGGCGAGGTCTCGCTCGGCACGCCGTTCGGCGCGGGCGCGCCGGTGCTGGCCTTCCACGTCCATGACAGCCGCACCGCCGCCGGGTGACAGGATAGCGCCAAATTTTGGCTATAAATGGCCTCTAGCGCTTGTCTTGTATATGTTTTAAGCTATCCTAAAGATAGCATCAGTCCGCAGCAAGGTTCAGCGCGGCTTGGGCGGTGCGTATTTGCCCAGCTCCATCTTGGCGATGGAGGCGCGGTGCACTTCGTCCGGTCCGTCGGCAAAGCGCAGCGTGCGGGCGCCGGCATAGGAATAGGCCAGCGGGAAGTCGTCGCAGACGCCGCCGCCGCCGTGCGCCTGCATGGCCCAGTCGATGACCTCGCAGGCCATGCTCGGGGCGACGACCTTGATCATGGCGATCTCGGTCTTGGCAACCTTGTTGCCGGCGACGTCCATCATCCAGGCGGCCTTGAGCGTCAGCAGGCGCGCCATGTCGATCTTGCAGCGCGCCTCGGCAATGCGCTCCTGCGTCACGCCCTGCTGCGCCACCGTCTTGCCAAAGGCGACGCGGGAGAGGGCGCGCTTGCACATCAGTTCCAGCGCGCGCTCGGCCAGGCCGATGAGCCGCATGCAGTGGTGAATCCGGCCGGGACCCAGGCGCCCCTGGGCGATCTCGAAGCCACGCCCTTCGCCGAGCAGGATGTTGCCGACCGGTACGCGCACGTTCTCGAACAGCATTTCGGCGTGGCCGTGCGGCGCGTCGTCGTAGCCGAACACGTTCAGATGGCGCAGCACCTGCACGCCGGGAGTGTCGGCCGGCACCAGCACCATGCTTTGCTGCGAGTGGCGCGGCGCTTCGGGGTCGGTCTTGCCCATGGTCACGAAGACCGCGCAGCGCGGGTCGTTGGCCCCGGAGGTCCACCATTTGCGCCCGTTGATGACGTATTCGTCGCCCTGGCGCTCGATGCGCGTCTCGATGTTGGTGGCGTCGCTGGAGGCCACGGCCGGCTCCGTCATGGCGAAAGCCGAGCGGATCTTTCCTTCCAGCAGGGGTTTGAGCCAGCGTGCCTTGTTGGCCTCGTCGCCGTAGCGGGCGATGGTTTCCATGTTGCCGGTGTCGGGCGCCGAGCAGTTGAAGACCTCGCTTGCCCAGGTGACGCGGCCCATGATTTCCGCGAGCGGCGCGTATTCCTGGTTCGTCAGGCCCGCGCCCTGGTAGCCCGAGGCCTCGGCGGTGTCCACCGGCAGGAACAGGTTCCACAGCCCGGCGGCCTGCGCCTTGGGTTTCAGGTTCTCGATGGTGGCCAGCGGCGTCCAGCGCTTGCCCGCCTGGGTGTTGGCCGCCAGTTCGCGCGCCACCTCGGCTTCGGCGGGGTAGATGTGCTCGTCCATGAACTTGAGCAGGCGCGCCTGCAAGTCCTTGGTCTTGGGGGAATAGTCAAAGTCCATGGAGTTCTCCTTCAAAAATCGCGCTGGCTGCGCTGGGCAAAGTCCCAGGCCATCTGCGCCAGCGGCCGGGCGCCGGCGGCCGAGGCCTTGGCCTGGGCGCTGGAAGCGGTGCCCGTCTCGACGCGCTTGGCAATGCCCTGCAGGATGGCGGCCAGCCGGAACAGGTTGTAGGCCAGGTAGAAGTTCCAGTCGTGCGCCAGTTCCTCGGGCGTCGCCAGGCCAGTGCGCTCGCAGTAGCGGCGGATGTACTCGGCCTCCGTCGGGATGCCGAGCGCGGCATGGTCCAGCCCGCCGATGCCGCGGAAGGTCCCGGGCGGTATGTGCCAGGCCATGCAGTGGTAGCTGAAGTCGGCCAGCGGGTGGCCCAGGGTGGACAGCTCCCAGTCGAGCACGGCAATGGCGCGCGGCTCGGTGGGGTGGAACATGATGTTGTCCAGCCGGAAATCGCCGTGCACGATGGCGGTGCGCGCCGCGTCCCGCGCGCCGGCCGGAATGTGCGCCGGCAGCCACTGCATCAGCCGATCCATCTCTTCGATGGGCTGGGTGATGGAGGCCTGGTACTGCTTGCTCCAGCGGCCGATCTGGCGCTCGAAATAATTGCCCGGCTTGCCGTAGGCCGCCAGGCCGCGTGCGGCATAGTCGACCGAGTGCAGCGCGGCGATCACGCGGTTGGTCTCGTCGTAGATCGCAGCGCGCTCCGCCGGCGCCATGCCCGGCAGGGCCTGGTCCCAGAGCACGCGGCCCTCCATGTATTCCATGATGTAGAAGGCGCGGCCGATGACCGATTCGTCCTCGCACAGCACGTGCATGTGCGGCACCGGGACGGCGGTGCCCTGCAGGCCGCTCATCACGGCGAACTCGCGCTCGATGGCGTGCGCCGAGGGCAGCAGCTTGGCCACCGGGCCCGGCTTGGCGCGCATCACGTAGCAGCGGCCGGGCGTGATCAGCTTGTATGTGGGGTTCGACTGCCCGCCCTTGAACATCTCCACCTGCAAGGGGCCCGAGAACCCTTCCAGCCGTGGCGCCAGCCAGGCGGCCAGGGCCTCGGTGTCGAAGGCGTGCGTGCCCGAGACGGCACGCGTGCCGACGAAATGGTCAAAGTTGCTCATGGGCGTTCCGGTTCAGAGATCGAGCTCGGTCAGGCGCATCAGCGCCGGGCGGTTGCGCACCACCAGCCCACCCGGCTCGATGCGGATGATGTCGTCGCGTTCCATGGCCTTGAGTTCCTGGTTCACGCGTTGGCGCGACGCGCCCAGGAGCTGGGCCAGTTCTTCCTGCGCCAGCTGCAGGCCGATGCGCATTTCTTCGTTGTGCGAGAGGCTGGGAATGCCGTAGCTGCGCACCAGGTGCAGCAGCTGCTTGGCCAGGCGCGCACGCAGCGGCAGGGTGTTCAAGTCTTCCACCAAGCCATAGAGCTGGCGGATGCGGCGCGCGTGCAGGCGCAGCATGGCCTCGTAGAGTTCGACGTGCGTGGCCAGGATCTTCTTGAAATCGGCCTTGGCGACGCACAGGATGGTGGTTGCCCCATGGGCATAGGCATCGTGCGTGCGCTGGTCGCCGTCGAATATCGCCACGTCGCCGAACCAGATGCCCGGCTCCACGTAGGTCAAGGTGATCTGCTTGCCCGAGATGGATGTGGAGCTCACCCGCACGGCACCGCGGGCGCAGGCGATCCACTCTTCGGGCGGGTCGCCCCGCGCGGCGATCAGGCTGCCATCCTTGAATCGTTTGACGTAGGCGCATCGGAGAATGTCGTGCCGCAGCGAAGGGGAGAGGGAAGAGAACCAGCGACCGGAATTGATCGCCTCGCGTTCTTCGATAGTAAGAATAGGGTCTTCCATGGGCTGTCTTTTGCGTGACTGGAGGCGGTTTCATTGTCGCGTGCGGGACCGCGCAGCGCCGCTGTGGGTGTGCGGCCACCGGGTCCCGCCGCGCGCGGCTTATCGAAAGCGCGGAGCGCGCTTGTCGAGGAAGGCGGCGATGCCTTCGCCCGCGTTGGCGTGGCGCAGGTTGGCGACAAAATGCGCGCGCTCGCGGGCCAGTTGGGCGTGCAGGTCGTTCGTGGGCGCCTCGGCGAGCAGCTCCTTGACGCTGGCAAGCACATTGGCCGGGCGCTCGTGCAGGGCGGCGCACAGTTCCAGAGCGCCGACCAGCGCCGCGCCCGGGTCGGCCAGCCGATTCACCAGGCCCAGGGTGTGCAGGCGCTCGGCAGGCAGCGCATCGCCCAGCATCAGCCATTCGCTCGCCAGCATGCGCGGCAACGCCTGGGCCAGCGCCCAGCTTGCGCCGCCGTCCGGCGACAGGCCGACGCGCCCGTATGCCAGCACAAAGCGGGCGTTGCGCGCCGCCACGATGAAGTCGCAGGCCAGTGCCAGGGCGCAGCCCGCCCCCGCCGCCACGCCCTCGACCGCCGCCACCACAGGCTTGGGATGCGTGCGGAGCGTTTCTACCCAATCGTGCAGGCCGTCCACGCCGGCGGCCTGTGCCTGCTCCTCCAGCGCCCGGCTGGCCTGCAGGCGCACCAGGTCGCCGCCGGCGCTGAACAAGCCGCCCGCCCCGGTGAGCACGACGCTGCGCACATCGCTGTTGCGCTCGGCGCCGTTCAAGGCCTCGATGCCGGCGGCGTAGACGTCGGGGCCCAGCGTGTGCTGCCCGCCGGCGCCTTGCAGGGTCAGGATCAGTGTCTGGCCGTCGGTACGGCTCACCAGTTCTGCGGCCATGGCGGTCACGCCTCCGTATGGGTAAGGCTCAGGCCCAGCGCGCCGCGCCGGCGCAGCCAGGGACTGGGACGGTAGCGCGGGTCGCCGTACACCGTCTGCAGGTTGAACAGTACTTCGAGGATGTTCGTCGGTCCCCAGCGGTCGCCCATGGCGAGGGGTCCGAGCGGGTAGCCCAGGCCCAGGGCCACGGCCTGCTCCAGCTCGGCAGGCCGGCAGGCGGCCTGCTGGCAGATGTCGCTGGCGGTGTTGACGATCTGCGCCACCACGCGCTGGGTGACAAAGCCGCCGCTGTCCTTGAGCACGCTCACGGGCTTGCCGTCGCGCGCCATCAGGGCGTGGGCCGCATCGCGCATGTCGCCGCGCGTCGCCGGGTTGGTGGCCAAGACGCGGCGCCGCGTGCTGGCGTCGTCGATGAGCAGATCGATGCCCACCGTGCGCGCCGGGTCCAGGCGCTCGACGACGGCAACGGTGGTCACGTCGAAACCGAGCGGCGCCACCAGGCACAAGGCCTGGCTCGACGGCGCCGACGCGGTTTCTATGGACGCGCCCAGGTCCTTGAGCAGCTGGTACAACTCGGCGCGGCGCGCGGCGCGGGACGATACCCACACCGGCGGCAGCGTCCCGGCGGTGGGGGCGGGCGGTTCGTCCGGGACTTGGGCCACGCCGTTGTCGTAGCGGTAGAAGCCGGCGCCGCTCTTGCGGCCCAGCAAGCCCGCGGCCAGACGCTGCGCGGTGATGACGCTGGGGCGAAAGCGGGGCTCCTCGTAGAACTGGTGGTAGATCGATTCCATGACCGGGTGGGAAACGTCCAGCCCCGTCAGGTCCATCAGTTCGAAGGGCCCGAGCCGAAAGCCGACCTGGTCGCGCAGGATGCGGTCGACCGTGGCGAAGTCGGTGACCCCTTCGGAGACGATGGCCAGCGCTTCGGTACCGAATGCCCGGCCGGCCCGGTTCACGATGAAGCCCGGCGTGTCCTGCGCCCGCACGGGTGTGTGCCCCATGCGCACGGCGAGTGCCGCCAGCGCGTCCGCAGTTGCAGGGGCTGTGCGCAGGCCCGGGACGATTTCCACCACCTTCATGCGCGGCGCCGGGTTGAAGAAATGGAAGCCGCAAAAGCGCTGGGGCTGCGCGAGCGCGGTCCCCAGCGCCGTGATCGACAGCGATGAGGTGTTGCTGGCCAGGAGCGCGCCCGTCGCTACCACCGCTTCCAGCTCCGCCAGCAGCGCGCGCTTGGCGTCGGCCTGTTCGGCGATGGCTTCGACGACGAGGTCGCAAGCGGCGAGTTCGGCCAGGTCCGCCGCCGCGAAAAGCCGGGTTCGGCAGGCGTGGACGGCCTGCGTGCTGCGCTTGCCGCTTTCCGCCAGCCGCTCCCACTGCCAGACGATGGCCTGCACGGCGTCGTGCGCGGCGCCCGGCCGCGTGTCCAGCAGGCGCACGGTGCACCCGGCTTCGGCCGCGAGCTGTGCGATCCCCTGGCCCATGGCGCCTGCGCCGACGATGCCCACTTGGGTGATTTCTATTTGCATCGCGCGATTATCCCGATCGCGCAAATTGCGCAATCTATGCAAGAATTACCTGAAGCAAAATGAAATAAAAAGTGAGACTTCGTAATTTTTTCCTCGCCGTGGGGGTGGGAGTCGCGGCAAGCGGGGCAATGGCGCTGTCCTTGGGCAATGCCCAGGGGACGGTGGTGCTGGGCCGCCCCCTCGATCTTGTTTTTCCCGTCCAGACGGATGGCGCGCCACTGGCAGACGCCTGCGTGAGCGCCGAAGTCATGGCGGGCGACGCCCTGCTGCCAGCCAGCCAGGTGCGGATTTCTCCCGTTACCGCCGGCTCGCGTGTGAGCGTGCGCGTTCAGACCACCCAGCCGGTCAGCGAACCGGTGCTGAGCGTGCGCCTGACGGCCGGATGCACCGGCAGTGTGGCGCGGACGTACGCCGTGCTCGCATTTCCCGAGGAATCCTTGAGCCCGGTCCAGCGCGCGGCAGCCAACGCGGCCTCCACGCTTGTGCCGGGAGTTGCCACGCCTGCACGGGCAGACGCTCCCGCGGCGGCCAAGGACGGCGCTGCGCCACGCCGCCGCGCCGAGGCCCGGGCCGAGGCCGCGCCGCCTCCAGCGCGCGCCCGGCGCAGCCGCACCGACGCCGTTGCCCCCGCCAAGGCCGACGATGCCGGGCGGCCGCGCCTCATCATGGAGCCGCTGTCCGACTGGCTTGAAGCCCCGTCGGTGTTGCGCGCCTCCCCCGAGATCGCCACGCTCTCGCCCGCTTCCGCGGCCCAGCGCGAAGAAGCAGCGGCGCGCTGGCGGGCGCTGAACATGGAACCCCAGGAACTGCTGCAGGAAGCCGCGCGCCTGGTGGCCCAGGAGACCGAGCTGGCCAACCAGCGCGCCCAGGCGGCGCGCGACAAGGCGGCGGCCCTGGCCATCCAGCAGGAGCTGGAGCAACGCGCGGCCGAGCGCTTCCCACCGATCGTCGTGTACCTGCTGGGTGCTTTGCTGCTCCTGCTGGCGGGCCTGCTGCTGTGGATGTGGACACGGCTGCGCGGCGGCGGGCCGGTGGACGCGCGTCGCTGGAACCAGTCCGTGGCGCAGAACGCCGCAGCGCCTGCTGCGCCTCCCGCCGCGCCGCCGGCCCCGGTGGACCACCACCTGCGTGCCGAACCCACTGAGCCGCAGATGCTGCCCTCGGGCATGATCCCGCTGGAATTCGGCGTCTCCCAGGGCGCCGAGCTGGCGTCCGCAGAGGAAGACGCTGCCCCGGCCGCCGCGCCCGAGCCCATCGCCGCGGTGGTCAACCCCGAAGACCTGTTCGACCTGCAGCAGCAGGCCGAATTCTTCGTGTCCGTGGGCGAGCACGACCAGGCCATCGACGTGATGAAGAAGCACATCGAGGCCAACCAGGCGACATCGCCCCTGGCCTACCTCGAACTGCTGCGCCTTTACCGCTCGCTCAGCCGCATCGAGCAATACAACGCGCTGCGCGCCCAGTTCCACCGTTTCTTCAACGCCCAGGTCCCGGAGTTCGCGGCATTTGCCCGCCAGGGCAGGGCGCTGTTCGCCTACCCCGAGGTGCTGGCGCGCATCGAGGCCTTGTGGTGCGATGCGTCCGTGGTGCCATTGCTGCAGGAACTGCTGTTCCGTGGCCAGGGCGAGGAGCAGCAGCGCTTCGACCTGCCTGCCTACGACGACCTGCTGCTGCTGCACGCGATCGCGCGCACCACGCCGCCGGGCGCGCGTGGTACCCCCAGCCCGCGCACCCGCACCACGCCGCACGAACCGACCGATTGGGAGCCGCCCCAGGCCGAGCTGGCCGAGCCCACTACGCCGGCGCAGCCGAGCAATCTGATGGAGTTCGAGCACGACTGGGCCTTCGAGGCCCCGGCCGAGCCGCCTCCCGCGCCAGTATCGAACGTCGCGCTCGACCTCGACCTCAGCGATCTGACCCACCTCGACGCGTTGGCCGAGCCTGCCGACGACGCAGGGAACAGCGCGCCCCTGCCTTTCCTGTCGCAGGAAGACCAGCCCCCCGTGCCGCGCACGGCCCCCCCGGCGCCGCACCAGCCGGTGGGCTTTGGCAGCAACAGCGACCGTTTCGAGGCACGCGTCGATCCGGACGTGCGCAAGCCGCGCTGAGGCCTGCCAACCGCCTTACGGCACGCTGCCGGGACGGCCGGAAACTTCTAATTTGATAGCTGAAAATCAAGGCCCAGCATGCGCTGCAGCCTTGTTTTCTATTGATTTTCGGCGCTTTCCAGCAGGCCGCGCAAAGCGGCCAGCGTCTCCTCGGGTGCTTCCGTCATCTGGTGGTGACCCACCGGCAGCAGGCGCAGCTGCACCGTCTTGCCGGAAGCCTTGGCCACGTCGATCAGTGTCTGCGCCCCCTTGGGCGCGGTCATCTGGTCTTGCGCGCCGAGGGCGAACAGCACGGGGCAGCGGATGCGCGCCATGGCAGCTTCGCCGCCCGTGTAGCTATCGCAGGCCAGGAAACCGCGGTGGAACAGGTTCACCTCGCGGTTGCTGCGCAGCACGCGGCGGCCCAGCGCCATGCTGGCGCCAAACACCCAGGTGCCGGGGCCGAGGGCGGTGGGCGGCGCGCACAGCGTGCTGCGCGAGAACACGTTCACCATGCGCAGCGCCTTCTCGGGCGCGTTGAGCGCGGCCTCGATGAGCGCCGGCGAGACCTTCATCGGAAAAGCCGTGCCCACCAGCGCCAGGTGGCTTGCCCGCTCCTGCAGGCGCGCGGCCGCTTCGAGTGCGATCAGCGAGCCCCAGCTGTGCCCGATCAGGGCGGCGCGCTGCACGCCGAGCGCGTCCAGCAGTGCGATGGTGAAATCGGCCGCCTCCTCGACGCTTTGCGGTGCTGGTCCGGCGCTGCGGCAGTGGCCCGGCAGGTCCACCGCCAGCACGTTCCAGCCGTGGTGCGCGAGCCAGCGGCTTTGCATGGCCCAGACGCTGTGGTCGTTCAGCACCCCGTGGATCAGCACGGCGGTGGGCAGTGCCGGGTCGAAGGCGCGGCCGCCGGTGTAGCAGTAGGTATCGTGTCCGTTGACGGGCAGGCGCATGTCAGGCTCCGGCTTTTTCTGCGGCCTTGAGGGCGCGCTTGAGGTCGTCGAGCAGGTCGTCCGCGTCTTCGAGGCCGATGGACAGGCGTATCGTCCCCTGCGTGATGCCGGCCGCGGCCAGCGCCTCGTCGCTCAGGCGAAAGTGCGTGGTGCTCGCCGGGTGGATGACCAGGCTGCGGCAGTCGCCGACGTTGGCCAGGTGGCTGAAGAGCTTCAGCGCCTCGATGAAGGCCTTGCCCTGCGCGCGCGAGCCCTTGATGTCGAAGCTGAACACCGAGCCGGCGCCGCGCGGTAGCAGGCGCTGCGCCAGCTGGTGGCCGGGGTGCGAGGGCAGCATGGGGTGCCCGACCCGCGCGACGAACGGGTGGCTGGCAAGGAATTCGACCACGCGCTCGGTGTTGCGCATGTGCTGCTGCATGCGCAGCGGCAGGGTCTCGATGCCCTGGAGGATCAACCAGGCGCTGTGCGGGCTCATGCAGGCGCCGAAATCGCGCAGGCCTTCGCGGCGCGCGCGCAGGATGAAGGCGCCGACGGTGCTTTCCTCGGCGAAAACCATGCCGTGGAAGCCGTCGTAGGGCTCGGTCAGTTCCGGAAAGCGCCCCGAGCCTTCCCAGTCGAACCCGCCGCCGTCCACCAGCAGGCCGCCGATGACAGTGCCGTGGCCGGAAAGGAATTTCGTTGCCGAGTGGTACACCAGGTCGGCGCCGAGCGCCAAAGGCTGGACCAGCCAGGGCGTGGTGAAGGTCGAATCGACCAGCAGGGGCACGCCCGCACCGTGCGCGATGGCCGCGACGCCGGGGATGTCGAGCACGTCCAGGCCGGGGTTGCCGAGCGTCTCGCCGAACAGCAGGCGCGTGTTCGGACGGATGGCGGCGCGCCAGGCGTCCAGGTCGCCAGGGGGGACAAAGCTGGTGTCGATGCCGAAGCGCCGCAAGGTGTAGTGCAACAGGTTCTGCGAGCCGCCGTACAGCGCGGTGCTGGCGACGATGTGGCCGCCCGCGCCCATCAGCGTGGCGATCGCCAGGTGCAGGGCCGCCTGGCCGCTGGCGGTGGCGATGGCCGCGGCGCCGCCTTCGAGGGCCGCGATGCGCTGCTCCAGCACGGCGGTCGTCGGGTTGCTGATGCGCGAATACACGTGGCCGCCGCGCTCCATGTTGAACAGCGACGCGGCGTGGTCGCTCGATGGCAGGACGAAGGAGGTGGTGAGGTGGATCGGCACGGCGCGGGCGCCGGTCGCGGGGTCGGGCGCAGCGCCTGCGTGCAGGGCGAGGGTGTCGAAGCCGGGGTCGGCGTAACCGGGCATGGGTGTCTCCAGGGCAATCAGAATGGGGCGCGTGCGGCATTGTGGGCTATATTCATGCGGCCGCGCCGCAGCCTGGTGCGTGCGGCACCCAGCGAGGAACCCCATGAAAGTCAGCGACATCCTGCGCGTGAAGGGCAACACCCTCTACACCGCCCATCCGGCCGAACCCCTTGCCGACGCGGTGCGCGTGATGGCCGAGCGCGACATCGGCTCCCTGGTGGTGATGGAGCACGGCGACCTGGTGGGCATGCTCACCTTCCGCGAGGTCATCCAGGCGCTGGTGCGCAATGGCGGCGCCGTGGGCACCATGCTGGTGCGAACGGCCATGGACGATGCGCCGCTGACCTGCACCATGGAAACCGACATGGACGAAGTGCGCCGCATGATGCTCGAGCGCCACGCACGCTACATGCCCGTGATGGACAGCCGCATGCTGATGGGCGTGATCAGCTTCTACGACGTCGCCAAGGCCGTGGTGGACAGCCAGAATTTCGAGAACAAGATGCTCAAGGCCTACATCCGCGACTGGCCCGAGAGCGAAGACAGCGGGCCGAGCGGCGCCGCAGCAGGCCGTTAGCCCGCGCCGCCGGCTGCTGGGGCGGGCGCTGCCGCGATAATGGCGGCCCATGAGCGGCAACACTTTCGGCACCCTTTTCGCAGTCACCAACTTTGGTGAATCCCACGGCCCGGCCATAGGCTGCGTCATCGACGGCTGCCCGCCCGGCATGCCGCTTTCCGAGGCCGACATTCAGGCCGACCTCGACCGGCGCCGGCCGGGCACCAGCCGCCACGTGACGCAGCGCGCCGAGCCCGACGCGGTGGAAATCCTCTCCGGCGTGTACGAAGGCGTGACCACCGGCACGCCGATCGCGCTTCTCATCCGCAATACCGACCAGCGCAGCAAGGACTACGGCGACATCGCCCAGCGCTTTCGCCCGGGCCATGCCGATTACACCTATTGGCACAAGTACGGCGTGCGCGACCCGCGCGGTGGCGGGCGCTCCTCGGCGCGGCTGACAGCGCCCACGGTGGCTGCGGGCGCCGTGGCCAGGAAATGGCTGGCCGAGGCCTATGGCACGCGCTTTCGCGCCTGCATGGTGCAGCTGGGCGAGCTCGACATCGGTTTTGAATCCTGGGAACACGTGCCCCACAACCCGTTCTTCGCCCCCGTGGCGGATGTGCAGCGGTTCGAGGACTACATGGACGCGCTGCGCAAGGCGGGCGATTCCTGCGGTGCGCGCATCCGGGTGCAGGCCACGGGCGTGCCGGTGGGCCTGGGCGAGCCGATCTACGACAAGCTCGACGCCGACATCGCCTGGGCGATGATGGGCCTGAACGCCGTCAAGGGCGTGGAGATCGGCGCGGGCTTTGCCAGCGCGGGGCAGCGCGGCACGGTGCACGGCGATTCGCTCTCGCCCGAGGGCTTTCGCAGCAACCACGCCGGCGGCGTGCTGGGCGGCATCAGTTCGGGGCAGGACATCGAGGTGCAGATCGCCATCAAGCCGACCAGCTCCATCCTCAGCCCGCGCGCGTCCATCGACACGGCCGGGCAGCCGGTGGAAGTCAGCACCCGTGGCCGGCACGACCCATGCGTGGGCATACGCGCCGCGCCGATTGCCGAGGCGCTGCTGGCGCTGGTGCTGATGGACCACGCGCTGCGCCACCGCGCGCAGTGCGGCGACGTGCACCAGAGCGTGGCACCGATTGCCGCCTCGGCGCCTTGAACGCTAGCTTTTAGATAGCTGTAAACCTAGCGTGGATAAGCGCTAGCGGCCAAAAAGACCCTAAATTTCAAGGCAGGGTGCGGCGTGCCGCGCCCTGGGTGCAGGCGTTCAGCCGCCGTACACCGGGAACTGCGCCGTCAGCGCGGCCACCTTGGTGCGCACCGCTGCGATGCGCGCTTCGTCGCGTGGCGCATCGAGCACGTCGGCGATCAGGTGGGCGGTGGCGCGGGCCTGCTCTTCCTTGAAACCGCGCGTCGTCATGGCCGGCGTGCCCAGGCGGATGCCGCTGGTCACCATGGGCTTTTCCGGGTCGTTCGGAATGGCGTTCTTGTTGATCGTCATGTGCGCCGAGCCGAGCACGGCCTCGGCTTCCTTGCCAGTGATGCCCTTGGCGCGCAGGTCCACCAGCATCAGGTGGCTTTGCGTGCCGCCGCTGACGATGCGCAGGCCGCGCTCGGTCAGCGTCTCGGCCATGGTGCGTGCGTTGGCCAGCACCTGCTCCTGGTACTGCTTGAAACCGGGGGCCAGCGCTTCCTTGAAGGCCACGGCCTTGGCGGCGATCACGTGCATCAGCGGGCCGCCTTGCAGGCCGGGGAAGATGGCGCTGTTGATCGCCTTCTCGTGCTCTGCCTTCATGAGGATGATGCCGCCGCGCGGGCCGCGCAGGCTCTTGTGCGTGGTGCTGGTCACCACGTCGGCGTGCGGTACGGGGTTGGGGTAGACGCCGGCGGCGATCAGGCCGGCGTAGTGCGCCATGTCGACCATGAAGATGGCGCCCACGTCCTTGGCCACCTTGGCGAAGCGCGCGAAGTCAATGTGCAGGCTGTACGCCGAGGCGCCGGCGATGATGAGCTTGGGCTTGGTTTCGTGCGCCTTCCGCTCCATGGCGTCGTAGTCGATGACTTCGTTGGCGTCCAGCCCGTAGGACACGACGTTGAACCATTTGCCCGACATGTTCAGCGCCATGCCGTGCGTCAAATGCCCGCCTTCGGCCAGGCTCATGCCCATGATGGTGTCGCCGGGTTTCAGGAAGGCGAGGAACACGGCCTCATTGGCGGAGGCCCCGCAGTGCGGCTGCACGTTGGCGGCATCGGCGCCGAAGATCTGCTTGACGCGCTCGATCGCCAGGCGCTCGGCCACGTCCACGTGCTCGCAGCCGCCGTAGTAGCGCTTGCCGGGGTAGCCCTCGGCGTATTTGTTGGTCAGCTGTGTGCCCTGGGCCCACATGACGGCCGGCGAGGCGTAGTTCTCGCTGGCGATGAGTTCGATGTGGTCTTCCTGGCGCTGGTTTTCGGCCTGGATGGCGGCAAACAGCTCGGGGTCGGCTTGCTCTACGAGAAGATTGCGTTGGTACATGGTGCGGCAGTCCTGTGAACTTGTGTCCCTTGAAACAAGGGCTGCCCAGGCGAACGGCGGAAACGCAGCGGGACGGGCCCGTGCGGCACGCTTCCCGGTGGTTCACAAGGGCGGCGCCTTGCTGGTTTCCACGTCAGCGACGGCCCGCTGGGGGCCGCGCCTATCGCCAGTCGCGTACCGGGCGAGTGTACCCGAGCGCTCCCCGGCCGGGTGCCGGGCCGGCTTACAGATCAGACAGCAGCGCGACCTTCTCGGTGGCTGCGGCCACGGGCGCGGCAGGCGCCGCTGCAGGGGCTGCTGCGTCGGCCGCCTTGGTGGCCAGCGTCGGTGCGGGGGGCGCGGCGCGCACGCTGCGGCCCGAGGCCACCTGGCGCAGGCGGAAATGCTCGGCCAGGACCTTGGCGGCGTAACCGCCATCGGTTTCCAGGTTGGCGGCGCCGACGTAGTAGCGCAGACCGCCTTCGAGCGAACCGGCGCGCCGGATGCATTCCTGCAGCACCTGGACGCCGACGCGCAGGTTGGTGACCGGATCGAACGCCGCCAGATGCCCGCCGACGTTCTCATATTTGTCGGTGTGCACGCGCGTCATGACCTGCATCAGGCCCTGCGCGCCGACGGCGCTTTGCGCAAACGGGTTGAAGCGCGATTCGATGGCCATGACGGCGAGGATCAGCGTCGGGTCGAGCTTGGTCTTGCTGCCGATCTCGTAGGCCTCGCCGACCAGCAGGCTCAGGGGTTCTGGCGCAACGCGGTACTTCTTGCTCAGCCAATAGGCCACGCGCGCCTGCTCTTGCGGCAGGCCCTGCGGGTCGGCCGCCAGAGCGCGCTCGCTGGGCTCATCGAACTCCAAAGTGTCCTCGGCGTCGCCGGGTGCGCTCTGGCGTGCTTCCAGCCAGCCGCGCAGGTGGGCTTCGCCTTGCAGGCGCAGGTCGGGCCGCGCCGAGAGGGTGATCACGAGGCAGGCCACGGCCAGGCCCAGCAGGGCAAAGCTGTTGTGGGTGGTTTTCAAAAAGGCGTTGGTGAGCGTGCTGGCTACTGCCCGCAGGCCCGAGGCCAACTTTCCTGTCGCTGTCATAGCTTCCTTTCGGCGGGACTGCTGCTCGACCGGGTGCCGGTTGCAGCATGTTCACCTGATTGGTACGCCATCAAATTCGTGCCTGGCGCGTAGCACTGGACCGTTTTGACTTAGCCGAGACCGGCAGCGAAACTGGGGGTTTGTACTTAGCTCTTCGCAAAGCTCGCGGATTCTAGGAGGGCATTTAATGCCAAGTCAACACTAACGATACAATAAATTAGCTTTGTTAGTTGTATAAACACTGTATGAAATGGCTGATCGGAGCGGTATTCCTGGCGCGATCGGCACGGCTGCACACGGTCCATGGCCTTGCACGGCGGCCGGTCTGCGCGGGTCGGGCGTGCCGCCGAAAGGCACGCTCGGTGCGGATTTGGGGGGCCGCTCCAAAACGCGGTGAAAATACCCGCCTTGTCCACGCCCTGTGGGCCCTCTTCTTTCCCAGCCCGGACGGCGCGCCCCTCCGGACCCCAAGCCATGTTTCCTTTTCCTTCGCGCAACAAGATGTCCGACGCTTCTGAACCCACTCCCACCCCAGCGCCGGCCGCGGCCGTGCATCCGCTGGACGCGTTGACGGGCGGTGCCTTCTCGGCAGCCACCTCGGGCGAGCGGGCGGCCCGTATCCGTGATTGGCTGGCCACGCAGCCCGAGTCGGCACAGCTGCAGGAAGTCTTCAAGGAGCTGAGCGGCCGCGACAAGGGCGCCGCGCGCGCCGTGCGCGAGCGCCTGGACGAAATTCGCCGCGCCAAGAACCAGGAGGCCATGGCCGCCGAGTGGGCCGACAAGGCCAACACCTTGCTGGCCGCGCCCAAGCTCAACATCGCCGACGCCATGGCCTGGCAGCGCGACGCCGCCAAAGCCGGCGCGCCGCTCTCGCGCGAGCCGCTGGCGGCGCTCAAGGGCGCGCTCGCCGAGCGCATCAAGGTCATTGAAGACTTGCAGCACCGGGTGCAGGTGCAGCGCGAGGCGGCGGTGCTGCTGGCCCAGCGCATCGAAGTGTTGTCCACCAAACCCTGGCAGGACGCCCTTGCCGCCCGCGAAGCCCTGCAGGCCGACGTTCAGAACTGGCAGAGCCAGGCGCAGGCATTGGCCGGCGACGCCAGCTGGCCGAGCGTGGAAGCGCGCTTTCCGCCGCTGCTGGAGAG
>MEDL01000001.1 GCA_001724785.1 Acidovorax sp. SCN 68-22 | reverse complement strand
GGCCGGTGCCCGGCGCACGCGCCGCACGCGGTAGGCGATCAGCGTGTCGCAGGCCAGCAGCGTGAACAGCAACAGGCCCTGGAACACCCCGGTCAGCGATTTGGGCAGCCCCAGGCGCGATTGCGCCAGTTCGCCGCCGATGTAGAACATGCTCATAAGAATGGCCGACAGCACCATGCCCACCGGGTGCAAGCGCCCGACGAAGGCGACGATGATGGCGGCAAAGCCGTAGCCGGCCGGCACATAGGGCGTGAGCTGGCCGATCGGCCCGGCGACTTCCAGCGCGCCAGCCAGGCCCGCTGCGCCGCCCGAGACCAGCAGCGCCGTCCACAGGGCGCGGCGCGAGGAAAAGCCCGCGTAGCGCGCGGCCGCCGGCGCCAGGCCCGCCACCTGCTGCGCGAACCCGGCGCGCGAGCGGAACAGGAACAGCCACAGCAGGGCCGCGCCGGCCAGGGCGATCAAGAGACCGATGTGCACGCGCGAGCCCGCCATCAGGCGCGGAATCTGCGTCGCCTTCTCGAAGGTGCGCGTCTGCGGGAAGTTGTAGCCCATGGGGTCTTTCCACGGGCCGAACACCAGGTAGCTCAGCACCAGGATGGCGACGTACACCAGCATCAGGCTGACGAGGATCTCGTTGGCGTTGAACTTGTCGCGCAGCAGCGCCGTGAGCCCGCCCCAGGCCATGCCGCCGAGCGTGCCGGCCAGCAGCACGGCCACCATGATCCAGCTGCCGGTGGTCTTGTCGGCCATCAGCGCCACGCCGCCGGCGGCGATGGCGCCCATGACGAACTGGCCCTCGGCGCCGATGTTCCAGACGTTCGAGCGGAAGCACACCGCCAGGCCGAGCGCGATCAGCAGCAGCGGCGTGGCCTTGACCATCAGCTCGCCGAGTGCGTAGCGCGACTTGAGCGGCTCCCAGAAGAACACCTCCAGGCCGCGCAGCGGGTCCTTGCCAAGGGCGGCGAAGAGCAGCATTCCGATCAGCACGGTGATGGAAAGCGCCAGCAGCGGCGAGCCGTAGACCCACCATTTCGACGCCTGCGGGCGCGCTTCAAGCTTGAACATGCTGCGCCTCCGCGGGTGCCGGGCCTTGGCCCCGTGCCAGGTGCTGCTGCACGTCGGCGTGCCACAGGCCGCTCATCCATTCGCCGATGCGCGGCGCCGTGGCGTCGGCCCGGTCCACCGAGGGCGAGACATGGCCCTTGGCCATGACGTACAGGCGGTCGCAGATGTCGAACAGCTCGTCGAGCTCCTCGCTCAGCACCAGCACGGCGCAGCCGGCGTCGCGCAGGGCCAGGATTTCGCTGCGAATCTGCTGCGCCGCGCCGACGTCCACGCCCCAGGTCGGCTGCGAGACGATGAGCAGGCGCGGCCCGGCCGAGATCTCTCGGCCGACGATGAATTTCTGCAGGTTGCCGCCCGAAAGCGACTGCGCCGGCGCGTCCGGACCGCCGGCCTTCACGCCAAAGCGCGTGATGATCTCCTGCGCCTGGCGGCGCAGCGCGGCGACGTCGATCCAGCCGAGCGCGCGCACCGCGTCGCTGCGCGTGAGCAGCAGGTTGTGCGCCAGGCCGACGCTCGGCACGGCGCCGCGCCCCAGGCGCTCCTCGGGCACGAAATGCAGGCCCAGCGCGCGGCGCCGGCGCGGCCCCAAGTGCCCGGCGTTCTGGCCGGCCAGCTGCACCATGGCGGGCGCGGCACGCGCGTCCTCGCCCGAGAGCGCGTAGAGCAGCTCCTTCTGGCCGTTGCCCGAGACGCCGGCGATGCCCACCACTTCGCCGGCCTGCACCTGCAGTTCGATGTCGATCAGGTCGACGCCGAAGGGGTCGGTGCGCGGCAGGTTGAGGTTGTCCACGCGCAGCACCACGGCGCCCAGCTGGGCGGCGCGGCGCTCCAGTGCCGGCGGCTCGGCACCGATCATCAGGCGCGAGAGCGACGCGTTGGATTCTTCGCGCGGGTCGCACACGCCCGTCACCTTGCCGCCGCGCATCACCGTGCAGGCGCTGCACAGCGAGCGGATCTCGTGCAGCTTGTGGCTGATGTAGAGGATGCTGCAGCCCTCGTCGGCCAGCTTGCGCAGCACGACGAACAGGCGCTCGACCGCCTGCGGCGTCAGCACCGAGGTGGGCTCGTCGAGGATCAGGAGGCGCGGCTCGGTAAGCAGCGCGCGGATGATCTCCACGCGCTGCATTTCCCCGACCGAGAGCGTGTGCACCGGGCGCTCGGGGTCGATGTCCAGGCCGTAGTCGGCCGCCTTGGCGGCGATGCGGCGCGTGACCTCGGCGAGCGAAAGGCTCTTGTCCAGGCCGAGCCAGACGTTCTCGGCCACGGTCAGCGTGTCGAACAGGCTGAAGTGCTGGAACACCATGGCGATGCCCAGGTGGCGCGCCTCCTGCGGGCTGCGCACCTGCACGCTGCGGCCGTCGAAGGCCACGCTGCCTTCGTCGGGCCGCACAGCGCCGTAGATGATTTTCATCAAGGTGGATTTGCCGGCGCCGTTCTCCCCCAGCACGGCGTGGATTTCACCCGGCTGGACGGTGAGCGAGACGCCGCTGTTGGCGACCACGGCGGGGTAGCGTTTGGTGATACCGGCAAGCTGCAGCCGCGGCACCGCCGGGGGGGCGTGGGGGTTCATGCGCTGTGTGTCTCCGTCATCTTTGTATTTTATTGCCTAAATTGGCATCTAGCGCTTATCGTATATAAGAATTCAGCTATCCTTTTGGAAGCGTATCGGCCACCCTGCGCACACAGTCGCGCAGCCAGGCCGCGGCCGCCGAATGCTGGGTACGGGCGTGCCACAGCTGGTAATAGCCCAGCGGCGGAAAGTCCAGCGGCGGCGCCAGCACCACCACCGGCAGGCGGGCCGTGAAGCGTTCGCAGTACTGGCGGCCGGTGGTCAGCACCAGCAGGCTGGCGGCCACCATGTCCGGGATCTGGCCGAAATGTGCGCAGCGCGCCGTGATGTGGCGCTCCAGCCCCAGGCCGTCGAGGTGCGCGTCGATCACGCCGCGCGCGCCGGGGTAGGTCGGCGTGGGCGCGATGTGTTCGGCCCGCAGCCATTCCTCCAGGCTCCAGCCGCGGCGCACCGCCGGGTGCTCGCGCGAGACCAGGCACACCACCTCGTCGGCGAACAGCTTGCCCAGGTGCAAGTCGCCGGGTGGCTCGGGCCAATTGCCGATGACCACGTCGGCCTCGCCGTTGGCCAGCTGCGCATGGTAGTGGGCGTCGGGCGAGAGCGGCAGGATGTCCACCGGGCACAACGGCGCCTCCTGCTTGATGCGCGCCAGCAGGCGCGGCAGGAACAAGGGGTCGAGGTAGTCGCTCGCCGCGACGCGAAAGCTCCGCGTGCTGGTGCGCGGGTCGAAGCCGCGCGCGTCGGAGAACAGGGCTTCGGCGCTGCGCAGGATGTCGCCCGCGGGCGCCACCATGCGCAGTGCGGCGTCCGTCGGCACCATGCCGGGGCCCGAGCGCACCAGCAGCGGGTCGCCCGCCAGCTCGCGCAGGCGCCGGAGCGCGCTCGACACCGCCGGCTGGTGCATGCCCAGGCGGATGGCGGCCCTCGATACGCTTTGCTCAGTCAACACGGTGTGCAAGACCCTTATCAGATGGAGGTCTATCTTGTCGAAAAGAGCCTGGTCTCTCATGGTGGTTTGCGCATTGCAGTCATAAGGCACGGCTTATGCGCCGCCCGGCGATGCGCCCTACCCTCGTGTGGTTCATTCGCTGTACCCTGCCGCCATGCGCTCCCTGCACTTCGTCCGCCGCGGCCAGCCTGTAGCGCTGGCCAATGTACCACCCGACCGCACCCTGCTCGACCTGCTGCGGGACGACCTGGGCGCCACCGGCACCAAGGAAGGCTGCGGTGAGGGCGACTGCGGCGCCTGCACCGTGGTGCTGGGCGAAATCGAGAGCGTGCACAGCGGCGAAGGCGTGCAGGAACGCATCCGCTACCGCGCCATCAACGCCTGCATCCGCCTGGCCCATTCGATCGACGGCATGGCGCTGTGGACGGTGGAAGACCTCGCCCACGACCCGCTGATCGAGACCGCCGGGGCGGCGCCCGCGGCCGGTTTGCATCCCGCGCAGGAGGCGATGGTGCAGTGCCACGGCTCCCAATGTGGCTTCTGCACCCCCGGCTTCGTCATGAGCCTGTTTGCCATGTACCAGAACCGCTGCTGCCAGGGCCAGGCCGTCACACGCGCCGACGCGGTGCACGACCTCTCGGGCAACCTGTGCCGCTGCACCGGCTACCGGCCCATCCTGGACGCCGCCCAGGCCATGGGCGACCTGCCGGTACGCGCCGTGAACGAAACCAAGTTGCTACAACAATTGAAGCTCCTCGCGCTTACTGGACAAGCGCTGGAGCCCGATTCGACCTATATTTCTCCGCCCACCGAGGCGGCCTTGCTCGCAGCCCGCGCCGCCCACCCGCAGGCGCAGGTGGTGGCCGGATGCACCGACGTCGGCCTGTGGGTCACCAAGCAGCATCGCCAGTTCCCGCAGGTGCTGGACGTGACCCGCGCCGCCGAGCTGCGCGCCATCGAACACGGCCCGGCGGAGCTCCGCATCGGCGCCGCCGTGCCCCTGGCCGACGCCTTCGGCGCGCTGCAGCGCCACTGGCCCGAACTCGAGCGCTTTGCGGCGCGGTTCGCCGGCCTGCCGGTGCGCAACTCGGGCACGCTGGGCGGCAACGTGGCCAACGGCTCGCCGATTGGCGACTCCATGCCGCTGCTCATCGCCCTGCGCGCCCGCGTCGAACTCGGCAGCGTGCGCGGCACACGCACCCTGCCCCTCGAAAATCTCTACACCGGCTACCGGCAGAACGTGCTCGCGGCCGACGAACTGCTGCTGCGCATCCACGTGCCGCTGCCGGCGCCACGGGAGCGCTTGCGCGCCTACAAAGTCTCGAAACGCTTCGACGACGACATCTCCGCCGTCTGCCTGGTCATGAATATCGCCATCGAAGGGGGCGAAGTGCGCGCCGCCTCCATCGGCGCGGGCGGCGTCGCCGCCACCCCCGCCCGCGCCCGCGCGGCCGAGGCGGCGCTCGTCGGCCAGCCCTGGAGCGAAGCCACGGTGCAGCGCGCCACCGCCGCGCTGCAGGCCGAGTTCGCCCCCATTTCCGACATGCGCGCCAGCAGCGCCTACCGCAGCGCCATGCTGGCCGCCCTGCCGCAGCGCTTCTGGCTGGAAACGCAGGGTGGCGCAGCGGCCAGCCTGGACCAGCTGGCGCTGGAGGACTTCGCATGACCGCGCGCCAGGACCTCTCCCCCAGCCGCGACGCCGTCGCCGATCCGGTGGCCCTGGCGGCCGACGCGCACGCCGGCGCAGCGCCGCACGCACCGGAGCAGCCGGGCGCCGCCGCCGAGCCGCGCGCCATGGGCCACGCCCACCCGCACGAAAGCGCCCGCGCCCAGGTCGCGGGCAGCGCCACCTACATCGACGACATCGCGGAAATCAAGGGCACGCTGTACGCCGCGCCCATCCTCTCGCGCGTGGCCCACGGGCAGCTGAAGGGCGTGGATGCGTCCGCCGCGCTGGCCCTGCCCGGTGTGCGCGGCGTGGTGCTGGCGGCCGACGTGCCGGGCGACAGGATGCTTGCCGCATTCGCGCACGACGAGCCGGTGTTCGCCGAGGACAGCGTGCAGCACGTCGGCCAGGTCATCGGCCTGGTGGTGGCGACGAGCGTGATGCAGGCGCGCCGCGCGGCGCGCGCCGTGCGTGCCGACATCGCCCCGCTGCCGGCGGTGCTGGACGTGCGCACCGCGCACGCGCAGCAAAGCTATGTGCTGCCGCCCGTGTCCGTGCGCCGCGGCGCGCCCGAGGACGCCCTGGCCAGCAGCCCGCATACGCTCGCAGGCAGCTTCGAGGTCGGCGGCCAGGAGCACTTCTACCTGGAAGGCCAGATTGCCTACGCCTTGCCGCTGGAGCAGAACCAGTGGTGGATCCACTCCAGCACCCAGCACCCCGGCGAGGTGCAGCACTGGGTGGCGCACGCGCTCGGCATCGACAACCACGCCGTTACCGTGATGTGCCGGCGCATGGGCGGGGGCTTCGGCGGCAAGGAAACGCAGGCCGGGCACCTGGCGGTGTGGGCCGCCGTGGCGGCGCACAAGTTCGGCGCGCCGGTCAAGCTGCGGCTCGACCGCGACGACGATTTCCTGGTGACGGGCAAGCGCCACCCCTTTGCCTACGACTACCAGGTGGGGTTTGACGCGCGTGGCCGCATCACGGCGCTGGTGCTCAGCATGTTCGCCAACTGCGGCTTCTCGGCCGACCTGTCCGGGCCGGTGGCCGACCGCGCGGTGTTCCATTGCGACAACGCCTACTTCCTGGAAAACGTGCTGGTGCAGTCCTACCGCTGCAAGACCAACACCCAGAGCCACACCGCGTTCCGCGGTTTCGGCGGGCCGCAGGGGGTGATCGCCATCGAGCGCATCCTGGGCGACATCGCGCGCACGCTGGGGCTGGACGCGCTCGATGTGCGCATGGCCAACCTCTACAGCGACGAGCCGCTCGCCAGCGGCGGCCGGCGCGACACCACGCACTACCAGATGCGCGTGGAGGACAACATCCTGCACGAATTGCTCCCACAATTGGAGCAATCGGCGCAGTACCGGCAACGCGTGGCGGCCATTTCCGCCTGGAATTCACGGCAGACCGCGCTGCGCCGCGGCATTGCCATCACACCGGTGAAATTCGGCATCAGTTTCACCGCCACGCTGTTCAACCAGGCCGGCGCCCTGGTGCACGTGTACCTCGACGGCAGCGTGCAGGTGAACCACGGCGGCACCGAGATGGGCCAGGGCCTGCACACCAAGGTGGCGCAGATCGTGGCCGACGAGCTGGGCGTGCCGCTGTCCCGCGTGCTGGTCACCGCCAGCGACACCAGCAAGGTGCCCAACGCCAGCGCCACGGCGGCTTCGAGCGGCACCGACCTGAACGGCCGCGCGGCGCAGTTCGCCGCGCGCAATGTGCGCGACAACCTCGCCTCCTTCGTCTGCGGGCTGGACGGCTGCGGCGCCGGCGCCATCCGCTTCGCCGGCGGCCAGGTGATCTCGCCGAAAAAGGTGCGTGCGTTCGACGAGGTGGTGAAAGAAGCCTACGCCAACCGCATCCAGCTCTGGAGCGATGGCTTCTACCGCACGCCCAAGATCCACTACGACAAAACCACCCTGACCGGCCGGCCGTTCTTCTACTTCGCCTACGGCGCCGCCTGCACCGAGGTGGTCATCGACACCCTGACGGGCGAAAACCGGGTCCTGCGGGTGGACATCCTGCACGACGTCGGCCACAGCATCAACCCGGCCATCGATATCGGGCAGATCGAAGGCGGCTTCGTCCAGGGCATGGGCTGGCTGACCACCGAGGAACTGGTCTGGAAGGACGACGGCATGCTGGCCACGCACGCCCCCAGCACCTACAAGATTCCCGCCACCGGCGACCTGCCCGAGCGCCTGCACATCGCCCTGTGGCCCGAAGCCAACCGCGAAGACAACGTCGGCGGCAGCAAGGCGGTCGGCGAGCCGCCCTTCATGCTGGCGATCAGCGTGTACGAAGCGCTGCGCAACGCCGTCGCCGCGGCCCACGGCGGCGCCCACCTGCCCGTGGCGCTGAACGCACCCGCCACAGCGGAAAACGTCCTGCGCGCGCTCGGCAGGGTGTAGGCGCTACGCCTTCTCGGATGCGGCGGGCGCAGCGGGCGCCGCCACGCCAGAGCGCAGCACGACGCGGTTGCGCCCGGCGCGCTTGGCCTCGTAGCACGCCATGTCGGCGGCGCGCAGTACGGCCGACACGTCGGCAAGCTCACTGGTCAGGGGCACCAGGCCAACGCTCACCCCCAGGGTGAAGCTTCGGTCGCCGTACACCGGCTCCCAGGCGCAGACGGCGGCGCGCAGTTGCTCCGCCACGGCCAGGCCGTGCGCGACGGAACACGCCGGCATGACAACCACGAACTCATCGCCGCCCAGGCGCGCCACCCAGCCCGCCTGGCGCACCTGCGCCTCCAGCAGGCGTGCGACGTGTTCCAGCACGTCGTCGCCCGCCTGGTGGCCGGCAATGTCGTTGACCACGGTGAAATGGTCCAGATCCAGGTACATCACGACACCGCACAGCGCATCCGGCCCGCGCCCCTGCACCGCCGGGCGGCCGAGCAGCACGCCGCGCAGGCGCTCTTCGAATGCGTGCCGGTCGGGCAGGCCGGTGACCGGGTCGTGCAAGCGCTCGCGGCCGCGCTGGCGCCGCGCTTCGTGCACGGCCGTCAGTTCTTCAAGGATCCAGACCGTGCCCGCGAGCATGCCCGGGGAATCGGCCGCACGCCCCTGCACGCGCACCCACACCGGGCTGCCGTCCTTGCGCGTGAAACACACGTCGCCGTCGAACGCGCCGTGCGCGGCGAAGGCGGCGCGCGTGCGCTTCTTCCATTGCGCGTACGCCTCGTCGGACCCGTACAGCGTACGCACCGCCCTGCCTTGCAGTTCGTCGGGCGTGTAACCGAGCATCTGCGCCGCCTGGCGACCGAGCATGCTCAGGCGTGCGGCGCGCGTGATGACGATGCCGACCGGCGCGTGGTCCAGGATGGCCTGCAGCCGCCCGGCGAGGGCGCTGTCGCGCAGCTGCTGGCCGTTGCGCTCCTGGGTGAAGCGCTCCAGCGCATCGGCCAGCGTGCTCACTTCATCGCCCCAATGGGCCGAGGGCACCACCGAATCATCGAAGCCCGCGGGTTCGGTCAGCCGCAGCGCGCGGTCGCGCAGCCGCGCCAGGGGCTGCATCTGCCACAAGCTCAACGCGGCCGCGGCGAGCGCGATCAGGCCCACGGCCAGCGCGGCCAGCCACCAGGCGCGCCGCTGCGCTCCCTCCAGCGGCGCGAGCAGCGCCTGGGCGTCGCTGATGCGCGCCACGGTCCACTGCGGCAGCGGCATGCTGGCCAGGCTCACGACATGGCCTGAAACCCTTTCCGTCAAGCTCCGGTCGCCCGCCGCTCCCTGGGCGGCCAGCCAGCGCGGGCCCATTTCCTCCAGGCCGGGCTCTTCACTCACCTTACCCAACAGGCGCGCCGGATCGGCGTGCGACAGGATGGTGCCGTCGCGCGCGAACACCACCAGGCGCGAACCCGCGTGCTCCGGCGGCGCGATGGAGGCCGGCAGAAGGCCCTGGGATTGCAGGCGCAACGCGCCACCAACCACCCCAATGACGCTGCCATCCTTGGCGTGCAGGGGCTGCGTAAACAACACGCGGGCATCCCCCGCGCCGCTGCCCACGACTTCCGAAACAATGGGTTTGCCTTCCACCAGGGTGCGCCGCAATGTGTCGCGCTCGGCCGGTTCGAGCGCGGCGGCCTCGCCCTGCACGCCGTACTGCAGATTGACGCGCAAGGAACCATCGGCCCGCGCCACCTGCATGGTGTCGAAGAACTGCACCGCCGGCAGCCCCTGCTGGAGCACCCAGTCGAGCGAGTAAGGGGCGTCGAGCATCTCCGGCGTGATGCCGGCGGCGACCGTGCGCAGCACCTTCTGGCTTTGTTCGATCTTGCTGGCCAGAACGCGTGCCAGGGTTTGCACCTCCTCGCCCTGCTGGCGCACGACGCGCTGCACGGCCTCCTCGGTCGCAGCGCGCGTGGCGACCCAGCCGGAGAACGCGCCCGCAACTCCGACCGCGGCGACCAGCAGCAACGCAACGCGCACGCCCAATGCGCCGGGCAATGCGAGACGCCGGGCCTCCTGGCGCGTGCTCATGGCGCGGCCGATAACGGTCGCGACGCGACCGTGGAAACGGGCGGGAACGGTATCGCTGGCATGGCTGCAACGAATATACGCAGCCGACCGGCTGGCCGCGCCTGGGTGGAACCCGCAAGCGGCCTGATGAAAACCCTGAGAGCGGGCTGTGCGCCCGAGCCCCTTAGAACCCGGCCACGGCCTGCAGCGCGCGCGGCTGCAGGAGTTTCACCACATTGCCCGAGCCGTGGATCATGCCGTGCTCGCGCAGGCTGCGCAGCACGCGGGAGAAGGTTTCCGGGGCAATCCCCAGTTGCGCCGCAATCAGGCGCTTGCGCTGGTGCAGCGTGACACTCATCGCCCCGTTGTCGTCGTTCTGGGCATGGTGCAGCAGCCACTGGGCGCAGCGCGCCTCCGCGTCCTGCGCGAGCCGGCTGACCGCAAGCTCCGTCTGCTGGCGGTAGCCCATGGCCAAATCGTGCATCAGCAAGCGGCTCGCCTGCGGAAGCGCTTCCAGGGAAGCGTGGAATTGCGCCAATGGCTGGCGGCGCAGTTGCACCCGTGTTTCCGCGACCATGTCGACGACGCAGGGCTGCCCGAGCATGGCGGATGCCGCGTCCAGCCAGAACGGGCCGTCGACCACGCCCAGCTGGTGACGAATCTGGCCCTCGATGCGCACGCACAGAACGACCCGCCCTTGCAGGAGATGCAGGACATCCCGGGGATGCTCGTGGCGCTGCCGCAGCACCTCGCCGGGCGCCGCGGTTTCCACTTCAGGGGAAGGAGGGGAAGAGGGAATCGGCAACATTCGGACCACTTTGCAAGGTGGTCCGTCTGCCGGCATTGAGGCAAATCAAATACGCCAGCCACCGAACGGCAAGCGCCGGTGCAAATTTGTCTTGCGTCAAACCCCGGCCGGTGCTGCGCCGCAACATGGTAACCGCGCGTTTCAAGAACCCCGTCAGGAGCGCCTAAACACGCAACGGGCAAGGGGCGCTCAAGAAGCGGCCGGAGCGCCCTGCCAGCCCCCCCCCAATGCCTTGTACAAGGCCACTTCGGCCTGCTGGCGGGCGAGCGCGATCTGCGCCACGCTTTGCTCGGTGGCAAAGAGCGAGCGCTGCGCGTCGAGCACATCGAGGTAGCTGGCCACGCCGTTCTTGTAGCGCAGGTCGGCCAGGCGCAGGCGCTCGGCCTCGGCGCGCGCCTGCGCGCGCGCCGCCTCCAGCTGGTCGGAGAGTGCCGCCCGCCCGGCCAGCGCGTCCGCGACTTCGCGGAAGGCGGTCTGGATGGCTTTTTCGTACTGCGCCACGGCCACTTGCCGGCCGGCCAGGGCGGCGTCCAGATTGGCCTGGTTGCGCCCGCCGTCGAAGATCGGCAGCAAGGCCTGGGGCGCGAAGGTCCAGCCCCACGAGCCGTCCTTGAACAGGCCCGACAGCGCGCCGCTGGCCGAGCCGGCGCTGGCCGTCAGCGCGATGCGCGGGAAGAACGCAGCGCGTGCCGCGCCGATGTTGGCATTGGCCGAGCGCAACTGCTGCTCGGCCTGGAGGACGTCGGGACGGCGCGTCAGCAGGTCCGAAGGCAGGCCGGCCGGCACCTCGGTGAACGCGGCGAGCGGCTCGCCGTCGGTGCGCAACAGATCTTCGGGCAATGGCCCGCCGGAGAGCAGCGTGAGCGCATTCACATCCAGCGCGCGCAGGCGCCGCTGCTGGGCAATGGCGGCGCGCGCCGCGGCGGTCAGCGATTCGGCCTGGCGCAGGTCAAGCGCCGAGCTCACGCCCTCATCGAAGCGCAGCCGCGTAAGGCGCAGCGAATCCTCGCGCGTGGCGAGCGTGCGCTGCGCCAGGGCCAACAGGGCATCGTTGGTCTGCAGGCTGAGCCAGGCGTTGGCCAGCGCCGCGACCAAACTGGTCTGCACGGCATTGCGCGCCTCCTCGGTGGCGAAGTATTGCGCCAGCGCCGCTTCTTCCAGGCTGGCGATGCGGCCGAAGAAGTCGATCTCCCACGACGCCAGGGCCACGCCGGCGGTGTAGGTGCTCTGGATGCCGCCACTGCCATTGGCCGCCGGCTGGCGATTGGCGCCCGCGGCAAGATTGATGGTCGGCGTGCGGTCGGCACCGCGGATGCGGTACTGCGCGCGCGCCTGCTCGATGGCGAGGGTGGCCACGCGCAGGTCCCGGTTGCCGTCCAGCGCGCGCGCGATCAGGGTGCGCAGGCGCGCATCCTGCACGAAGTCCTGCCAGGGCAGGTCTGCGGCCGGTACAGCCCCCTGACCCACCGTGGGCGCGTTGGGAAATTGCTCGGCCACGGGCGCTTCGGGGCGCTGGTAGGTCGGCACGAAGGAGCAGCCGGCAAGCCATGCGGCCAGCAGGGCAGTGGCCAGCGGCCGCACGGCAGGCATGCGGACCGCGCGGGGTGAAACAGGCAGCATCGGGGCCTCACGCATGGTCGTCCTCCCCCGAGCCATGCGAATGGGCATGCGCGGCGTCGAACTGGCGCTGGCGCGCGCTGCCCTTGAAGAGCCCGCGCACCAAAACAAAGAAAATGGGAACGAAGAACACCGCCAGCGCCGTGCCGGTGATCATTCCGCCGATCACGCCGGTGCCGATGGCGCGCTGGCTGGCCGAGCCGGCGCCCGTGGCCAGGGCCAGCGGCAGCACCCCCAGCGTGAACGCCATGGAGGTCATCACGATGGGCCGGAAGCGCAGGTGGGCAGCGGCGAGCGCCGCCTCAATCACGCTCTTGCCCTGGGCCTGCAGGTCCTTGGCAAACTCGATGATCAGGATGGCGTTCTTGGCCGACAGCCCGATGATGGTCACCAGCCCCACCTGGAAATACACGTCGTTGGCGTAGCCACGCAGCAGCGTGGCGAGCAGCACGCCGAGCACGCCCAGCGGGACCACCAGAATGACCGAAAGCGGGATCGACCAGCTCTCGTAGAGCGCCGCCAGGCACAGGAACACCGCCAGGATGGAGAAGGCGTAAACCACCATGGCCTGCGAGCCGGCGAGCTTCTCCTCGCGCGACTGGCCGGTCCATTCGTAGCCGAAGCCTGCCGGCAATTGCGCGGCCAGGCGCTCCATTTCGGCCATCGCCGCCCCGGTGCTCTGGCCCGGCGCGGCCGAGCCGCTGATGCGCATGGCCGGGTAGCCGTTGTAGCGCACCGTCTGCATGGCCCCGGTCACCCAGCGCGTGCTGGCGAACGCGGAAAACGGCACCGCCTTGCCCTGCGCGTTTTGTACATTGAGCGCGAGCAAATCGTCGGGCTGCATGCGCGCCGGGGCGTCGGCCTGCACCACCACGCGCTGCAGGCGCCCGGCGTTCGGGAAATCGTTCACGTAGCTCGAACCCAGGGCCGTGGAAATGGCGCCGCTGATGGCGTCGTAGGACACCCCGAGCGCACTCGCCTTGGAGCGGTCGATGTCGATCTGCAGCTGCGGCGCGTCTTCCAGGCCGTCCGGCCGCACCTGCGCCAGCAGCTTGCTTTGCGCCGCCAGCCCGAGCAGCTGGTTGCGCGCCGCCAGGAGCGCGTCGTGGCCCAGGCCGCCCCGGTCCTGCAGGCGGAAGCTGAAGCCCGAGGCCGCGCCCAGTTCGGGAATCGGCGGCGGATTGAGCGGGAAGATGAAGGCGTCGCGGATGCCCGAGAGCGCGCCGAACGCACGCCCGGCCAGCGCATCGGCCGAGCTGCCCGCGCCCTTGCGCTCGTCCCAGTCGGTCAGCGTCACGAAAGCGAGCGCGGCGTTCTGTCCCTGGCCGGAAAAGCTGAACCCGAGCACGCTGACCATGCTTTGCACTTCGGGCTGCTTGAGCATGAAGCCCTCGACCTGCTCCATCACGGCAAGCGTGCGCGCCTGTGTCGCTCCGGGCGGCAGCTGCACGTTCACCAGCATGGTGCCCTGGTCTTCGTTGGGCAGGAAGGACGTGGGCAGGCGCAGGTACACCACCGTCGCGGCCGCGCCGATTGCCAGGTACAGCACCAGCGTGCGCGGGGCGCGGCGCAGCAGGCGTGCCACCACGCCTTCGTAGCCTTTGGCAGCGCTGGAAAAGCGCCGGTTGAACCAGCCGAAGAAACCGCCCTTGGCCAGGTGGTGGCCAGCCTCCACGGGCTTGAGCAGGGTGGCGCAGAGCGCGGGCGTCAGCGACAGCGCAAGGAACGCCGAGAACGCGATCGAAGAGACCATGACGGCGGCGAACTGGCGGTAGATGTTGCCCACCGACCCGGCGAAGAACGCCAGCGGCGTGAACACCGAAATCAGCACCACCGTCACGCCGACGATGGCACCGGAAATCTGCCCCATGGCCTTGCGCGTGGCTTCCAGGGGTGGCAGCCCCTCCTCGCTCATGATGCGCTCGACGTTCTCGACGACGACGATGGCGTCGTCCACCACGATGCCAATCACCAGCACCATGCCGAACATGGTCAGCACGTTGATGGAAAAACCCAGCGCCAGCAGCGTGGCGAAGGTGCCCAGCAAGGCCACCGGGACGACAATGGTGGGAATGATGGTGTAGCGGAATTTCTGCAGGAACAGCAGCATCACCAGGAACACCAGCAGCACCGCCTCGGCCAGTGTGACCGCCACCTGGGTGATGGAGATCTGCACGAAGCGCGAGCTGTCGTAGGGGATCGACCACTTCATGCCCTGCGGGAAGAAGCGCTCGAGCTCGGTCATCTTGGCGCGCACCGCGTCGGCCGCGGCCAGCGCGTTGCCCGAGGGCGAGAGCTGCACGCCCACGCCCACCGACGGTTTGCCGTTGAGCCGCGCCGAGGTGGCGTACGACTGCCCGCCCAACTCGATGCGCGCGACGTCGCGCAGGCGCACTGTGCTGCCATCAGGGTTGGCCCGCAGGGTGATGGCGCCGAATTCCTCGACGCTGCCCAGTTGCCCATTGACCACCACCGTGGCCGAGATGCCCTGGCCGGCCACGTTGGGCAGGCTGCCGATCTCGCCCGCCGACACCTGCACGTTCTGCGCGCGGATGGCGGCGGTGACGTCGGCGCTGCTCAGGTTGAAGCCGAGCAGCTTGTTCGGGTCGATCCAGACGCGCATGGCGCGCTCGGAGCCGAACAGCTGCGCCTGGCCGATGCCGGGCAGACGCTGCAGTTCCGGCACGATGTTGCGCGAGGCGTAGTCGCCCAAGGCCACCGGGTTCCAGTCGGGCGAATCGGACGACAGCATGGTGAACAGCAGGAAGTTGCTGCGCGACTTGTCCACGCGCACGCCCTGCTGCGTCACGGCGGCGGGCAGGCGGGGCGCGGCGCGCGAGAGGCGGTTCTGCACGTCGACCTGCGCCAGGTCGGCGTTGCTGCCGGGCTGGAAGCTCAAGGTGATGCTGCCGGTGCCGTTGGCCTGCGCCACCGACTCCATGTAGATCAGGCCGGGCGAGCCGTTCATTTCGCGCTCGATCACGGACAGCACGCTGTCTTCCAGCGTCTGCGCCGACGCGCCCGGGTAGGTGGCGGAAACAACGATGGACGGCGGCGCCACCGGCGGGTATTGGGCAATGGGCAGCTGCGTGATGGCCACGCCGCCCATAACCATGATGAACAGCGCGATCACCCACGCGAAAATGGGCCGCTCGATGAAGAATTTCGCCATGCTGAGCCTTTAGCGCGCTGCCGAACTGGCCGAAGACGCCGGCGCCTGGGCGCCGCTGGCGGCGCTCGCCGGGCCGGCCGCCGCTGGGGCGGGAGCGCCGGGCGGCGTCCAGGGTACCGTTTGCACCGGCGCGCCGCCGCGCAGCTTCTGGAAGCCGTCGACCACCACCTGCTCGCCCTTCTGGAGGCCTTCGAGCACCACCCAATAGCCGTTCTGCTGGCCTCCGAGCTTGATGGTGCGCGGGATCGGCTTGTTGTCCGCGCCCACCACCAGCACGCTGTCGCCGCCGGCCGAGCGCGTCACCGCCTGCTGCGGCAGGAGCACCGCGTTGCTCGCCTGCGCCTGCTCGATGCGCACGCGCACGTACAGGCCGGGCAGCAGGCGCATGCCACGGTTGGGCACCTCGGCGCGCAAGGTGATCTGCCCGGTGCCAGCGTCCACCGTCAGGTCGGAAAACAGCAGCCGCGCTGGTTCGGGGTATTCGCTGCCGTCTTCCAGCACCAGGCGCACGCTGGCGGCGTCCGCCTTGCCGGCACGCTGCAGGCGCCCCTGCTCCATGGCGCGGCGCAGTTCCATGACCTGCGCGGCCGACTGCGTGAAGTTGACGTACAGCGGATCGATCTGCTGGATGACCGCGAGCGGCGTTGCTTCGCCCTGACCGACGAGCGCGCCTTCGGTCACGAGCGCGCGCCCGATGCGGCCCGAGATCGGCGCCGTCACGCTGGCGTAGTTCAGGTTGATCTGCGCGGTGGCGATGGCCGCCTTGGCGGCCGCCACATCGGCAGCGCCGGCCTGCTGCGCGGCCACGGCGTTGGCGTATTCCTGCTCGCTCACGGCGTTGGCCTCCAGCAGCGGCTTGTAGCGCCGCGCCAGCGCGCTGCTCTGCGACAGGCTGGCCTCGGCGCGCGCCAGCGCGGCCTGCGCGCTCTGCACGGCGGCGGCGTAGGGCGCCGCATCGATGCGAAACAAGGGCTGGCCGGCCTTGACGTCGCTGCCTTCGCGGAACAGCCGCTCCTGCACGATGCCCGCGACGCGGGCGCGCACCTGCGCCACGCGCGAGGCTTCGAGGCGGCCGGGCAGTTCGCTCAACAGGCCGACATTGCCCGGCTCCACCGTGACCACACCGACCTGCGGCGGCGGCATACCACCGCCCGGCGCGCCCTTCGGGGCCTCTGTCTTGCTGCAGGCCGCCAGGGCCAGCACGGCGCCAGCCGCCGCGACGGCGAGGGAACGGGGCAAAGCCGGGGCCCACACGGGAGCCATCGTGGCACGTTGCATATCAGCCATGGGAGATTCTTTCGGGGGAAGGCGGCGGGAACAGGCAAGCCGGCCAGTCTAGTAGGTCTTGGTAAATCGCGTGTGACAGCGCAGGACTGCGAAGGCGGCGTTCTGCCTCTGAAAATTATACATACATTGTTGTATGTATGTACCATGTGCGCATGGCTTTTTCTCCCCACCATGGCCCGGCGCACCAAGGCTGACGCGCAGATCACGCGCGCTGCGTTGCTCGACGCCGCCGAGTTGCTGTTCGACGAACGTGGGGTCTCGCGCACCTCGCTGGCCGACATTGCCCAGGCCGCAGGCACCACGCGCGGCGCCATCTACTGGCACTTCGCCGACAAGGCCGCCCTGTTCGACGCCATGGTCGAACGCGCCACGGCGGCGCTCGCCTCCGACCGGCCCGGCGACCAGGCCGCGATCGACCTCAGGCAGTTGTGCCTGGGCCTGGTGAGCGCGCTCGAAGGCATTGCACGCCACCCGCATCTGCGCCGGGTGATGCGCATCGCCATCCACCGGGTCGAGTACGTCGGCGAGCTGGACGCATTGCGCGCGCGCCACCTGTCGGCGCACCGCGCGTGGACGGCGCGCAGCGAGCGCGTGCTGGCACAGGCCCTGGCGGCCGGGCCGCACCCCGCGCCCATGGACAGTGCGCTCGCTGCCCGAGGGCTCCAGGCGCTCATCGAAGGGCTGCTGCACAGCTGGCTGCTCGACCCGGACGCGTTCGACCTGCCCGACGCCGGGCGCGCGGCGGTCGCCAACTGGCTACGGGGCCTGGGGCTGGACGACGGCGCCTGCGCCGCGCCGCAAAGCCCCAACGGTTGAACGCGCTGCTTATTGCACCGGCGCGCCGGCCTGGAACCAGCCGGCGATGAGGGCGCGCTCCGCGTCCGTCATGCCGGTGGCGTTGTTCATCGGCATGAGCTTCTGCGCCACCACCTGCTGGTAGATGTTCTGCGCGTTCTGCGCCACGCCCTGCGGCGAATCGAGCCGCAAGCCCTTCATCTGCACCTCGGGGCCGTGGCACTGCTGGCAGCGCTGCGCCAGCACCAGCCGCACTTTTTCATAGCCAAATTCGCCTCCAGCGCTTGACTGGTGGGCGTTATCTGCTCCTAACTGAATAGCATTCGCAGCCGCCGGCGCCGGCCGCAGCCAGGCCACCAGGCCGAGCAGCACGGCCACGCCGACCAGTGCGTAGGGCAGCGGGTGGCGGTTGCGCCCCAGCTTGTAGCCGTGGCGCATGACGAAGAACTGCCGGATGGCGGCGCCGGCGAACATCATCAGGATGAGCACCAGCCAGTTCTGCGGGTGGTTCCAGGTGAAGCTGTAGTGGCCGCTCAGCATGGCGAACAGCACCGGCAGCGTGAAATAGGTGTTGTGCACGCTGCGCTGCTTGCCGCGCTTGCCATGGATGGCGTCCACCGGCTGGCCGGCCTTGATCTGCGCCACCACCGTGCGCTGGCCAGGGATGATCCAGAAGAACACGTTGGCGCTCATGGCGGTCGCCAGCATGGCACCGACCAGCAGGAACGCAGCGCGCCCGGCGAACCAGTGGCAGGCCAGCCACGCCGCCACGCACACCAGCACCAGCACGAGCGCGCCGACGATGGCGTCGCCGTTGCGGCGCTGGCCGAACACCCGGCAGATGCCGTCGTACGCCAGCCAGAACACCACGAGGAAGGCCAGCGCCACGGCGATGGCCTCGGCCGGTGCCCAGGCGACCTTGGAAGCATCGATCAGATAGGTGCTGGCGCTCCACAGGTAGGACACCGTGAACAGCGCGAACCCGCTCAGCCAGGTGCTGTAGCTTTCCCAGAAGAACCAGTGCAGGTGCTTGGGAAGCTGCGGCGGCGCAACGTTGAACTTCACCGGGTGGTAGAAGCCCCCGCCGTGCACGGCCCAGAGTTCACCGCTGACGCCGCTCTGCCGCAGGGCCTCGTCTTCCGGCGGCGTCAGGCTGCTGTCGAGAAAGACGAAATAGAACGAGGAGCCGATCCAGGCAATGGCAGTGATGACGTGGACCCAGCGCAGGAGCAGGTTGGCCCAGTCGAGAAGGTAGCTTTCCATGGTCTCGCCTCTGCGGCCATGCGATGCGGGCCGCCGGTTGCGGCCTGCCCACCACCGCGGGCGCTCTGGGCAAGCCAAGGGGTCGCGCACACCAGGCGGCCTCCGATGAAACGGAGGCCGCCTGGGGCACCGCTGCGACCAGGTTTTGAAGTGTATGCAAATTTTGTGTGCAATTGCATGGGTTTTACCCTGCGCCCCCCGGGCGGTCGGCCGCGTGCTGCAGCAGCTGCGCCGCCACCGCGACGGCGATCACCTCGGGTTCCTTGCCGGGAATGCCGGGAACGCCGATCGGGCAGGTCACCTGGCCGAGCTCGGCCTCGGAAAAGCCGCGCCGGCGCAGCCGCCCGCGAAACGCCGCCCACTTGGTGGCGCTGCCGATGAGGCCGATGAACGGCAGGTCGGCGCGCGCGCGCTGGCGCGTGAGGCAGGCAGCCACCACATCCAGGTCCTCGGCGTGGCTGAAGCTCATGATGAGCACCCGCGTTCCGGGCGCCAGGCCCGGCACGGCGCCCTGCACCGGGTCGGAGTGCTCGCACGCCACGCCGGCCGGTGCGGGCTCGGGGAAGACGCCGTCGCGGCTGTCGATCCAGGTCACGGCGAACGGCAGCGGAGCGAGGCAGCGCACGATGGCGTGGCCAACATGGCCGGCGCCGAACAGCGCCACCGGCTGCAGCGCGGGCGCCAGGCGCGCGCCCAGCGCGTGCACATCGGCCGCGCCGACCGGTTCGAAACTCAGGTGCATCACGCCGCCGCAGCATTGCCCGAGGCTCGGGCCCAGGGCGTAGCGCTCCGTCTCGGGCGCGCCCGCCGCGCCGCGTGCCAGCAGCGCGCGTGCGCGGGCGATGGCCTGGTACTCGACATGCCCGCCGCCGATGGTGCCCAGCACCTCGTCGGCAAACACCGCCATCCAGGCACCGCGCCCGCGCGGCGTCGAGCCCTGCGTGCCGGCGACACTCACCAGGCAGGCGGGGCGGGCGGCCAGCGCCTGCAGGAATTGGTGCAAAAATGCCATACGCTAAGCGCCCCATGCCCCCGATGAAACCCGACGCCGATTCGCCCCAGAAGCCACGCCGCTGGCTAGGCGGCCTGGCTGCGGGCATTGCCACGCTGGTGGCGGCCTGCCGCTCAACGCCACCGGAGCCTCCCAGTGTGCCCGAGGAGCCGCGCGTGCCGGCCGGCGCTTCGGAGGTCACCGGCCCGGTGCCCGGGGCAGCGGGCTCGGCCCGCCCGTCGGCCGCAGCCACCCCGCGCGCCTACCGCCAGGACGCCGCGACGCACCTCTATGGCCTGAACGCCGCGCGCATTTTCAAGGGTCGCCTGCCGCCGCTGCTCTACGCCGTGGGCGTGCTGCAGGTGGACATCGACGCGCGTGGCCGCGTGCTGGGCACCTCCTGGCTGCGCGCCCCACGCCATGCGCCCGAAGTCATGGCCGAAATCGAGCGCACGGTGCGCGCGGCCGGGCCCTTTCCCGCGCCCACCCGGATGGGCAAGGTCAGCTACACCGACACCTGGCTGTGGGACAAGAGCGGCCGGTTCCAGCTCGACACCCTGACCGAAGGGCAGGAGTAGGTACATTCCCCTGAGCGGCTTCGCCGCGTCCCCCTTCTCTCGCGCTGCGCGCGGGAAGGGGGACTCCGCCTGCGCGGCGGGGCGGCGCGGCCGGTTCAGGCCCTTGCGCGGCGGCGGCCCTGGCGGAACAGCACCCATCACGAACCGCGGTAGGTGGAGTAACTCCACGGGCTCACCAGAAGCGGCACATGGTAGTGCTGGGCGGCGTCCGCCACGCCGAAGTCGAGGTTGACCTGGTCGAGGAAATTGGGTTCCGGCAGCAGCACGCCGCGCGCCTTGAAGTAGCCGGCCACGTCGAACCGCAGGCGGAAGGTGCCGGCGCGCAACGTGGCGTTGTCGAACAGCGGTGCGTCGGTGCGGCCGTCCTGGTTGAGCACCAGCGCCTTGAGCAGGGTGGCCTCGTCGCCAGCAGTGGCATACAGTGCAACGCGCATGCCCGCGGCCGGGCAGCCGTGCATGGTGTCAAGGACGTGGGTACTGAGGCCCATGGTCAATCTCCTAATGTTCTGGCCGAGTCGCCTGTGCACTGAAAGTGTATACACTTTTGGCAAACACGCCTATCATCGCCGCATGGAATCGTCCACCCACGCCATTGTCGAATCGCTGACGCGCGCGATCGTCGAGCACCGCCTGCAGCCCGGCACCAAGCTGGCCGAGCAAAAGCTCGCCGACCACTTCGGCGTCTCGCGCACCCTGGTGCGCCAGGCGCTGTTCCAGCTGGCGCAAAACCGCCTGGTGACGCTGGAGCCGGCGCGCGGCGCCTTCGTCGCCACGCCCTCGGCCGACGAGGCGCGCCAGGTGTTCGCCGTGCGCCGCATGCTGGAGACGGAAATGACGCGCGCCTTCGTGCGCACCAGCACGCCTGCCAAGATCAAGGTATTGCGCGCGCACGTCGCCAGCGAAGCCGCCGCCCTGCGCGCGCAGGACGCCAGCGGCCGCACCGAGCTGCTGGGCGACTTCCACGTGCGGATGGCCGAGCTCATGGGCAACGACGTGTTGGCGCAGCTGCTGCGCGACCTGATTTCACGCTGTGCCCTCATCACGCTGATGTACCAGAGTGCGAGCGAGGCCGCGCATTCGCACGAAGAGCACGCCGAGATCGTCAAGGCTTTGGCGGCGCGCGACGAAGCCCTGGCGGTGGCGTTGATGCACGCGCACCTGGAGCATGTCGAGGCCAGCCTGACGTTCGACCGTGCGCAGCCCGTGAACGAACTCTCGCTCGCCCTCTCGCCCCTTTGAGAACCTGTTCCAGGAGCCCCATGACCTACGACAGCACCCTGCCCTACCCCCGCGACCTTGCCGGCTACGGCGCCCACCCGCCGCATCCGCGCTGGCCGGGCGGCGCACGCATCGCGGTGCAGTTCGTCCTGAACTACGAGGAGGGCGGTGAGAACTGCGTGCTGCACGGCGACGCCGGCTCCGAACAATTCCTGAGCGAGATGTTCAACCCGGCGAGTTACCCGGAGCGCCACCTCAGCATGGAGGGCATCTACGAATATGGCGCGCGGGCCGGCGTCTGGCGCATCCTGCGCGAATTCGAGCGGCGCGGCCTGCCGCTCACCGTCTTCGGCGTCGCCACGGCGCTGGCGCGCCACCCCGAGGTGGCGCAGGCCTTCGTGCAGGCGGGCCACGAAGTCGCCTGCCATGGGCTCAAGTGGATCCATTACCAGAACGTGCCCGAGGACGTGGAGCGTGCCCACATGCACGAGGCCATGGCGACCATCGAGCGCCTGACCGGCAACCGCCCCCAGGGCTGGTACACCGGCCGCGACAGCCCGCGCACGCGCCGCCTGGTCGCCGACTACGGCGGTTTCGCCTACGACAGCGACTACTACGGCGACGACCTGCCCTTCTGGATGCGCGTGGCCAAGAGCGACGGCGCCAGTGCGCACCAGCTCATCGTGCCCTACACGCTGGACACCAACGACATGCGCTTTGCCCTGCCGCAGGGCTTCTCGCACGCCGGCCCGTTCTTCGAGTACCTGCGCGACAGCTTCGACGCCCTGTACGCCGAGGGCGACCCGGCGGGCCTCGACCGCCCCAAGATGATGAGCGTCGGCATGCACTGCCGGCTGCTCGGCCGGCCCGGCCGCATCACCGCACTGCAGCGCTTCCTGGACCACATCGCGCAGCACCCCGGCGTGTGGGTGTGCCGGCGCATCGACATCGCGCGCCACTGGGAACAGCATTTCCCGGCGCCACAAATTTGAGGCCAAATTGGCGGCTAGCGCTTATGCATAAACGGTTTGTAGCTATTACTTCAGGAGTTTTTTCATGCCCTTGACCCTGGAGCAACTCAATGCCGCGAGCACGGCGGAGGCCGGGCGCCTGCTGGACGGCCTGTACGAGCACTCGCCGTGGATCGCCGAGGCCGCCCTGGCCGAGCGGCCATTTCGCTCGCTGGCGGCGCTCAAGCACGCCATGGTGCGCGTGCTGGCCCAGGCGCCGCAGGCCGCGCAGCTGGCCCTGGTGCGCGCCCACCCCGAGCTGGCCGGCAAGGCCATGGTGCGCGAAGAGCTCACGGCCGAATCGCGCCACGAGCAGGGCACCGCCGGCCTCACGGCGTGCAGCCCGGAAGAATTCGCCCGCATCCAGGCGCTCAACGCCGCCTACAACGCGCGCTTCGGCTTCCCCTTCGTGCTGGCGGTGCGCGGGCCGCGCGGCACGGGGCTGCCCCGCCAGGAGATCATCGACACCTTCGCGCGGCGCCTGGACAACCCGCCCGACTACGAGCTCGCCGAGGCGCTGCGCAACATCCACCGCATCGCCGAAATCCGCCTGAACGACAAGTTCGGCTACCAGCCCGAACTCGGCAACGACGTCTGGGACTGGCACGAGCGGCTGGCCCAGCACAGCGACGCCGGCTACGCCGAGCGCGGCCAGCTCACCGTCACCTACCTCACCGACGCGCACCGCGCCTGCGCCCAGCGCATCGCCCACTGGATGCAAGGCTGCGGCTTCGACGAGGTGGCGATCGACGCCGTCGGCAACGTGGTGGGCCGCTACCACGCCGCCGCGCCGGGCGCGCGCTGGCTCATGACCGGCTCGCACTACGACACCGTCCGCAACGCCGGCAAGTACGACGGGCGCCTGGGCATCTTCGTGCCCATGGCCAGCGTGCGCGAACTGCACCGCCGGGGCCGGCGCCTGCCTTTTGGCATCGAGGTCGTCGCCTTCGCCGAAGAGGAAGGCCAGCGCTACGCCGCCACTTTCCTGGGCTCGGGCGCCCTGGTGGGGGATTTCCGAAGCGCCTGGCTCGAACAGAAGGACGCCGACGGCACCCTGCTGCGCGACGCCATGCAGCATGCCGGCCTGTGCCTGGAAGACATCCCCGCGCTGCGCCGCGACCCGGCGCAGTACCTGGGTTTCGTCGAGGTGCACATCGAGCAGGGCCCGGTGCTCAATGAGCTCGGCCTGCCGCTGGGCGTGGTCACCTCCATCAACGGCAGCGTGCGCTACGTGGGCGAGATCATCGGCATGGCCAGCCACGCCGGCACCACACCCATGGGGCGCCGGCGCGACGCCGCTGCTGCCGCCGCAGAACTGCTGCTGTACGTGGAACGCCGCGCCGCGCAGGACGGCGATTCGGTCGGCACCGTCGGCCTGCTGGAAGTGCCGAGCGGCTCGATCAATGTGGTCCCTGGGCGCTGCCGCTTCAGCCTGGACCTGCGCGCGCCGGACGACGCGCAGCGCGACCGCCTGGTGGCCGACGTGCTGAGCGAACTGCAGGCCATCTGCGCGCGCCGCCAGCTGCAGCACCGCCTGGAGGAAACCATGCGCGCCTCGGCCGCGCCCAGCGACCCGGCCTGGCAGCAGCGCTGGGAACGCGCCGTTGAAGCCCTGGGCGCGCCGGTCTACCGCATGCCCAGCGGCGCCGGCCACGACGCCATGAAGCTGCACGAAATCATGCCGCAGGCCATGCTGTTCGTGCGCGGCGAAAACGGCGGCATCAGCCACAACCCGCTCGAGAGCAGCACCAGCGACGACATGCAGCTCGCCGTCGATGCCTTTTCCCACCTACTGCAGCAACTGGAGACTGCATGAGCCCCTACGCCCAACTGGACGACTGGATCGACCGCCATTTCGACGAGGAGGTCGCCTTCCTGCAGGCGCTGGTGCGCGTGCCCACCGACACGCCGCCCGGCAACAACGCGCCGCACGCCGAACGCACCGCCGAACTGCTCGCGCCGATGGGTTTCGCCGCCGAGCGCCACCCCGTGCCGGCGGCCGATGTCCAGGCCTACGGCATGCAGTCGATCACCAACCTGATCGTGCGCCGCCCCTACGGCCCGCCGGGCAGCGGCCCGACCGTGGCGCTGAACGCCCATGGCGACGTGGTGCCGCCCGGCGAAGGCTGGACGCACGACCCCTACGGCGGCGAGATCGTCGATGGTGCGATGTACGGCCGCGCCACGGCCGTGAGCAAGGGCGACTTCGCGAGCTTCACCTTCGCCGTGCGCGCGCTGGAGGCCGTGGCCCGGCCGACGCGCGGCGCGCTGGAACTGCATTTCACCTACGACGAGGAATTCGGTGGCCTGCTCGGCCCGGGCTGGCTGCTCGAGCGCGGCCTGACCCACCCCGACCTGCTGCTGGCGGCGGGCTTTTCCTACGAGGTCGTCACGGCGCACAACGGCTGCCTGCAGATGGAAGTGACGGTGCACGGCAAGATGGCGCACGCCGCCGTGCCGCACACCGGCGTCGACGCGCTGCAGGGCGCGGTGCACATCCTGAACGCCCTGTACGCGCTGAACGCCGGCTACCGCCGGGTGCGCTCGCAGGTGCCGGGCATCAGCCACCCTTACCTCAACGTCGGGCGCATCGAAGGTGGCACCAACACCAACGTCGTGCCCGGCCAGGTGGTCTTCAAGCTCGATCGGCGCATGATCCCCGAGGAAAACCCGGCCGAGGTCGAGGCCGCCATCCGCGCCTGCATCGCGCAGGCGGCGGGCGAATGCGCGGGCATTTCCGTGGACATCCGCCGCCTGCTACTGGCCCGCTCCATGATGCCGCTGCCCGGCAACCAGCCGCTGGTGGACGCCTTGCAGAAGCACGCCGGCGAGGTGTTCGGCCAGGTGCCGCCCGCCGTGGGCACACCGCTGTACACCGACGTGCGCCTGTACGCCGAGCGCGGCATTCCCGGCGTGATTTACGGCGCCGGCCCGCGCACGGTACTGGAATCGCACGCCAAGCGCGCCGACGAGCGCCTCGAACTGGAAGACCTGCGCCGCGCCACCCAGGTCGTCGCGCGCGCGCTGCACGACCTGCTGTCCGCGTAGGCGGCGTCCGACAGGCGCGCGCCGGGCGCAGGCCTACACTGGCCGGCGCCTGCGGGCCGTGCGCCTGCCCGCACGGACCCGAAGGCGCTTCCCAACAAGGAGACGCTGTTGACGACCCTTCGCCACACCCTGCTTGCCAGCAGCCTTGCGCTGGCGCTGCTCAACCTGGCAGCCTGCGGTTTCGCGCCGCAGGCCAGCACCACGGCCACCCCCGCCGTCCAGCAAACGGCCGCCGCCCAGGCCGCCAGCGCGGCCTACGACTTCGACATGGACGTGTTCCACCCGGTGGTGGCGCAGCACGGCATGGTGGCGACGGAGCAGCAGCTCGCTTCGCAGATCGGCCTCGACATCCTCAAGGCCGGGGGCAACGCGGTGGACGCCGCCGTGGGCATCGGCTTCGCCCTCGCCGTGGCGCTGCCCAACGCCGGCAACCTGGGCGGCGGCGGCTTCATGGTCGTGTACGACGCCAGGAGCGGCAAGAGCGTGGCGCTCGACTTCCGCGAAATGGCGCCGCGCGGCGCCACGCGCGACATGTACTTGGGCGCCGACGGCCAGGTGGTGAACGGCAAATCGCTCCACACCCACTACGCCGTCGGCGTGCCGGGCACCGTGGCCGGCATGGAGCATGCCCTGAAGACCTGGGGCACCCTGCCGCTGGCCAAGGTGGTGGCGCCCGCCGCCGCGCTGGCCGAGCAGGGTTTCCCGGTGAGCGAAACCTTGGCCAAGGTGCTGCAGCAGACAAGGAAGTCCATGGGCCAATGGCCGGCCACCCGCGCCATCTTCTGGAAGGACGGCGAGCCGCTGAAGGCGGGCGATCTGCTGGTGCAGAAAGACCTCGCGGCCTCCATGCGCCTGATCGGCAGCGAAGGCGCCAAGGCCTTCTACGAGGGCGCCATCGCGCAAAAAATCGCCGCCGAAATGGCGCCGCACGCCGGCGCCATCACCCTCGCCGACCTGCGCGGCTACCAGGTGGTCGAGCGCGCGCCGACACGCGGCAGCTACCGCGGGCACGAGATCGTGACCATGCCGCCGCCCTCTTCCGGCGGGCCGCACCTGGTGCAGATCCTGAACATGCTCGAACCGCTGCCGCTGGCCGCCTGGGGCGCCAACAGCGCCCAGACCATCCACCACATGGCCGAGAGCATGAAGCTTGCCTATGCCGACCGCGCCGAATACCTGGGCGACCCGGACTTCGTGAAGATCCCGCTCGCGGGCCTGACCTCCAAGCGCTACGCCGATGCGCTGCGCGCCGGCATCGACCCGAACCATGCGCGCTCCGGCAAGAGCATCCAACCGGGCAAGCCCCAGCCGTACGAGAGCGACCAGACCACGCACTACTCGGTGGTGGACCAGGCCGGCAACGCGGTGGCGGTGACGTACACGCTCAACACCAACTTCGGCAGCGGCATCGTCGCGGCCGGCACCGGCATCCTGCTCAACAACGAGATGGACGACTTCTCGGCAAAGCCCGGAGTCGCCAATGCGTACGGCCTGGTTGGCGGCGACGCCAACGCGGTCGCGGCCGGCAAGCGCCCGCTGTCGTCCATGACGCCGACCCTGGTACTGCGGGACGGCAAGCCCGTGCTCGTGACCGGCAGCCCGGGTGGCGCGCGCATCATCACCACGGTGCTGCAGACGGTGGTCAACACCATCGACTTCGGCATGAACCCGGCCGAAGCCGCCGCGGCGCCGCGCGTGCACCACCAGTGGACGCCGGACGAACTGCGCGTGGAAAAGGGCCTCTCGCCCGACACCCTGGCCCTCTTGCGCCAGCGCGGGCACAACGTGGTGCTGAAGGCCTCCATGGGGCGCACACAGACCATTGCCCTGCGCGGCGGCAAGCTCTACGGCTACTCGGACCCGCGCAACCCCGACGGCAAGACGCTGGGCTACTGACACCCACCCCGCCGCACGCGCCGCCCACGCGCCGGGCGGCTTTTTTTTGCACGCCGCACGGGAGGCCAGGAAGGCGCCAACCAACTATTTGATAGCTAACTATTCTTTGTGGATAAGCGCTGGAGGCCATTTTTACTTGGATTTTTCGCCCCCGCGCTCGGTGGGACTGGATTGCGCGGCCCAAGCCGCCGCCTTCCCTCCCTAGGGTTTCCGACTAGCCGGCGCCACTTATAGTTTGTATACACTTTTTGTATGGACTCAGCCACTCCAGGCCCGGGTTGCGTCCACCCTTGTGGTTGTCTCGGGCTGGTGAAGGAGCTCTGCATGCAAGCTGTCCACCCCGTAGACGAACACCTGCCGCTCGGGCGCCTCACGGCGCTCGGCCTGCAGCACGTGCTGGTGATGTACGCCGGCGCGGTGGCGGTGCCGCTGATCGTCGGCCGGGCGCTCAACCTGCCGGCGCACCAGGTGGCGCACCTGATCTCGGCCGACCTGTTCGTCTGCGGCCTGGTCACGCTGATCCAGTCCTGGGGCGCCACGCGCTGGTTCGGCATCCAGCTGCCGGTGATGATGGGCGTGACCTTCGCCGCCGTCGCACCCATGGTCTCCATGGCGCAGACCACCGGCGGCGAGGCCGGCGCGGGGCTGATCTTCGGCGCCGTCATCGGCGCGGGGGTGATCTCCATCCTCATCGCGCCCATGGTCAGCCGCATGCTGCGCTTCTTCCCGCCGGTGGTCACGGGCACCATCATCGTGGTCATCGGCATCAGCCTGATGCGCGTCGGCATCAACTGGATCTTCGGCAACCCGGTGGGGCCCACGGCGCCCGCCGTCGTCAACCCCGACTACGTCAAGTGGCTGGCCGAAGCGCAGGCCGCCGCCGGCGCGCCCGGCAGCGCCCTGCCGCCCGTGCCCAAGGGCTTCGCCGTCGTGCCCACCGTGCCCAACCCCAAGTACGCCGACCTCACCGGCGTGGGCATCTCGGCGCTGGTGCTGGTCTCCATCCTGCTGATCGCCAAGTTCGGCCGCGGCTTCATCGCGAACATTTCCGTGCTGCTGGGCATCGTCATTGGCGCCATCGCCACCGCGGCCATGGGCCTGATGCATTTCGACAAGGTGGCCAAGGCCAGCTGGTTCGATCTGGTGCTGCCGTTCCAGATCGCCGCGCCGGTGTTCGACCCCATCCTGATCCTGACCATGACCCTGGTGATGATCGTGGTGATGATCGAATCGACCGGCATGTTCCTCGCCCTGGGCGAAATGACGGGCCGCGAGGTGCGCCAGCCCGACCTGGCGCGCGGCCTGCGCACCGACGGCCTGGGCACCTTGATCGGCGGCATCTTCAACACCTTCCCGTACACCAGCTTCTCGCAGAACGTGGGCCTGGTCGCCGTCACCGGCGTCAAGAGCCGCTTCGTGTGCGTGGCGGGCGGCGTGATCCTGATCGTGCTGGGCGTGCTGCCCAAGATGGCCGCGCTGATCGAATCGCTCCCCACCGTGGTGCTGGGAGGCGCCGGTCTGGTGATGTTCGGCATGGTCGCGGCCACCGGCATCCGCATCCTCGGCGCGGTCGATTTCAAGACCAACCGCTACAACGCCATGATCGTGGCCGTCTCCATCGGCGTCGGCATGATTCCGCTGGTGGCGCCGAATTTCCGCCAGTGGATGCCCCACGCCATCCACCCGCTGATCGAGTCGGGCATCTTGCTGGCTTCCCTCGCGGCGGTGCTGCTGAACCTGTTCTTCAACGGCGCCTCGCGCGACACCTCGGCCGCCGTGGACGCCGCGCGCCAGGCCGACGCGCACTGAACACCCGCCGCAGCAGCGCGGCGCCAGCGCGGCCCCGGGTACACCGGCGCCGCGCTTTTTTTTCGCAGTCAGCGTGCCGACAGCCGCGCGGCATTGCTCTATGCTTGGAGCGCCTTTGCCTTTCTCGAAACCCATGCCATGACCGAACCCCTCAGCACCGCCGAAATGACCCTGCGCGACGCCGCGCGCGAATACCACCGCAACCCGACGCGCGGCAAGATATCCGTCACGCCCACCAAGACGCTGTCGAACCAGCGCGACCTTTCGCTGGCGTATTCGCCCGGCGTCGCCTACCCCTGCCTCGACATCCAGGCCGACCCCTCGCAGGCCTTCGACTTCACCGCGCGCGGCAACCTGGTGGGCGTGGTGACCAACGGCACGGCCGTGCTCGGCCTGGGCAACATCGGGCCGCTGGCGGCCAAGCCGGTCATGGAAGGCAAGGGTTGCCTGTTCAAGAAATTCGCCGGCATCGACGTTTTCGATATCGAATTGGCCGAGAACGACCCCGACCAGCTGGTTGAGATCATCGCCGCGCTCGAACCCACGCTGGGCGGCGTCAACCTCGAAGACATCAAGGCCCCCGAGTGCTTCTACATCGAGGAAAAGCTGCGCGAGCGCATGAACATCCCGGTGTTCCACGACGACCAGCACGGCACGGCCATCATTTCCTCGGCCGCGCTGCTCAACGGCCTGGAACTGGTGGGCAAGGACATTGCGGCCGTGAAAATCGCCGTCTCGGGCGCCGGTGCCGCAGCGCTTGCCTGCGTGAACGTGATGGTGGGCCTGGGTGTGACGCGCTCCAATGTCTTCATGGTGGACTCCAAGGGCGTCATCTACGAAGGCCGCCCCGGTGGCTACGACGCCTCCAAGGCCCGCTACGCGCAAAACACCGAGGCGCGCACGCTGGCCGACGTGGTCAACGGCGCCGATGTGTTCCTCGGCTGCTCGGCGCCCGGCGTGCTGACGGCGGAGATGGTCAAGACCATGGCGGACAAGCCCATCATCCTGGCGCTGGCCAACCCCGAGCCCGAGATCCGCCCCGAGCTGGCCAAGGCCGTGCGCCCCGACTGCATCATCGCCACCGGGCGTTCGGACTACCCGAACCAGGTGAACAACGTCCTGTGCTTTCCCTACATCTTCCGCGGCGCACTGGACTGCGGCGCGACCAAGATCACCGAGGCCATGAAGCTCGCCTGCGTGCGCGAGATCGCCGACCTGGCCAAGGCCGAGATGAGCGACGAAGTCGCCGCTGCCTACGCCGGCCAGGAGCTGCGCTTCGGCCCCGACTACCTCATCCCCACGCCGTTCGACGCGCGCCTGATCCTGCGCATCGCTCCGGCCGTGGCGCGCGCGGCGCAGGAATCGGGCGTGGCCGCGCGCCCCATCGAGGACATGGACGCCTACCGCCAGGGCCTGACGCGCTTCGTCTACCAGACCAGCATGTTCATGCGCCCGGTGTTCGCCATCGCCAAGGCCCAGCCGCAGCGCGTCGCCTACGCCGAGGGCGAGGACGAGCGCGTGCTGCGCGCCGCGCAGTTCGCCGTGGACGACGGCCTGGCGCGCCCCATCCTCATCGGCCGCCCGGCGGTCATCGAGGCGCGCATCGCCCGCGCGGGCCTGCGCATCCAGCCGGGCCGCGATGTCGAGGTCTGCAACCCCGAGGACGACCCGCGTTTTCGCACCTACTGGGAAAGCTACCACCAGCGCATGGGCCGCAGCGGCGCCACGCCCGAGGCCGCCAAGGCGGCCGTGCGGCGCTCGAACACCCTGATCGCCGCGCTCATGGTGCAGCTGGGCGACGCCGACGCCCTGCTCTGCGGCCTGGTGGGCAAGTTCGACAGCCACCTGCAGCACATCCGCGACATCTTCGGCGTGGAGCCGGGCGCGCATTGCCTGGCCACGGTGAACGCGCTCATGCTCGAGCGCCACACGCTGTTCATCGCCGACACCTACATCAACGACGAGCCGGACGCGCAGCAACTCTCCGAGATCGCGCAGATGGCCGCCAAGGTCGTGCAGCGTTTCGGCCTGCCGCCGAAGGTCGCCTTCCTGTCGCACTCGAACTACGGCTCGTCGAGCCGGCCCTCGGCGCTCAAGATGCGCGCCGCACGCGACCTGTTCGTGCAGGCGGCGCCGGACATCGAATGCGACGGCGAGCTGCACGGCGACGCCGCGCTGTCGGAGAGCATCCGCGCGCACAGCCTGATCGATTCCACCCTGCATGGCTCGGCCAACGTGCTCATCTGCCCGAACCTGGACGCGGCGAACATCCTGTTCAACGTGCTCAAGACCACGGGCGGACACGGCACCACCATAGGCCCCATCCTGCTCGGGGCAGCGGGCGCGGCGCACGTGCTGACGCCCTCGTCCACCGTGCGGCGCGTGGTCAACATGACGGCGCTGGCAGCAGCGCACGCGTCCTCCCGGAAGGGCTGAACCCCCGCGCGGGCCGCCCTTGTGCAGGCAGGCCCGCTCAGGCGCCTTCGACGGCCGGGTCGCGCTCCATCAGTGCGGCAACCACCTGGGCCGGGGTGCGCGAGCCGTCGAGGAGCGACACCACCCCCTCGCTGATCGGCATCTCCACGCCCAGGAGGCGCGCGCGCTGCACCACGGTGCGCGCGCAGTACACGCCTTCGGCCACGTGGCCCAGGGAGGCCACGGCCTCGTCCAGCGTGCGGCCCTCGGCCAGCAGCAGCCCCACGCGGCGGTTGCGCGAGAGGTCGCCCGTGGCCGTCAACACCAGGTCCCCCAGGCCCGACAGGCCCATGAAGGTATCGACCCGCGCGCCGAGCGCCAGGCCCAGGCGCGTCATTTCCGCGAGGCCCCGGGTGATGAGCGCCGCGCGGGCGTTCAGGCCCAGCGCCAGGCCGTCGCACAAGCCGGTGGCGATGGCCAGCACGTTCTTCACCGCGCCGCCGACCTCGACACCGACGATGTCGTCGTTCGCATAGACGCGCACGCTGGGCCCGTGAAAGGCCTGCACCAGCGCATCGCGCACGGCGGCGTGTTCGCTGGCCGCGACCAGCGCCGTCGGCCGCGCCGCCGCGACCTCCTGCGCAAAACTCGGGCCGCTGAGCACACCCGCTATTAAATCAGGAGCTACCTGCGCCCGTATTTCGTGCCCTAGCAGACCAAATAACCCAGAATTCGGCGGGCTGGCCTCGAAGCCCTTGCAGAGCCAGGCGACGGGCGCGCGGCAGCTGCCCAGGGTGCTCAGCAGGCCGCGCAGCGCGGCCATGGGAGCCGCCAGCACCACCAGGTCGGACGCCTGCGCGCGCGCCAGCAGCTCCTCAGCATCGCCGCCGGCAAGCTGCAGCGCAGCCGGAAAGGGCGCACCCGGGAGGTAGCGGGCGTTGCAGCGCGCGGCCTGCATGGCCTGCAGCTGGGCGCTGCTGCGCGCCCACAAGGTGACGGCGTGCCTGTCCGGGTGCGCGGCCGCGCTGATGGCCACCGCCGTGCCCCAGGCACCTGCGCCACATACTATTATTTTCATAGCTATGTTCGCAAGCCTGGCAAGCGCCAGAGGGCTATTTTGTCACTAGCTTCACTGGGGCAGCGAACCGGGTTCGCCGGCCGCCTGGGCCTGCTGCTGTTGTTGCTCGTACATGGCCTGGAAGTTGATTTCGGCCAGATGAACGGGCGGGAAACCGGCACGGTTGATGACGTCGGCCACGTTGCCGCGCAGGTACGGGTAGACGATCTGCGGGCAGGCAACGCGCATGATCATGCCCATCTGCTCTTCGGGAACATTGCGGATTTCGAAGATGCCGGCCTGCTTGGCCTCGACCAGGAACACCGTCTTGTCCTTGATCTTGGTCTGCACGGTGGCCGTCACGCCCACCTCGTAAATGCCGTCGGCCACGGGGCTGGCTTCCACGCCCAGCTGGATGTCCACGCTGGGTTGCTCGGCTTCGAGCAGGATGCCGGGGGAATTGGGTTGCTCAAGCGACATGTCCTTGAGGTAGACGCGCTGGATCTGGAATACGGGGGTAGCGTTGTCGGCCATGGTGTGCGTGCTTTCAGCTCAATCCGGCCCGCCAGGGGCGGCAGGCCCAAAAACAAACCCGCGGCGGAAGGCTCCGGCAGCGGGCACGTGGGGCAGGATTATGCCGCGCCCAGCAGGGGCATCAGCTCGCCCCGGCCGTCGAGCGCGACCAGGTCGTCGTGCCCGCCGACGTGCGTCTCGCCGATGAAAATCTGCGGCACGGTGCGCCGGCCGGTGATCTCCATCATGTGCATGCGCGCCTGCGGGTCGGCGTCGATGCGGATTTCTTCGATCGTCTCCACCCCCTTGGACTTGAGCAGCTGCTTGGCGCGGATGCAGTAGGGGCAGACGGCGGTGGTGTACATCTTGACGGGTTGCATGTCAGGTCCTCGTAGCTTCAGGCTTTTTCCACCGGCAGGCTCGCTTCGCGCCAGGCCTTGAGGCCGCCCGCCAGCACCTGCACGTTGGCATAGCCCAGTTTGCGCGCAATCGCTGCCGCGCGCTGGGCGCGCGCACCGCTGGCGCACAGCAGCACCAGGGGAAGGGCCTTGTTCTTCACCACGCTCGGCAGGCGTGTCTCCAGCTCGGCCAGCGGCACGTTGCGCGCGCCAACGGCGTGCCCCGCGGCGTATTCGTCGGCGCCGCAGACGTCGATCAGCACCGCCTTCTCACGGTTGACAAGCTGTACCGCACCCGCCGGCGCGAGCCCGGCGTTGCCGCCGCGCAGCATGGGCACCAGCAGCATCGCCCCGGAGCCGATGGCCATGACGAACAAATACCAGTTCTCGACAATGAATTTCACGGGAATCCTTGGGTTGCAAACCGGTCAATTTTAGAATGTATGGTTTTGACCCGCTCGCACCCAGGCCATCCATGCACAAGCTCGTACTCATCCGCCACGGCGAATCCACCTGGAATCTGGACAACCGCTTCACCGGCTGGACCGACGTGGACCTCACGGAAACCGGCATCGAGCAGGCCAAGAGCGCCGGCCGCCTCCTGCGCGCCGAGGGCTACGAATTCGACCAGACCTACACCAGCGTGCTCAAGCGCGCCATCCACACCCTGTGGCACTGCCTGGACGCGATGGAGCGCCAATGGCTGCCCGTGACCAAGAACTGGCGCCTGAACGAACGCCACTACGGCGCACTGCAAGGCCTGAACAAGGCGGAAACGGCCAAACAGTACGGCGATGAGCAGGTGCTCATCTGGCGCCGCAGCTACGACACCCCGCCCCCCGCCCTGGATGCGAGCGACGCCCGCTGCGAACGCGCCGACCCGCGCTACGCCGGCCTGGCCGCGGGCGAAGTACCGCTGACCGAATGCCTGAAGGACACCGTGGCGCGCGTTTTGCCGTTCTGGTACGAGACGCTGGCGCCCGCCATCAGCTCCGGGCAGCGCGTGCTGGTGGCGGCGCACGGCAATTCGATCCGCGCGCTCGTCAAGTACCTCGACGGCATTTCGGACGACGAGATCGTCGGCCTGAACATCCCGAACGGCATTCCGCTGGTCTACGAACTGGACGCCGACCTCAAGCCGCTGCGCAGCTACTACCTGGGCGATGCCGAAGCCGCGGCCAAGGCGGCTGCCGCCGTCGCCTCGCAGGGCAAGGCCTGACCGGCACGCCGGTCGCCGGGGCTTCGGGGAACCCCCGCGCCCTGGGCGCCTCCAAGGCGGGCACGGTGTATATTGAAATGGCGCAAAGGGACTTTATGGGTCAGAAACTGAAAATCGCGAGCTGGATCGGGATCGGCGTGGTCGCCGGGGCACTCACCACGGTGTCCCTGCAAACCGTCGCGCGCGGCGCCATGTCGCCGCTGCCGCTGGAAGAAATCCAGCAGCTGTCCGCCGTGTTCGGCCTGATCAAGACCGACTATGTCGAACCCGTGGACGACAAGAAGCTGATCACCGACGCCATCTCCGGCATGGTGTCCAGCCTGGACCCGCACTCGCAGTACTTCGACAAGAAGTCCTTCGCCGAATTCCGCGAAGGCACCACGGGGCGCTTCGTCGGCCTGGGCATCGAGATCACCCAGGAAGACGGCTTGATCAAGATCGTCTCGCCCATCGAAGGCTCGCCCGCTTTCCGCGCCGGCCTGAAGACGAACGACCTGATCACCAAGATCGAGGACACCCCCGTCAAGAACCTCACCTTGAGCGAGGCTGTCAAGCGCATGCGTGGCCAGCCGCAGACGCAGGTCACGCTGACCATCCTGCGCAAGGACGAAAGCCGCACCTTCCCGGTCACCATCACGCGCGAGGAAATCAAGACCCAGTCGGTCAAGGGCAAGATCGTCGAACCGGGCTACGGCTGGATCCGCCTGTCGCAGTTCCAGGACCGCACCGTCGAAGATTTCGTGCACAAGGCGCAGGAACTCTACAAGCAGGACCCGCGCCTCAAGGGCCTGGTGCTCGACCTGCGCAACGACCCGGGCGGACTGCTCGACGGGGCCATCGCCATTTCGGCCGCCTTCCTGCCCAGCGGTGCAACCGTGGTATCGACCGACGGCCAGTTGGCCGAGAGCAAGGCCAGCTACAAGGCCGCGCCCGAGTTCTATGCACGCCGAGGCGACCCATTGCAGGGACTGCCGGCGGCGCTCAAGACGGTGCCGTTGGTGGTGCTGGTGAACGAAGGCTCGGCCTCGGCGAGCGAAATCGTCGCCGGCGCACTGCAGGACCACAAACGCGCCATCGTCATGGGCAGCCAGACCTTCGGCAAGGGTTCGGTGCAAACCGTGCGTCCCCTGGGGCCGGACACCGGCATCAAGCTGACCACGGCGCGCTACTACACACCCAGCGGCAAATCGATCCAGGCCAAGGGCATCGTGCCGGACGTGCTCGTGGACGAAAGTGCCGAGGGCAACCTGTTCGCCGCCCTGCGCATGCGCGAGGCCGACCTCGACAAGCACCTGGCCAGCGGCCAGGGCGAAGAGGTCAAGGACGCAGCGCGCGACAGCGCGCGCGAAGCCGCCCGCAAGCGCCTGGAGGAAGAAGCCAAGAAGCCCCTGGCCGAACGCCGCCCGCCCGAGTTCGGAACGGACAAGGATTTTCCGCTCCAGCAGGCCCTGAACCAATTGCGCGGCAAACCGGTGATGGTCAGCAAGACACAGACCGAGCGCAAGGAAGAGCAAAAGGAAAACTGATCCCGGGCGCCCCGTGCGCCCGGTGTGGGGACCCCGCCCCTTCGGCCAGCGCCCGCCACCGGGCCGCGCCGCAGCGCCATGACCGACGACCAGCTCCTGCGCTATTCGCGCCACATCCTTCTCGACGAGATCGGCATCGAAGGCCAGGAACGCCTCCTGGCGAGCCACGCTTTGGTGGTCGGCGCGGGTGGCCTGGGCTCTCCCGCCCTGCTCTACCTGGCGGCGGCCGGCGTGGGACGCATCACCCTGGTGGACGACGACACCGTCGACCTGACCAACCTGCAGCGGCAGATCGCCCACACCAGCGCGCGCGTCGGGCAATCCAAGGTCGCATCGGCCAGCCAGGCCATGCGGCAGATCAACGACGGCGTCCAGCTGACCGCGCTGCAGCAACGCGCCGACGCCGCCCTGCTGGAGGCACTCGTGCCGGACGCGGACGTGGTGCTCGACTGCAGCGACAACTACGCCACGCGCCAGGCCATCAACGCCGCCTGCGTGCGGCATGCCCGCCCCCTGGTGGCGGGGGCCGTGATCCGCTTCGACGCGCAGGTCACGGTGGTGGACCAGCGCAGCGCGCACACCGCCTGCTATGCCTGCCTCTTTCCGCCGGGCGCGCACTTCGAGGAAGTGGCGTGCGCCACGCTGGGCGTCTTCGCGCCGCTGGTGGGTGTGGTGGGGGCGCTGCAAGCGGCCGAGGCGCTCAAGCTTCTGGCGGGCGTGGGCACATCGCTGGCCGGAAGGCTGTACCTGCTTGACGGGCGCAGCATGGAATGGAGCAGCATGCGCACCGAGCGCGACCCCTCCTGCCCAGTCTGCGGCGACCACGCGTAGGAACCTGCCTACGCATGGCGCGTGCACGCGCTGGCACAATCGCCTGCGCCCGCTCGATACACTGCGCCAACGGGCATTTCCCCGCCCACCCGGATGCCGCCAGTGAAATTGAAAACCTACATTGTTGAAGACAACGCGACCATCCGGGAGAACCTGATCGGGACCCTGGAAGAGCTTGCGACGATCGAGCCCGTAGGCGCCGCCGAAACAGAAGACGACGGCAAGGCCTGGCTCACGCACAACGCCGGCCAGTGGGATCTGGCCATCGTGGACCTGTTCCTGCGCCAGGGCAGCGGCCTGGGCGTGCTGGCGGCGTGCCGCGAGAGAAGACCCCACCAGCGCGTGGTCGTGCTCAGCAATTACGCCACGCCCGACGTGCGCATGCGCTGTGCGCAGCTCGGGGTCGACGCGGTGTTCGACAAATCGAACGAGATCGACGCCCTCGTGGACTACTGCATTGAACAGGCGGGCAGTCTCGATGCTGGCGCCTCGCACCCCCTCTCCTGAGCGCGCCACCGGGCGGCAGCGGGCCCCGATCTCCCCGCCCCGGCGGCCCGGTCGCGCCGGGCCACCGTGCTCAGTCGATCAGCCGGTTTTTCAGCGCGTAGTAGGTCAGATCGCTGTTGGAGCTCAGTGCCATTTTCTCCATCAGCCGCGTGCGGTAGGTGCTCACCGTCTTGACGCTCAGCGACAACGACTTGGCGATATCGCCCGCGGTTTCGCCGCGCGCGAGCTTGAGGAATACTTGGAACTCGCGCTCCGAGAGCTGCTCGTGCGGCGGCGCGTCGTCCTTGCGGTTGAGCTGCTGGGCCAGCAGCTCAGCGACCGAGGGCGTGAGGTAGCGCCGGCCCAGGGCAATCGTGCGGATCGCCTCGACGATCTCCTTCGGGTCGCACTCCTTGTTCAGGTAGCCGCTCGCGCCCTGGCGAATCAGCGATATCGCGTAGTGCTCCTCGGGGTAGCCGCTCAGGATGAGGATGCCCATCTCGGGCGCCTTGGCGCGCAGCATGGCCAGCGCGTCCAGTCCGCTCTGCCCCGGCATCGCCAGGTCCATCAGCAGGACGTCGATCTCATGGTTGCGTACCAGATCAATGGCTTCGCGCCCGTTGCCGGCCTCGCCGACGACGCGCAGGTCCACATGCTCCGCAAGGAACTGGCGCAAACCCGAACGAACAATTGCGTGGTCATCGACAATGCCGATATTGATCATGCTGCGTCTTTCTATCCGCGCACAGGCGGCCTGTTGTGGGGTTGGAAGGATGCCCGCCTCCATTCGGCGGCGCCCTGGGTGCGTATGCACCGCAGATTCATTATCCGGAATTTGGCCCCGTCTCCGCAGCCCCCAGGATATTTTCCATGCAGTGGTCTCAACTGAAGAAATTCGCCCTCAGCCTGCCCATCGCGGTGGTGGCCACCCTGGCGTTGGTGTCCATCAACGAGATCGGCTTTCGCAACTCGGTTGATGCGCTGGAACAGGTCGAACGCACCCAGGCGATGCGCAACTCGGTCACGCAGCTGCTGCAAAGCATGCTGGATGCGGAAACAGGGCATAGGGGCTACCTGCTGACGGGCGACGAGCGCTACCTCGAACCCTATGAGCAGGCCACCGCCACGGTGGACAGCAACCTGGACCAGTTGCGCCGCATGGTGCTCTCCTCGCACGCCGACCTGTCCGAGTTCGCGCAGCTCTCGCGCCAGGTCGCGCGCAAGCTCTCGGAAATGAACCTCAGCCTGCGGCTGCGTCGCCAGGGCAACGAAGACGCCTGGAAATTCGTCCTCTCGACCGACGTCGGCCTGGAGAACATGGAGGCCATCCGCAAGCACGCCAAGGCGCTGATCGACTTCACCAGCCGCGAAACGGCCCAAGACCAGGGGCAGATCCGTCGGTCGCTGCTGCTCTCGCGGCTCGGCATCTCGCTGGTGAGCGCCGTCGGACTGCTGGCCTTCGCCATGTACCTGCGCCAGACCACCGCCCTGCAAAAGGCAACGGAACGCGAGCAGGTGGTGCTGGAAGCCGAGCGCGCGCGGCTCGAAGACCTGGTGCGCGCACGCACCGATTCGCTGTCCGAACTCGCCAGCCACTTGCAATTGGTGCGCGAGGAGGAACGCGGCCACCTGGCGCGCGAACTGCACGACGAGCTGGGCGCCCTGCTGACGGCGGCCAAGCTTGACGTGGCGCGCCTGAAGTCCCGCCTGACCGAACTGAGCCCCGAAGTGGCGGAACGGCTGAAGCACCTGACAGAAACCCTGAACGGCGTGATCGCGCTCAAGCGCCGCATCATCGAAGACCTGCGCCCCTCGTCGCTCTCCAACCTGGGGCTGACCGCCGCCATCGAGATCCTGACGCGCGACTTCGCCGAGCGCGCCGGCTTCGACGTACAGGTCAGCGTCGAGCCCGTGACGCTGCCCGACACCACCCAGCTGACCATCTACCGCATGGTGCAGGAGTCGCTCAACAACTGCGCCAAATACGCCCAAGCGCACCATGTGCTGGTGACGGTGCACAACTACCCCACGCACGTCGCAGTCCAGATCCGCGACGACGGCGCGGGCTTCGCGCCCAACGCCGTCGCGCGCAGTGCGCACGGTCTGGTGGGCATGCGCCACCGCGTGGAGGCCGCCGGCGGACGCCTGACCATCACCTCCGCACCCGGCCAGGGGACGCTGGTCTCCGCCGTCATTCCCAGCAGCCACCCGGCGCCCGCGCTGACCGAAAACATCTCGGACACGGCGTAGGCCCGCGCCTACAGCCGCACCCCTGCGGCCTCCGACAACCTGTAACGCCCGAGCCTTGCAGCCGTGCTTCAGGGCGGCTCCTACAGTAGCGGCAAGTGACCAGAAACCCAGGCCACACACCCCAACCGCCAGCCGCCCAGCGGCACTGAAGAACAGGAGTTTCCCATGCTGCACTACGCCGTCATATTTCTCGTCATCGCGCTGATCGCCGCCTTGTTCGGCTTCGGCGGCATTGCCGCCGGCGCCGTGGGCATTGCAAAAATCCTGTTCTTCGTGTTCGTCGTGCTCGCTGTGCTCACGTTCGTGGCAAGCTTGTTCCGGCGCGGATAACCGCATCTGTGTTTCCACCCGCGCCCACTTGTAAGGAACCGACATGAACCCGCAAAAAGCCACCGAGAAAGTCCACGAGGCCACGGAACGTACGGCCGAGACCCTGCGCCACGGCGCCGACGCCACGCTCAAGACCGCACAGCAGGCCGTGAGCGCCACGCGCGAAGCGGCCAACGCCCAGCTCGACAAAGCCGCCGCCGCCGTCGACTCCATGCAGAGCGACATCGACCCGACGATCAACGAACTGGCCGCCAAGGCCCAGGCGCTGGCCGAGCGCAGCATCAACTACTGTGCCCACACCGGCGAGCGCCTGCGCCAGCAGGTGGACAACTACACGCAGGCGACGACGCGCTACGTGGTCGACCAGCCGGCCAAGTCCATGCTGATCGCCTTCGGCAGTGGCGCGGCGCTGGCCACACTGCTCATCCTGGCCACCCGCGGCCGCAACAACTAGCGCCGCGCGACGCGAGCGACGGCAGGTGATGCCACGCACGATTTCCCCCACAGTCGGTCCGATCCGGAGGGTGCAACAGGTCGGCCGACTGCAGTTTTCCCAGCACCCGTGTTCCACACCAACCCCGAAGGAAAAACCATGAAATACGCCCGTGCCCTCACTTTTGCCGCAATCGCCGGCCTCACCGTCGTCACCACCGGCTGCTCGGTGGCGCGCCACCAGCAGACCGTCGGCTCCTACGTGGACGACGCTGCCATCACGACCGCCGTGAAGGCCAAGATGGCCGAGGACAAGTCGGTGTCCGCCACCTCGATCAGCGTGGAAACGCTCAACGGCACGGTACAGCTCTCGGGCTTCGCCAAGTCGCAGAAGGAAAAGGATATGGCGGCCGAAATCGCCCGCACCACGAAGAACGTGCGCGACGTGCGCAACAACATCGTCGTGCGGCCGTAATTCCCCTGTCCACGCAGAAGCCCGCTCAGGCGGGCTTTTTTGCGGCCGCCGCCTGCTCGCGCACCTTGCCGTCCAACCGCGCCAGCACGCCCGGGGAGACGAACTTGTCCACCTCGCCGCCGAGCAGCGCAATTTCGCGCACGAAGGTGCTGCTGATGAACTGGAATTTGTCGCCCGGCGTCAGGAAGACGGTCTCGACCTCGGGCATCAACGCGCGGTTCATGCCGGCCAGCTGGAATTCGTAGTCGAAATCGGTCACCGCGCGCAGGCCGCGCACCATGGCCTTGCCGCCGTTGTCCACGACGAAATCGCGCACCAGGCCGTGGAAGCTGGCCACGCTCACCTGCGGATACGGCGCCACCGCCTCGCGCACCATGTCCAGCCGCTCCTCCAGGCTGAACAAGGTTTTCTTGTGGTGGCCGGCGGCGACGGCGACGATCACCGTTCCGAACAACTGCGTGGCGCGGTGCACGATGTCTTCGTGCCCCAGGGTGATCGGGTCGAAGGTGCCAGGGTAGACGGCGATGACGTTTTTCTGCGGCATGGGGTCCTCGTTCAATTGGCGCGGGCGGCACGGGCCGCCCCGGGCCATTATGGGGTGCAGGCAAAGGCAGCGGCCAAAATTTCAAGCGAAATTGGCCTCCAGCGCTTTATTTATATAGGAAAGTAGCTATATTTTTCGGAGCAAATGCGCGTGTACGGCGCCGGCGCGCAGGTGGCGTTGCTCGGCCAGGCCCAGGGCGGCCAAGGCGTCTTCGCCCCAAGCATCGGGGGCCTCCAGGTACACCCAGCCCTGCGGCGCTAGGGCTGGGCCGGCCGCCTGGAGCGCCTGCTGGAACAGCGCCGGGCTGCCGAAAGGGGGGTCCAGGAAAACCAGGTCCAGGCTGCCCGGCGCGCTCTGTCGCAGCGCCTGCACGCCGTCACCGCGCCGCACACGCACTGCGCCGGCGTCCAGGCGCTCCTGCAGGCGCTGCAGTTGCCGCACCAGGCTGGCTTCGCTTTCCACCAGCAGCACACTCGCCGCGCCGCGCGAAGCGGCCTCCAGGCCCAGCGCGCCGGTGCCGGCAAACGCGTCCAGGCAGTGCCAACCCGCCAGATCCTGGCCCAGCCAGTTGAACAGCGTCTCGCGCACGCGGTCGGGCGTGGGCCGCAGGCCTTCGAGGTGCGCCACCGGCAGGCGCGTGCGCTTCCACTGGCCGCCGATGATGCGCACCTCGCCCGGCGCTGCCTGCACCCGCGCGGGCGCTGCAGCGCGCTTCAAGGCTGCGCCCCCAGCACCACCGTGACCATGCGTTCGGGCTGGAGCTTGCGCGCCATGGCCGCGCGCACGTCCGCCACGGTGAGGGCGGCCACGCGCTGTGTCCAGCCTTCCAGGTAATCGAGCGGCAGGCCATTGGTGGCGATGTTGACGACGTTGCCGAGGAGCTTCCTGTTGCTGTCGATGCGCAGGGCGAAGCCGCCGATCAGGTTGTCCTTGGCAGCCCGCAGTTCGTCCTCGGTCGGGCCCTCGGCGACGAAGCGCTCGAGCACCGCGCGCGAGACCTTGAGCGCCTCGGCCGCCTGGTCCGGGCGCGTCTGCAGGCTCAGGGAGAACGCTCCGGCATTCAGGCCGGGGGCGAACTGGCTGTACACGCTGTAGCTCAGGCCGCGCTTCTCGCGCACTTCCTCGGTCAGGCGCGAGGTGAACCCACCCCCGCCCAGGATGTGGTTGCCCACCAGCAGGGCGAGGAAGTCGGGGTCGCTGCGCCGAAAGCCCGGCTGGCCGACCAGCACATAGGCCTGGGCGGACGCGAAGGGAATCCGCACGTCCTCGGCCCGCGCGAGCGCTGGGACTTCGGCCACGGGCGCCAGCGCGCTGCAGGGCGCGCCGCTCGGCAGGTGCGCCAGCAGGCGCCCGACCAGCGCCTGCGCCTCGGGGCGCGAGACCGCGCCAACGATGGCCACGCGCGCGCGGCAGGCCTGCAGGTAGCGCTCGGCGTAGGCGCGCAGGTCGGCCGGGGCGATGTGCGCCAGCGTCTCGGGCGTGGCCCGCTGGCCGTAGGGGTGCGCGCCGTACACCGCCTTGGCAAAGGCCTTGCTGGCCACCGTGCCGGGGCGCGTGTCGGCTTCGCGGATGGCCGCGCTCCAGCGCGCGCGCTCGCGCTGCCAGATGTCTTCGGGCCAGGCGCTGTGGCCCATCTGGCGCGCCGCCAGGTCGGCCGCGCGCGCCAGCAGCGGCGGATCGGTCAGCGAGCGCAGCGAGAAGCTGAAGCTGTCGCGGTCGGCGCTGGCGCTGAACCCGGCGCCGAGGTCGGCCCAGGCTTCGCCGAGCGCGTTTTCATCGATGGCCGGCGCGCTGCCGACGGCGCGCACGCCCTTGGTCGCCATGGTGGCCACCGCGGCGGCCAGGCCGGCCTGCGCGGCCGGGTCGCGCCGGCTGCCGGCGTCGAAGTCGATCTGCACGTCCACCATGGGCAGCGCCGGGCTTTGCACCAGCCAGACCTGCGCGCCGCTCGGCTCCTGCCAGTGCTCGATGGGCAGCAGGGCCCAGGCAGATTGAGAGAAAAAAACCACTCCAGCGCTTATTGCACAAGCGCGAGCAGCTATTTTTTGAATAGCATTCATGGAAACCGTCCTGAAAGTGCGGGGCGCGTTCAATGCACGGCCCCGCCGGCATCGGCGGCGGCGGCGGGGCGCTTGCGCGCGCCCGGCGCGAGCGGCTGGGGCAGCAGCGTGGCCACCGTGAGCTGGTCGTCGCCGAAGTAGCGCTGCGCCACGCTTTGCACCTCCTGCGGGCCGATGCTGCGCAGCAGAGCCAGGAGCCGGTCCTCGGCGTCGAGCGGCAGGCCCTGCACCCAGTTGCTGCCCAGTTCGCTCGCCTGGTGCTGGAGCGAATCGCGGTCGTACACGCGGCTGGCGACCCATTGCGTCTTGACGCGCGCGAGCTCGGCCTCGCTCACGCCCTCCAGCGCCACCCGCGCCACCTGCGCGCGCAGCCCCGCCTCCACGTCCGCCGCACTCTTGCCCGTGGCGGGCACGCCCGAGAGGAAGAACTGCGCCGGCCCGCGCCCCAACACCGAGGCGCTGCTGCTGGCGCTGTCGGCCACGCGGTCCGGGCCCTGGGCCAGGCCACGCTCCAACCGGGCGCCGTCGTAGCCCGAGAGCACGCCCGACAGCAGGAGCAGCGCCAGCGCGTCGCGGTCGGCGGCGGCGGGCGCGGTGAGCGAGGTGAGCGCCGGCGCGCGGAACGCCAATGCCACGTAGGCCTGCTCGGCCGGCGCCTTGACGGCGATGCGGCGCATGCCGATCTGCGGCGGTTCGGCGCGCGGCTTGCGCACCGGCACGGCCCGTGCGGGGATGGCGCCATAAGTCGCTTCCGCCAGGGCCAGCACCTGCTGCGGGTCCACATCGCCCGCGACGACGACGGCGGCGTTCGCCGGCACGTACCACTGCTTGTAGAAGGCGCGCGCGTCGTCGGGCGTCATGGCGTCCAGATCGCTCATCCAGCCGACCACCGGCCGCTGGTAGGGCGAGGCGATGAAGCTGGCGGCGTTGAGCTGCTCGAACAGGAGCGCGCGCGGCTGGTCCTCGGTGCGCATGCGGCGCTCTTCCTTGACCACTTCAAGCTCACGCTTGAATTCCTCGTCCGGCCACTGGTTGTGCGCGAAGCGGTCGGCCTCCAGGCGCATCACATCGCCCAGGCGCTCGGCCGGTATCTGCTGGTAGTAGCCGGTGTAGTCCCGGCTGGTAAAGGCGTTTTCCTGCCCGCCGAGCGCGGCCACGCGGCGCGAAAACTCACCCGGAGCGAGCTTCTCGCTGCCCTTGAACATCATGTGCTCCAGCACGTGGGCGACGCCGCTGACGCCGTCCACCTCGTCCATGGAGCCGACCCGCAGCCACAGCATGTGCACGGCGGTGGGCGCGCGCCGGTCGGGCTGGACGATGAGCTGCAGGCCGTTGGACAGCCGGAACTGCACCGGCGGCTGCGCCTGCACGGCAGCAGCGGGGGCCGGGGTGGCGGCAAGCGCAGGAACGAAGGCCGGGGCGCACAGCGCCAGGGCCAAAGCGGTGAGGGTGCGTTTCATAGAATGGGGTGATTCTAAGAAGCGCCCAAATGTTCAGTTTTTTCAAGAAAAAGCCTGGGGCCACGGCCCCCGAAAGCGGCCCGCCGGCCGACCCGGCACCGGCCGCGCCCCCCGCACCGGCCGATCCGGCGCCCCCAGCGCCGGCCGTCGCGCCACCGGCCGCGGAGGCGGCGCCCGCCAGCGCGGGCGGGCTGGGTTGGCTGCGCAACCCGTTCGCCCGTCCGGCGGCGGCGCCGATGGCGCCCGCCCGGGAAGAAGCCCCGGCACCCGCGCAGGCCGCTGCGCCGAGCATGCCCGCACCCGCCCCGGCGCCTGCCCCTGAACTTGCCCCCACTCTGCCCGAGCCGATCCAGGAGCTGGCGCTCCCGGACCCGGTCGCCACGCCGCGCAAGGGCTGGATGGACCGGCTGCGCGGCGGCCTGCGCAAGACCAGCGCCAGCATTGCCACGGTGTTCACCGGCACGCGCATCGACGACGCGCTGTACGAAGAGCTGGAAGACGCCCTGCTGATGGCCGACACCGGCGTGAAAGCCACCGAGCACCTGCTGGCCGATCTCAAGCGCCGCGTCAAGGAAAGCCGCGCCACCGACCCCGCCGCCGTCAAGGGCCTGCTGGCCGACGCCCTCACCGACCTGCTGCGGCAGCTGGAAAAGCCCCTGGTCATTGGCGAATTCACGCCCACCGTCGTCATGGTGGCGGGCGTGAACGGCGCCGGCAAGACCACGTCCATCGGCAAGCTCACCCGGCACTTGGCGCAGGCCGGCGCCAGCGTGCTGCTGGCAGCCGCCGACACCTTCCGCGCGGCGGCGCGCGAGCAGCTCGGCGTCTGGGCCGACCGCAACACCGTGGAGATCATCAGCCAGGAAGGCGGCGACCCGGCCGCCGTGAGCTACGACGCCGTCATCGCCGGCCGCGCGCGCCGCAAGGACGTGGTGCTGGTCGATACCGCCGGCCGCCTGCCCACGCAGCTGCACCTGATGGAGGAGCTGCGCAAGATCAAGCGCACCATCGCCAAGGCCGGCAATGCGCCGGGCCCCGACGGCATGGGCAGCCCGCCGCACGAGGTGCTGCTGGTGATCGACGGCAACACCGGGCAGAACGCCGTGACGCAGGTGCGCGCCTTCGACGACGCCTTGCAGCTCACCGGCCTCATCGTCACCAAGCTCGACGGCACGGCCAAGGGCGGCGTGCTCGCCGCCATCGCGCAGGAGCGGCCGCTGCCGGTGTATTTCATCGGCGTCGGCGAAAAGCTCGAAGACCTGGAAACCTTCAGCGCGCGCGAGTTCGCCCAGGCGCTGCTGGCGTAGCCCGGTTCAAGCCGCGCCGCACTCCTGGCGCACCCAGTCCGCGTACCGGGCGCTGGCCTGGAGCGGCTGCACCACCAGCTCGGGAAGTTCGTAGGGGTGCATGGCCCGTAGCAGGCCCAGGAGTGCGGGGACCGCTCCGGGCACGGTCTTGCACACCAGGCGGTGCTCGGTATCCTCGTGCAGCGCGCCCTGCCAGCGGTAGTGCGACACCACGGCCTCGATCTGCACGCAGGCCGCCAGGCGCTGGGCCAGCACGGCCTGGGCCAGGCGGCGCGCGTCCTCGGCGCTGGCGACCGTGGTGGTGACGGCGGCGAGCGGCGCGTCGGCGTGGAGGGGTTCCATGGGCACTTTCTGGGTATTGCTGCACGCGCACAAGGGAGGATGCTTCAAAAACAATAGCTAACTACCGTTGATGGAAAAGCGCTGGAGCCCTATTTTTGCATTATTTTCGCTATAGCCCCCGTCCCACATGATTGTGGGGAACTTGGCGATTAGCAGTCTCTCCAAGAGAGTGCTAACATTTGTCCATGGACGAAAGGAATCACGGCATGAAGCTCCCCTCTGCAACGACGACTGCTGCGCTGGCACCCGCCAACCCGTGGGCGCTGGTGCCGCCCCTGGGGAATCTGGACGCCTACATTTCCGCCGTCAATCGCCTGCCCCTCCTCACCCT